>DATAOO010000376.1:0-4570 GCA_036265695.1 Pseudonocardia sp. | reverse complement strand
CGTAGCCGGTGGCGGCCCGCACCGCGTCGGCGTCGGCGCGGACGCGCTCCAGGCGCTCGTCGAGGGCGCGCTCCCGTTCCTGCAGCTCGGCCGCGCGGCGGGCGGCCCGTTCCTCGGCGCGTGCGCTCTCGGCGATGAGCTGTTGTCGGACGTCGTGGCGATGTCGTTCGGCCGCGCTCTGCGCGCGCTCGGTGACCTCGACGGCCGTGCGGTGCGCCGTCGCCCGGATCTGCTCGGCCTCGGTCTCGGCGAGGCGCAGCATCCGCTCGGCCCGCGCGCCGAAGCCGGTGTCGGCCGGGTTGGTCCCGGACCGGACCACCCGGATCTCCTCCTCGACGGCGACGGCGTGCTGCTCGGCCATCGCACGTCGGCGCTCGCTGTCGGCCAGCGCCGCCCGCAGCGCCGCGACGGACTCGGCGAGCAGCGCGAAGTGCCCATCGACGGCGGCGGGCTCGTAGCCCCTCCGGACGGTCGGGAAAGCAGGTGGGTCGAGATCGACGGGATCGGTCAGGACGGCGGGGAGAGCAGGCACAGCCGAAGCAGGGGTGAACGTGCCGTTGTCGTGCACCGGCCCGAATATCGTCGCGTGGGCGACCCTTGTCATGCTCTGGTGGAGTGAGAGCATACCCCCATCGGAGTGATATTGATCTCCGTCGGTACCGTGCGGGTGACGGCGACTCACCCGCACAGGGGACAGGGCGGTCCCTCGGGCGCGGAGAGCGCCACCGGGGCGATCAGCCGGCCGCAGCGAGCGGGGAACCGGCCCGCACCGATACCACCCTCCGCGAGCACCGGGTCGGCGACGGCGTGGCTGTGACCGTCCTCGACGCAGGTGACCAAGGACCATGATCGCCGAGAACCCGCCGGTGTAGCGCCTGCGTTGTGGCCCCGCTGCTGACGCATGGCTGCTCCCGTCTCCCCCGATTCCGGATGCCGGTTGCTGAGAGTTACTACGCTCGGGCGGCCCCCGCAATGGTCTTGCGGCTTACGCCTCACGTGCATCTGCACGGACATCGGTCGACACACCCCTCCCCGTGCGCGGGACGGCGGCGACGGCGCTAGCCTCCGCCACGAACGGGGGTCGCACGGTCGGACCAATTCGGTCTCGGTGCGTCACCCCCACCCCCGTTCGATCACGTCGGCACCCAGGAGGTCCCGGATGCGCAGGCACCCACGAGCGGTCAGTGGCACGGCCCGCGGTGCGGCGCGCGGCGTGTCGCTGGCCGTGCTGGTGCTCGCGCTGGCCCTGCTCGCGCTGCCGGGGGCGCCGGGCGCGGGCGCCGACTCGGGCACCTACGTGCGCGTCGCGCAGCTCGCGCCGGACATGTCCGGAGCCACGATCTCGATCTCGTCGGTCGCCGGGCCCGCCCGCGACATCATGCTGCCCGGCGAGCCCTACGGCGGGCTCTCGGAGTACCAGCGCATCGAGCCCGGCGACTACGTCGTGACGATCAAGAGCGCGGGCGGCGCGACCACCCCGGTCGTCAGCTCGGCGCTCAAGGCCGAGGCCGGGTCGTCCTACACGCTCGCCTCCGTCGGCGCGGCGGACAAGCGTGCGCTGGCGGTGTTCGACGACGACCTCACCGCCCCGCCGACCGGCCGCGCCCGGGTCCGGGTGATCAACGCGGCGCCCCCGGCGCCGGTGCTGGACGTGCGCGGGCCCGGCGGTACCCCGTTCTCGACCGGCCTGCCGCTGGCGCAGGTCAGCGGCTACCGCACGGTCGACGCGGGCACCCTGCCCCTCTCGGCGGGGCCGCCCGGGGGGATGGGCACGGACCTCGCGGTGCCCGTCGGGGCGAACCAGGTGATCTCGGTCGTGCTGGTCAGCGACGGCCCGAAGATCTCGGCCCAGCCGCACGTCGACGCGACGGGCCCGGCCGCGGTGCCGCCGGGCTCGATCGCCGCGGGCTACGGCGGCGGCGCCGACCCGCACGGCCCGTTCTCGGAGCTGCTCCTCGGCGGTGTGGCCGTGGCGGCGGGTCTCGCCTCGGTGGTCCTGTCCCGGCGCGGTAGGGGGTCTCCGGGCCGGGCGTGGTGAGCCGTGCTGGTTGACGGGTTCTACGGCCTGATCGGCGACGACGCGGCGGCCGTCGTCGCGCTCGGCGCCACCGTCGCCGCGGGCGTGTTGCTGTGGGTGTTGGCGGCCCGGCTGTCGGTGTCACCGGCGGCGGGCGCGGCGGTGCTCGCGCTCTACGCGTCGGCCGTGCTCGTGGTCGACGTGGCGTCCGGGCCGGGTGTCGACGGCACGGGCGTGCTGCTGCTGGCCGCCGCGGCCACCCTCGCCGTCGGCGGCGGGGTGGTGCGCCACGGCCTGGCCATCGCCCTGCTCGTGGCGGCCGTCGGCGTGATCCCGGTGGCGGCGGTGGGGCTGATCCTCCTGCTCGGCGCCATGGCGGTGCCGGGCGCGCTGTTGCACCGGCTGCCACGCAGGGCCCGGGTGGCGGTCGGCTTCGGCGCGGTCGTGCCCGCGGCGGCGGTCGCCTTCGCGCTCGCCCGGCCCGCCGAGCCCGCCGCGCTGCCGCCGCTCGTGCCCGCCGTGCTCACGCTCTGGGGGCTGCTCGTCGCCGGGGTGCTGTGGCGGCGGGTGACCTGGCTCCGCCCGGTGTGCGCGGCCCTCGCCGGGCTGGTCGCCTGCCTCTGGATCCCCGGCCCGGACGGCGACGCCGTGCTCGTCGTCGTGGCGACGAGCGCGCTGCTCACCGCCGTCGCCGCCGAGGACATCAGCGCGGTGCTGGCGCGGCGGGTCCTCGTCGCCGTCGCGGCCTCGGCCGTCGCGGGCGCCACCGTGCTGCTCACGCCGGCCGTGAGCGGCGAGCGGCCCGCCCTGCTCCGCCCGCCCGCCGCGGCCCCCGGGGCCGCGGCCGTCGCCCCGGTGCGCCCGGTCGCGGTGTCGATCCCGGCCCTCTCGGTCGCGGGACCGCTCGAGGAGCTCGTCGCCGACGCGGACACGGGTGAGCTGGCCGCGCCCGCCGACCCGGCCCGCGCGGGGTGGTACGCCGCGGGCGTCGTCCCCGGCGACCGGGGACCCGCCGTCATCGGCGGGCACGTCGACTCCCGCAGCGGCCCCGGCGTGTTCTTCCGACTCCGCACCCTCCGCCCGGGTGACCTGGTCGACGTCACCCGTTCGGACGGCCGTACCGTCCGCTTCTCGGTCATCGCCGTGGCGCTCTACCCGAAGGACCGGTTCCCGACCGAGGCCGTCTACGGACCCACCTCCGGCCCGGAGCTGCGCCTCGTGACCTGCGGGGGCACCTTCGACCGCAGCGCGCGCAGCTACGACGACAACGTTGTCGTCGACGCGGCGCTGGTGTGAGTGGCGCCGGGCATTCGGCGCAAGCGAGCACGCCGTTACGGTCAGTCATGACACGTCTGCGACATCTGACCCGTTCAGGGGACCCCCGTGGAGGTCTCGTCGCCCACCGCCACTACTCTCTCGCCAGCGCGGTCTCTTTCCCCAGCGGAGACCCGGGCAGGCGTCGCCCGCCCCGACGCCATAGTTCGAAAGGTCACCCCTGATGACCGTTGCCGACGAGACCACCGAGTTCGCCGTCGTCCGACGCGGCTACGACCGCGCGCAGGTGGACGAGCAGATCGACATGCTCAGCACCCAGTTGCGCACGGCCCTCGCGGCGCGGGAGTCCGCCGCCTCCGAGGTCGACGTCCTCTCGCGCAGGCTGGAGGCGAGCATCGGCGACGTGCAGGCGGCCCGCTCCGACAGCGCCCAGCGCCGGGCGGAGGTCGACAAGCTGCGCGCGCAGGTGGCCGAGCTCTCCACGATCCCGCACACGGTGGACGGGATGAGCGAGCGCCTGCAGCAGATGGTGCGCATCGCCCAGGACGAGGTCAACGACATGCGGCAGCGCGCCACCAGCAGCGCCGCGCACGTCCTCGCGCTCGCCCAGGCCGAGGCCGACGAGCTGCGCGAGCGCTCGGAGAAGGAGCGGCACGAGTTCGAAACCGAGCGGCGCAGCGCGCAGGAGGCCCTGCGCAGCCAGCTCGAGGAGAGCCGTACCCGTTTGGAGCAGCTCCGCAGCGAGTCCGACGGCCAGCGCGCCCGCCTCGACGCCGAGCTCGCCGAACGGCGTGCCGCCGCCGACAAGCAGTTCGCCGCCGAGATGGAGGATCGGCGTTCGGCCATGCTGGCCGAGCTGGCCGCGCAGGAGGCCGCGCGCCGCGAAGACGCGGGTCGCATCCTCGAGTCGGCCGCCCAGCAGGCCAGGGCGCAGCTCGCCGACGCGGGTGCGGAGTCCCAGCGGGTGCGGGCGGAGGCGCGGCAGGAGGTGGCCGCGGCGCAGCGCGAGCTGGAGGAGCTGCGCTCCCTCCAGCACCAGGTGTCCGAGCAGCTCACCGCGGTGCGGGCGCTGCTGGACTGGACGCTCCCGCAGATGCCCGGCTCGGGTGGCGAGCACTCGCGCACCCAGGCGCTGCCCACGCAGGCCCGTGCCGACAGCCGTGCCGACAACCGCGCCGACAACCTGGCCGACAACCTGGCCGACGCCGACGACGACGCCGCCGACGAGCGGGCCGAGGCCCTCCCGGGGCAGCGCGGCGACCGGCCCTCGAGCGGAGC
>DATAOO010000375.1:0-6486 GCA_036265695.1 Pseudonocardia sp. | reverse complement strand
CCCCAGGTCGGGGCGAGCCCGTCGCCGCGTTGGGCGGCCGCGTCGCCGCAGCCCGCCATGCCCGCGCGGAGCATGGAGTGGTCGAGGGTGGCGTTGAAGTCGCCCGCCACGATCGCCGGCGTGGGGGCCGCGCACCACGTGGGCAGGAGCGACATGTCGTCGCGCCATTCGGGCACCGCGCCCGGCACGGGAGCCACCGAGTGGAACGCGACCACCTTCAGCGCGCCGAGCGTGCCCCCGGTGATCTGGACGTCCGGGAACGTGGAGGTGTTGTGGCCGACCTTGAACGACACGTCGCCCAGCCGCGCGGCGACCGCGGCGGTGACGCCGTTGACGTCGTCCTCGTCCTCGTCGACCGACGAACGCAGCCGGTAACCCATCGGCTCGATGAGGGGCGCGAGCTTGTCGGCGAAGTGCTGTCCGGCCTCGGGCAGCGCCACGACGTCGGGCTGCTCGGTGCGGATCAGGTCGGCCAGCGCCTTCGTGTTGGCCCGACCCTCGTAGACGTTGAACGAGAGCACCTTGAACGGGGTGCCGGTGGTCGGAACCGGGTCGGGGAGCACGCGGGGCGCCACCATGGCCGCGCCGATGAGCAGCACGGCCGCGAGCCCCGCCGTGAACGGCCACGCCCGCCGCACCCTGAGGGTGATCAGGCCGAGGACCACCAGCACCGCAAAGCCGGCCACGATCAGCTGCCAGCGGAACGACACGAGCTGCACGAAGGGGCTGCGCCGGTCGAGCCCGAACAGCAGGTCGGGCAGGATCCCGACGGCGGCGGCCGCCGTCCACACCGCGGCAGCGATGAATCGGCCCGGCGAGCGCCGCGGCCGGGGCGGCTGGTGGTCGTCGCCCGCGTCGGCGGTGTCGAGGCGATCCGGCGGCGCGCTCACCGATCGGCCACGTTCAGCCGCGAACCGCCGACCCGCACGCCACGCAGCGCCACGGCGCCGCCCCGCACGCCGCCGGGATCGGCCGCTCCGCGCTGCCCGCAACCCGTCCGCGTGGGCCGATATCGCCCGCCGCTCGGCTCCGCGGTCTCGCGCGGCAGGCCGCTCGGCTCCGCTGCCCCGCCCGGCTCGGCGGCCCCCCGCCGTGACCGGCAGCCGCCCGGGCGCCTGGAGGCCGGCCGCTGGTCGGTCTGGCGCTGGGCGCTCTCATGCAGGGCGCACGCCGGGCTCGCGTTCATCGCCGCCGAGTCTGCCCGAATCGGCTTGAGAGCGCGCTGAGGGGCCGGGCGGCGGCGGGGTAACGGCCGCCTGCGGCGAGGCGCGCGCGAGCGCCCAGCTGGCCAGCGCCGCGAGGATGCCGAGCGCGCCGACGACCAGCACGGCCGTACCCACCGACCACCGGTCGATGAGCAGGCCGGTGAACGCCGCCGCGGCCGCGCCCCCGGCCGTGAGCGACGACGTGTGCAGCCCGATGACGAACCCGCGGGCGTGATCCGGGGCCAGCGCGCTGACCACCCCCGCGCCCGCCGCGATCGACGGCGCGCAGAGCAGCCCGGCGGGCACCATCAGCAGGGCCAGCGTCCACCACGACCCGGCGAACGCGATCGGCAGCGTGGCCGCGCCGAGCCCCGCGACCAGGACCGCGAGCGGCAACGGGCGCCGCAGCGCGCCGTAGGCGAAGCCGCCCGCGATCGACGCGACGCACCACACGGTGTTGACCACCGGGATCATGGTGGCCTGCCCGCTGCTCTGCAGGCTCGCGACCATCACCAGCTCGGTGCCGATGAGCAGGTAGACCGAGGCGAACGTGGCGACCAGCGCCGCCACCAGCCCGAGGCCGATCCCACCCACCGCAGCGCCGCTTGCTTCGTGGCGGACCGCCGGATCGAGCAGCCACAGCGCCGCGCCCGCCACCACCCACAGCCCGCCGACGATCCACATCGGCCACGGGCCGGGCAGGCCGATCGCCAACGTGGCACCCAACGCCGGGCCGACGATGTAGGAGAGGTCGACCAGTATCGCGTCGACCGCGTAAGCGGTGTGCCGCAGCTCCAGCGGCGCCAGCACGCCCACGGACTGGCGGATCACCGCGTGCACGGGCGTGGCGAGCAGGCCGCCGACGAACGCCGCGCCGAGCAGCACCGGGTAGCCGAGCCCGGGGGCGAACGCCCAGAACACCCCGGCCGTGACGAGGGTGAGGGCGAGCATCGTGCGCAGGTCGCGCCGATCGACCAGCCTGCCCATCAGCGGCGCGCCCACCCCCATGCCCACCGTGCTCGCGGCGACGACCAGCCCGGCCGCCGCGTAGCCGAGGCCCATCTGCAGCACGACGTGCAAGGTGAGGGTGATCGCCGTGGCGGTGGCCGGGATGCGCACGAAGAACGCCACCGGCATGAGCGTGCGCAGCGACGGCACCGCGAGCACGGCGCGGTAGGCGCGCAACCCGGTCGGTGGCGAGGTCACGCCCGTCATGGTGCCCCCGACCCCCGACAAAACGGAGCCTGTTCACGGGCCGCCTCCGTTGCTGACGAGCACCTGGCCCGTCACCCAGCGCGCGGCGTCGCTCGCGAGCCAGGCGATGAGGCGGGCGGCGTCGTCCGGCTCGCCCCAGCGCCCCATCGGTTCCAGCGCGAGCACGGCGGCGTGCGTCGCTTCGTCGGCGTAGCCGGTGTCGGTGGCGCCGGGATCCACCGCGTTCACCGTGATGCCGCGCGGCGCGAGGTGCGCGGCGAGGCTCGCCGTGACCTGGTGCAACGCCCCCTTCGACGCGATGTACGGCAGCTCGCCGGGCATCGGGCCGCGGTGCTGTCCCGAGGTCATGAGCACCACCCGCCCGGGCCCGGCGCAGCGGGCGGCGAACTCCTTGACCAGAAGCAGCGTCGCCCGGGTGTTGACGGCGTAGGTGAGGTCCAGCTCCGCGGCGGTGAGCTCCTCCAGCGTCGCCGCGCTGCTGCGCGCGTGGTTGGCGACGAGCGCGTCGACCCGGCCGTACGCGCTCTCGGCGGCCGCCAGGAGCTGGGCGGGCGCGTCGGGGTCGGCGAGGTCCGCGGCCAGGTGCTCGACCCGCACCCGGGAGCGGAGGTCGGCGACGATGGCCGCCGGACCCTCGGCGTCGGCCCCCCACGGCTGCTCCGCATCGTGCGGGCTCCACGAGTGCAGGAAGAGGTCCCAGCCCGCCTCGGCCAGCCGCCGCGCGACCGCCGCGCCGATCCCGATCCGCCGCGACACCCCGGTGACCACCGCAACACCCATCGCGCCACCTTGCCCGTTCCGCGCGCCGCGTGCCCGTCATGATCGTCGCTGAGGCCCCGCAGACCCGGGCCAGACTGGTGCCGTGGACCTACCGGACGGGGAACCCGACTGCGGACCGTGGCGCGCCGTCGCGGTGGCCGACCTCTACGCGGCGCTCGGCAGGCCGCGCGTGCTCGCCGTCGACGGGCGCAGCGGCTCGGGCAAGTCCACGCTGGTCGATCGGCTGGCCGCGACGGTGCCGGGCGTCGCGGTCGTCCACACCGACGACGTCGCCTGGCACCACGACTTCTTCGACTGGGCCGACCTGCTCGTCGACGGCGTGCTCGTGCCGTGGCGGGCCGGGCGCGACGTCGCCTACCGGCCGCCGCCGTGGGACGCCCGCGGCCGCCCGGGGGCGATCACCGTGCCGTCGGGCGCGCCGCTGCTCGTCGTCGAGGGCGTCGGGGCCGGTCGGCGGGCGTTCGCCCCGTACCTCGACGCGCTGGTCTGGGTGCAGACCGACCGCGCGGTCGCGACCCGCCGCGGCCTCCAGCGCGACGGCGGCGACGTCACGTTCTGGGACGAGTGGGAGGCCCGCGAGCGCCCGTTCCTGGCCGCCGACCGGCCGTGGGCGCGTGCCGACCTGGTCGTCAACGGGCAGGATGTGCGGAATGAGCTGGTGGAAGTCGGCCGTGGTGTACCAGGTCTACCCGCGGAGCTTCGCCGACTCGAACGGTGATGGCATCGGCGACCTCCCCGGCGTCACGGCGCACCTCGACCACCTCGCCGAGCTGGGCGTCGACGCGGTGTGGCTCTCGCCGATCTACCGCTCCCCGATGGACGACAACGGCTACGACATCGCCGACTACCAGGACGTCGACCCGCTGTTCGGCACACTCGCCGACCTCGACGCGCTGATCGCCGCCGCCCACGCGCGCGGCATCAAGATCGTGATGGACCTGGTCGTCAACCACACCAGCGACGAGCACCCGTGGTTCGTCGAGTCACGATCGTCGACCGACAACCCCAAGCGCGACTGGTACTTCTGGCGCGCGACCCCGAACAACTGGGAGTCGATCTTCTCGGGCTCCGCGTGGGAGCACGACCCGATCACCGACGAGTACTACCTGCACCTGTTCTCGCGCAAGCAACCCGACCTCAACTGGGAGAACCCCGAGGTCCGCGCGGCGGTGTACGCGATGATGCGGTGGTGGGTCGAGCGGGGCGTCGACGGCTTCCGCATGGACGTCATCAACCTCATCTCCAAGCCCCCCGGCCTCCCCGACGGCGACCTCTGGGCGTTGTGCGCCAACGGGCCCCGGGTGCACGAGTTCCTCGCCGAGATGCACCGCGAGGTGCTGGCCGGGCGGGAGTTGCTGGCCGTGGGGGAGACGCCGGGCGCCTCTGTCGACGACGCCCGCCGCTACTCCGACCCCGCCCGGGCCGAGATCGACATGGTGTTCACGTTCGAGCACGTGGGGCTGGACGCGGGCCGGTCGAAGTGGGACCTGCGGCCGTTGCGGCTCACCGAGCTGAAGGCCAACCTCTCGGCTTGGCAGCACGGCCTGGCCGAGGTGGGCTGGAACTCGCTGTACTGGGACAACCACGACCAGCCCCGGATCGTCTCCCGGTGGGGCGACGACGGCGAGCACCGCGTGCCGAGCGCGAAGACGCTGGCCACCGTGCTGCACCTGTTGCGCGGCACGCCCTACGTCTACCAGGGCGAAGAGCTGGGCATGACCAACGCGTACTTCACCGAGCTCGCCGACTACCGCGACATCGAGTCGGTGAACTGGGCGAAGGGGGCGATCGCCGCCGGGCTGACGATGCCCGACGTGCTGCACGCGCTCGCGGTGAAGTCGCGCGACAACGCCCGCACCCCGGTGCAGTGGGACGCCTCGCCGCAGGCGGGCTTCACCACCGGCACCCCCTGGTTGCCGGTCAACGCCAACCACGTCGAGATCAACGCCGAGGCCGTGCGCAAGGACCCGGACTCGGTGTTCCACCACTACCGCAAGCTCATCGAGCTCCGGCACACCCTGCCCGTGGTGGTGCACGGGGACTACCGGCTCCTGCTGCCCGACGACGAGCAGGTGTTCGCCTACGAGCGCAGGCTGGGCGGCACGACGCTCACGGTGCTGGCCAACCTCTCCGGAGCGCCCGCGGCCGTGCCGTCCGTCGTCGGCGACGTGGTGCTCTCGACGCACAGCCGCACCGCGCCGCCGTCCGAGTTGGCGGTGTGGGAGAGCCTGGCCGTCCTGTCCGGTTGAACCGGCCAACTCGCACCGTCGAAACGTACGACTCACCGCCCGGGGACCGGACGGGCCGCCACGCGCGGGAGGCGTGGCGGCCCGTCGGTCGGAGCGCGGGTGGCTAGCTCTTCACGCCGCCCGCGGTGAGGCCCGCGACGATGCGCCGCTGGAAGATCAGCACCATGATCAGCAGCGGCACGGTGAGGATCACACCCGCCGCCATGATCGAGCCGAACGGGATGTCGCGGCCCGTGGTGCCGGTGAAGAACGTGACCGCGACCGTGGCCGTGCGGTACTCGGCCTTGTTCGTCATCGTCAGCGCGATGATGTACTCGTTCCACGCCGCCACGAACACGATGATCGCGGTGGTGAACACACCCGGCGCGGCAATCGGGATGATCACCTTGCGGAACGCCTGGCCCTGGGTGCAGCCGTCGATCATGGCGGCCTCCTCCAGCTCGGCGGGCATCTGCCGGAAGAACGCCGTCAGGATCCACACCGCCAGCGGTAGCCCGAACGACAGCGCCGGGAGGATGAGCGCCTGGTAGGTGTTGATCCACCCGATGTCGGTGAACAGCCCGAACAGCGGGATGACCATCGCGATGCCCGGGAACATCGAGCAGGCGATGATGATCCCCAGCGAGATGTTCTTGAACGGGAAGTCCAGCCGGGCGAGCGCGTAGGCGGCGAACGTGCCGATGATGAGCGTCAGCACGGTGACCGAACTCGCCACGATGATGCTGTTGAGCAGGGCCCGCGCGAAGTTGTTGGACGGGTTGAACACGTCGATGTAGTTCTGGAACGAGATCGGCTGCGGGATCAGCGTGGTCTGGAACTGGTCGGCCGGTCGGCGCAGCGAGCTGACGATCATCCAGTAGAACGGCGCGAGGCAGTAGAGGATGATCAGGACGATGCCCACGTAGGGGCCGATCATGCTGTAGGACCTCGGCTTGGGCGCGACCGGGATCTCGCTGGCAGCGGTGCTCGCGGTGCCTGCCTTCGTGGTGTCGACCGGGGTACTCACGGCGTGTCTCCCTTCGCGACGAGCGCGCGTC
>DATAOO010000374.1:0-7153 GCA_036265695.1 Pseudonocardia sp. | reverse complement strand
GGCGACGCGGCCAGCGCCGTCTACAAGTCCAGCTGCTGAGCCACCCTGCTGCGCCCCGCACTGAGCACCGCCACGGCTTCGGTCGTCCAGCGGTACTGCCAGTGCGGGGCGAGCAGGCGTTCCTGGCGGATGAGGGTCACCCGCGTGATCGGCACGGTCGTCGGCGGTCGGACGACCCCTTCGAGTGCGGCGGCGTAGGGCGCGACGTCCGCGTCGATGCGGCTGTACGCCACCGTGACGTGCGGCAGGAAGCCACGGGCCTGCTCGGGTGCGGTCGGCACGCCGCCGTCGCCGAGCACGTCGCGCAGGCCCGCGCGCACGGCGTCGCGGAGGCGCACGACCGGGGCCGCCGGTCGCGCGCTGATCGCGGCGGCCTCGCCGTAGAGCGTCGGCTTGTCGAACACGAGCTCGAACGGGGCGAGCTTCGACGCCCGGGCCCGCCCGGCGTCCACGACCGCGGCCACGGTCGACGACGGCACCTCGTCGGCCCAACCGACGGCCTGGACGGTGAGGTGCAGCCACTCGGCGGGCACGGGGTCGACGCCGGGTAGGCCGTCGAGGGCGCGCTGGTAGGCGGCGGCGTGTTCGGCGAGCGCCGGGCACTCCGGGAAGATCAGGTGCCAGGTGAGCGCGATCCGCCCCGGACGCCAACCCGGACGGGGCCACCAGTGGTCGCGGAGGGGGACGTGGTCGCGGTGTGCCGTCACGGCTGCAGTCTGGCGGCTCAGCTGATGCGGCGGAGACGGATCAGCTCGTTGAGCCGCGTCGTCTCCGGGGCGGGCGGCACGCGGAGCTCGGCGTGCAGCACGCTGACGCACTCGCGGTACTGGCGCAGCGCGAGGTGGTGTTGGTCCAACCGGGCGTAGGCGTGCATGAGGTGGCGGTGGGCGGCCTCGTACATCGGTTGCACCGCGAGCACCTTGCGGCTCACGCGGATGCAGGCGTGGGCCTCGCCCAGCGCGTGGTAGTGCCCGGCCAGCGTCGCGAGCGCGTCGACGTAACGGTCCTCGAGGGCCTGCCGCGGCGTGATCGTCCAGTCCTCGTACAGGTCGTCCTCGAACAACGGCCCGCGGTAGAGCGCCTCGGCCGCCTCGAGCCTGCGCACCGCGGCGCGGACGTCGCCGCCCCGCCGTCGACCGGCGGTGAGGTGCTCCTCGAACTCCGTGAGGTCCACCCAGAGGTCGAGATCGGGGTTCAGCAGGTACCCACCGTCGGCGAAGAGCACGTGGCTGCCGCGCTCGCCCGCTCCGCGCAGGAAGCGCCGCAAACCGTGGACGGCGACGTTCAGGTTGTTGCGCGCGGCGGGCGGCGGCGAGTCGGGCCACAGCAGGTCCATCAGCACGTCGCGCGGGGTGCTCCGACCGCGGTGCAGGACCAGGTATTTGAGCACCGAACGGGCCCGGCGGTTCACCGGGCTCCCGAGCGGGCGCCCGTCGGCGGCGACATGCAGCCTGCCGAGGCAGCGCACCGCCAGCGTCGGTTCTGTCGCGATCGGCGGAGCGAGAAGAAGCACGTGGTCCCCCCTCAGGACAGCTCTCGTCAGTGAGAGGGGGCGGATCGCGTACTGAATACATCGGACCGTTCCAGGCCGCCGGTTTCACTGCGGCGCGGCGGCGAGCCTGCGCAGGTCGGCGACCACGGAGTCGACGATCGCGGCCATGTCGTCGCCGTCGGTGCCGTCCACCCAACGGGAGAACGCCACGCGGAAGATCGTCAGGCCGCACTCCGCGCCCAGCTTCGCCGTGGGCTCGGGCGTGCCGCGCTTGCGCAGGGCGTCGGCCATCGCCGTGGTGAGACCCGCGAGCTTCAGCAGCTCGCGCTCCTGCAGGCCCGGCGTCGCGTCGATGATGGACTGGCGCTGCTGGGAGAGGAGGCGGCGCTCGGCGGGGAAGAAGTCGGTCGCGACGGCCCGCACGGCCCCGACGACGACCGCGAACGGCCCCGCGTCGGGCGGCGCGGCCAGGATGTGGTCGACGAACATCCCCTCGAACACGTCCTGCCCGGTGAACAGCACCTCGCGCTTGTCGGCGAAGTAGCGGAAGAAGGTCCGCTCGGTCAGGCCCGCCCGGCTCGCGATCTCGGCGACCGTGACCGCGTCGAACCCGCGCTCGGCGAAGAGGGCCAACGTCGTGGCCTGCAGGCGCTCGCGCGCGCCGGGTTCCCAGCGGGGCATGGGAACAGCCTAGCGATGACAGAAACTGACATCGCGGTGTAGCGTGATGTCAGTCCATGAAATCAGGGAGGCTGCACACCATGCGCGTATTCGTCACCGGGGCGTCCGGGTGGATCGGGTCGGCGACCGTCGACGAGCTGCTCTCCGCAGGTCACAGCGTGCTCGGGCTCGCCCGTTCCGACGCGTCGGCCGCGGCGTTGGAGGAGAAGGGGGCGACCGTGCTGCGCGGCGACCTCGACGACCTCGACGCCATCCGCAAGGGCGCCGCCGACGCCGACGGCGTGATCCACCTGGCCAACAAGCACGACTGGGCGAACCCCGCCGCGTCGAACGCCGCCGAGCGCGGCGCCGTGGAGGCCATCGCCGACACGCTCGTCGGCACCGAGCGTCCCTTCGTGCTCGCGTCCGGGGTGGCCGGGCTGGCCAAGGGCCGCCCGAGCACCGAGGAGGACCCGTCGCCGTTCCACGGCCCCGACGCGCCGCGCGGGGGCAGCGAGAACCTGGCGCTCGAGTACGTCGGCCGGGGGGTGCGCGCGGTGAGCGCCCGCTTCGCGCCGACCGTGCACGGCGTGCGCGACCACGGGTTCATCGCCTACATCGTCGGCGTGGCCCGCGAGACGGGCGTGTCGGCGTACGTCGGCGACGGCGCCCACCGGTGGGCGGCGGTGCACCGCCCGGACGCCGCGCGGCTGGTGCGGATCGGCCTCGAGCAGGCCCCGGCGGGCACCCGCCTGCACGCCGTCGCCGAGGAGGGCGTGCCGACCAAGGCGATCGCCGAGGCCATCGGCCGGGGCCTGGGCCTCCCGGTGACGTCTGTCGCGTCCGAGGACGCCGCCGAGCACTTCGGGTTCATCAGCGCGTTCTTCGGGATGGACATGTCGGCCTCCAGCGCGCGCACCCGCGCGCGGTTCGGGTGGGAGCCGACCGGCCCCACCTTGATCGAGGACATCGAAGCGGGCGCCTACTTCCCGTCGTAGCCTTCGCGCATGGAGATCCCCGCGAAGCCCCCGACGGCCAGAGGTCCGGCGGAGTGGTTCACCGGCGACGTGTTCCTCGACGCCATCGCCCGCGGCGAGGAGCCGTCGCGGGTGCGGGTGAACGCGGTCCGCTTCACCCCCGGCGCCCGCACCGCCTGGCACTCCCACGCCGTCGGCCAGACCCTCTACGTCACCGACGGCCGGGGCCTCGTGCAGGCGCGCGGGGGAGAGGTCACCGCACTGCGGGCGGGCGACGTCGTGCACGCGCCCGCCGGCGAGTGGCACTGGCACGGTGCGGCGGCCGAGCACTACATGACCCACCTGTCGATCACCGAGGCGCCCGGCGACGACCGTCCCGAGACGGTGTGGGGCGAGCACGTGACGGAGGCGGAGTACCCGTCGTGAGCGGACTGCGGCGCCCCCGGCAGGACTCGAACCTGCGACCTAGAGATTAGAAGGCTCTTGCTCTATCCAGCTGAGCTACGGAGGCCGGGACGGTCCCGCGGGACCGTCCGAACGGGAGCGTAGCGGCCGGGGAGGTTCCCGTCGCCCCGTGGCTCCACGGGCCATACTGGCGTGATGCGCGCGGCAATTCGTCACGAGGGGCCCGGACGCGGTAGGTTCCCGCGTCGCCGACACCGGGTCGCCGGGGCTGTCCCCGCAGGATGAGAGGGTGAGCCCATGTCACCGACGCTGCTGTACGCGGCGGGTTCGGACGTCGGCCGCAGGCGGGCCATGAACCAGGACTCGGCGGCTGCGAGCACCCGTCTGCTCGTCGTCGCCGACGGCATGGGCGGCCACGCGCACGGCGAGGTCGCCAGCGCCGTCGCCGTCGAGGCCGTCATGGAGTTGGAGCGGCGACTCGCCGACGATCTCAGCGACGTCGACCTCACCGCCGAGCTCGGCACGGCGCTGGACGAGGCCGCCGCCCGGCTCACGCACCTCGCGCAGGACGACCCGCAGTTGCGCGGCACCGGCACCACGGTCGTGGCGTTCCTGGTCGACGGCACGCGCATCGGCATCGCGCACATCGGCGACTCACGCGCCTACATGTACCGCGACGGCGCGCTCGTCCGCCTCACCCGCGACCACACGCTCGTGCAGAGCCTCGTCGACGAGGGCCGCATCACCGAGCAGGAGGCGGCCACCCATCCGCGTCGGTCGTGGCTCATGCGCACGCTGCAGGACGGCAGTGCCGCCGAGCCCGACCTGTTCGTCCACGACGCGGTGGTCGGCGACCGCTACCTCATCTGCTCCGACGGCCTCACCGCCGTTCTCGATGACGAGATGGTGGGCGAAGTGCTGCGGTCCGAGACCGACCGCGAGGCAGCCGTGGCGCGCTTCCTGCGCCTCGCCAACGCGGGCGGCGGGCCGGACAACATCACCTGCATCGTCGCTGACCTCGTCGACGCGCCTGCTGCGGAGGGGGAAGCGCTCGTCGTCGGGGCTGCCGCGTCGGAAGGCGAACCCGCGTAGACCGCGCCGCCGAACAGCCGGGCTAGCCTGGCTGTATGGCGAACGCGACCGTCAAGCCCGCCGCTTCCGCCCCGCCCTCGCCACCGCGGTCGGCGGTGCCGGGGCTGTTGGCGGTGGGCGCTGCCGTCGCGGCCGTCGTGGCGGGCGGCCTCACCGTCCTCACGGGCGCGCGCCCGATCGCCTCGCTGGGGCTGCCCGATCCCGGCACGCTGACCACCGTCGGCCTCCCCGCGATGCGCGCGGTCTCCGAGGTGGGCATGGTGCTGACGATCGGCGGCGTGCTCCTGGCCGCGTTCCTCGCGCCCCCGCAGCGCAACGGCTACCTCGACGGGACGGGATACCGCGCGCTGCGCATCGCGTCGTGGAGCGCGGCCGGTTGGACGGCGGCCTCGGTGCTGATGGTGCCGTTGAGCGTCGCGGATGCGCTCGGTCGTCCCGTCTCGTTGGTGCTGTCACCCGGCCTGCTGATCCGGATCGTGCCCAAGCTCGCCGACCCGACGTCCTGGGTGCTCACGGCGATGATCGCCGCGATCGTGCTCATCGGGTGTCGCACGGTGCTGACCCGGGGCTGGTCGGTCGTGCTGCTGGTGTTGGCGCTGGCGGGGCCACTCCCGGTCGCGTTCACCGGGCACTCCTCCGCGGGTGGTGCGCACGACATCGCCACCGACAGCCTCATGGTGCACGTCATCGCCGCCGCGCTCTGGGTGGGCGGGCTCGCGGCCGTGCTGGGTGCGGTCGCCTCGCGGAGCTCCGACCGCGCCTCGGCCCTCGCCACCGCGGTGCCGCGGTTCTCGGCGCTGGCCCTCGTCTGCTGGGTCGCGATGGCCGTCACCGGCGTGCTCAACGCGCTCGTCCGCGTCCCCCTCTCGGCGTTGGTCGGCACCACCTACGGCGCGCTCGTGCTGGCGAAGCTGCTGGCGTTGCTCGCGCTCGGCGGGTTCGGCTACCTCCACCGCCGACGATCGGTCGGTTCCGCGGCGACGGGTGATGCGCGCGCGCTCATGCGGCTCGGGGCGGCCGAGGTGCTGTTGATGCTCGCGACGATCGGGCTCGCGGTCGCGCTCGGGCGCAGCGCGCCGCCCGACACCGGCGTGGTGCCGTCCCGGGTCGAGGTCCTCATCGGGTACGACCTCGTCGGACCGCCCACGCTCGCCCGGCTCCTCTTCGACTGGCGCCTCGATCTGATCTTCGGATCAGCGGCGATCGTGCTGGCCGCGATCTACCTGATCGGCGTGCGACGGCTCCGGGTGCGCGGTGACCGGTGGCCGGTCGGCCGCACGGTCGCGTGGCTCGTGGGGTGCCTGGGGCTGCTGCTGGCGACGAGCTCGGGGATCGGCCGGTACGCGCCCGCGATGTTCAGCGTCCACATGGCCCAACACATGCTGCTCGGGATGCTGGTGCCGATCCTGCTGGTGTTGGGCGCGCCGGTCACGCTGGGGCTCCGCACGCTGCCCTCCGGCGGGCGCAACGGGCCGCCCGGCCCCCGCGAGTGGCTGCTCGCCGCGGTGCACTCGCCCGTGGCGCGGGTGCTGACGCATCCGCTCGTCACCTTGCCGCTCTTCGTGGGCTCCTACTACGCGCTCTACTTCTCCGGCCTGTTCGACGAGGCGCTGTACGAGCACTGGGCGCACGTCGGGATGAACCTGCACTTCCTGCTCGTGGGGGTGCTGTTCTTCTGGCCGCTCGTGGGCGTCGACCCGGCGCCGCGCCGCTGGCCGCCCGCCGCGCGGCTGGGCATCGTGTTCGCGTCGGTGCCGTTCCACGCGTTCTTCGGCGTCGCGTTGATGAGCGGAAACACCGTGATCGGCGGTGCGTTCTACCGCGCGCTCGCCCTCCCGTGGGTGACCGATCCGCTGGCCGACCAGAAGCTCGGCGGCGGCCTGGCGTGGGCGTCCGGGGAGATCCCGCTGCTGTTGGTGCTCATCGCGTTGCTCGTGCAATGGTCGCGGCAGGACGAGCGGACGGCCCGGCGCGATGATCGTCGTGCCGACGCCGACGGCGACGCCGACCTGGTGGCCTACAACGCCATGCTCCGCCGCCTGGCTGCTCCAGGGGCACCGCTCGTCGCGGACGGCGACGAACCCGGCCCGCACCCGATCGTGGCCAGGTCTTCGGGCGAGCCCGCGGACGGCCCGCAGCAAAGGCCCGATATCCCAGGTCAGAGCTCTGAACGCGGGAGCTGACGGCAGCTCGCGCGGCCGACCGTTGGGCGCAGGCCGCCGGCCCGCAGCCACGGTGAGTGACGGTGTTCGGGCCATCGTCGCAGGTCAGCGCGGTTGCGGGGGGTCGATTTGACGTGTTGTCAAGCCCTCGCGTAACTTTCTCTTCGTCAACGGGACACCGATCCCGGACAGCCCCGGAACTCACCGCTCGCGGTTAGTGATGGTGTGCGGGTGTCTTTTGAGAACTCAACAGTGTGTCGAGCTTGTTTTTTTCTGGTTTTGTGCCAGTTGTGTTTTTTTGTTTGGTCAGGGTTTTTGTTGGAGAGTTTGATCCTGGCTCAGGACGAACGCTGGCGGCGTGCTTA
>DATAOO010000373.1:0-8530 GCA_036265695.1 Pseudonocardia sp. | reverse complement strand
CCGCCGATGACGAACAGCAGCACGTGGGTGAACAGCACGGTGGAGTAGACGCTGCGGAAGCCGACCTCGCCGAACCACAGCCAGTCGACGTACAGGTTGAGCAGTCGGGAGCCACCGAGCAGGAGCAGGATGACGACCGCGGCGACGATCAGCAGGATCCGGGTACGGCGGGACAGCGTGGGGGCTCCCACCGGGGGCCGCATGGCCACAGGGCACGCTCCATTGTTCGGTCTTCTGGCGCACGGGCGGCGAACCGTCGGTCCGGCGCGTGGTGAATCGGCGGCCCGACGGCGCGCCCTGCTGTTCCAACTCTACGGACGGGGTGTGGGGTTCCCGTTCGGGCCCCGAATGCCGGAAATGACGAGTTGGGCCGCGGTCTACGGGCAGCCGGGCGGGGTGCGGCCCGCGTTCAAGTCGTTCAGCGCGGTGACGGCGTCGTGCAGGGTGGCCGCCTTCACCAGCTGGAGGCCGGGCGGCACGGCGGGCAGCGCCGTCGCGCACTCCCCCACCGGCAGCACGAAGACGGTGGCGCCCGCCGCCCGCGCCGCGGCCATCTTGAACTGGATGCCGCCGATGTTCTGCACCACGCCCTCGGCGGTGATCGCCCCCGTGCCCGCGATGAAGCGACCGCCGGTGAGGTCACCGGGGGTGAGGACGTCGACGATGCCGAGGGAGAACATCAGCCCGGCCGACGGGCCGCCCACGCCGCCGAGGTCGACCGTGACCGTGCCGTCCTTGGGCAGCCGGGCCAGCATCACGCCGAGCACGCCGCGCGGCGAGTCCTCGGCCGCGCCCAGCGTGACCGTGACGGTCTGGGCGGCGCCGTCGCGGGTGAAGGCCACGGTCGCGGGCTCGCCGGGCTTGGTCGCCTGCAGCAGGTGGTTGACCGCGTCCGGATCGGCGACCGGGGTGCCGTCGACCGTCGAGATGCGATCACCGGGCCGGAGCTTGCCGTCGGCCGCCGACCCGGCGACGACCTCGGCGATCGCCACCACCGACGGCAGACCCAGCTCCCGCACGGCGGCCGACTCGGCGTTCATCTCCGACGTGGTGAAGTCCTGGGCGTTCTTCTCCTGCACCTGCTCGTCGGTCATGCCGGGCGTGTAGACCGCCGAGCGCGGGACGACCTGCCGGTCGGGCGCCACCCACTGGTCCAGCACGCTGACCAGCGTGAGCCGGTCGGTGACCGACACCGTGGTGAGGTTCAGGTTGCCCGACGGCGGGTAGGTCGGCAGGCCCTGCACGGTGATCACCGGCTTGTCGTCGACCTTGCCCAGGGTGTTGAACGTGGGGCCGGGGCCCAGCGCGACGAGCGGCACCGGCACGACGACGGCCAGCACCGCGAGCCCGAGGGCCAGGATCGCGGCCACGAGCAGGGTGGACGTCCGGCTGCGCACCCGCCGAAGCCTAAGCGACGTTCGTGAGCCGGACGTCAGCCGCGTACCGTGGGGGGCATGAGCGATGTGCCGTTCGGCTTCGGGCCCGCCGGCCAGGGTGACGACCGCGACCGCCCGGAACGCCGGGACGAGCCGCAAGATCCGTTCGGCTTCGGCGCCATGCCGGGTATGCCGGGTGGTGGCGCGTTCGACGTCAACCAGCTGGGGCAGATGCTCACCCAGCTCGGCCAGATGCTGAGCCAGGCGCAGTCGAGCGGCGGCGGTCCGGTCAACTACGACCTCGCTGCGCAGATGGCGCACCAGCAGCTCGCGGCCACCACGTCGTCGTTGACGGCCCGCCAGCGCGCGGCCGTCAGCGATGCGGTGAAGCTCGCCGAGCTGTGGCTCGACCCGGCCACCGACTTCCCGGCAGGCGCCACCGAGGCCAAGGGCTGGTCGGCCACCGAATGGGTGGACGCGAGCCTGCCCACGTGGAAGCGGCTGTGCGACCCGGTGGCCCAGCGGGTCGCCACCGCCTGGGTCGAGGGGCTGCCCGAGGAGGTCCGCGCCCAGGCCGGGCCGATGATGGCGATGCTCGGCCAGATGGGCGGCCTGGCGTTCGGCAGCCAGCTCGGCAACGGGCTGGCCCAGCTCGCCGCCGAGGTGCTCACCTCCAGCGACATCGGCATCCCCGTCGGGCCCGACCGGGTGGCCGCGCTGCTGCCGGAGAACGTCGAGAAGTTCACCAAGGACCTCGACCGGCCCGCGAGCGAAGTCATGATCTTCCTGGCCGCCCGCGAGGCCGCCCACCACCGGCTCTATACGCACGTCCCGTGGCTGAAGGAGCGGCTGCTCGGCGCGATCGAGCAGTACGCGCGGGGCATCCGGGTCGACAGCTCGCGCATCGAGGAGCTCGCCCGCGGCATCGACCCGAGCAACCCTGCCGCGATCCAGGAGGCCATGCAGTCGGGCATGTTCACGCCCGAGACCACGCCCGAGCAAAAGGCCGCGCTCGCGAGGCTGGAGACGATGCTGGCGCTCGTCGAGGGCTGGGTGGACGCGGTCGTCGCGGAGGCGGTGGGCGACCGGCTGCCCGGAGCCGCTGCGTTGCGCGAAACCCTGCGGCGTCGACGGGCCTCGGGTGGGCCCGCCGAGCAGACCTTCGCCACGGTGGTGGGGCTGGAGCTTCGGCCACGGCGGCTGCGGGCGGCGTCGGAGCTGTGGCGGTTGCTCACCGAGCAGCGCGGGCCCGAGGGCCGCGACGCGCTGTGGGCGCACCCCGACCTCATCCCCACCGCCGACGACCTCGACGACCCGGCCGCGTTCGTGGCCCGCGCCGACGGCAGCGACCCGATCGCCGAGCTGGAGAAGCTGGCCAACGAGACTGCGCCCGAAGACCCGGACGAGGGCCGCGGGGACGAGAAAGAGGAGAAGTAAGGGTCAGACGTCCTCGCCGTCGACGCTTTCCAGCCCGAGCCCGGCGGCGGCGGACAGCCCTTCGAGGTAGCCCATCGCACGCTCGGAGCGCGGGTAGCGGTGCACCCACGCCCAGAACCGCTCGTCGTGGCCGGGCTCCAGCAGGTGGGTGAGCTCGTGCACCAGCACGTAGTCGAGCACCCACGCGGGCACGTCGCGCAGCCGCTCGCTGATCCGGATCGTGCCGTCGGCGGGGGTGCACGACGCCCAACGCGTGCGCATCGGCGACACCCAGCGCACCGACGTCGGCGCCGCCCGGGACTCGAGGTAGCGGCGGGAGAGCTCGGCGGCCTTGCGGCCCAGCGCGTCGTCGCCCGTGCGGGCCGGGGACCGGCGGCGGGCCTCGCTGCGCTCCAACCGGCGCACCATCTCGTCGACCCAGCGGCTCTCCTCCGAGTCGCTCATCCAGCCGGGGATGAAGACGACCACCGTGTCGCCCTCGCGCCGAGCGCTGACCATGCGTCTGCGGCGATCACTACGTCGGACCTCGACGACCGCGGGGTGCGCCATCGGCCCACCCTAATCCACGCCCCGATCGCGTGAGGAGTTGTCCACAGGGTTCGTCGGGCCTGTGGACAACCATCCGCGGCTGTCGGTGCGGCGTCGCATCATCGGGCCATGAGCACCGATCCGCGCACCGCCCGTCCCCCGGCCACGCCACCCGGTGGGCCGCTGCCCGCCGCCGTGCGGCTCGCACGGCACCGCAGCGTCCTGCCGCTCGGCGCGGACGCACGGGTCGTCGGGCTCGATCCCGACACCGCGCTCGTCGTCGACGGCCTGCCACCGCCGTTGCCCGCGCTGCTCGATCGGCTCGACAGGCCCGCCCGCACCGCCGAGCTCGTGGCGGCGGCCGCCGCACAGGGCGTACCGGCGGCCATCACCCGGCAGCTGCTCACCCAGCTGGTCGCGGCGGGAGCGCTGGTCGACGCGGACGCCGCGGCGCGGGCGGCCCGGGCCCGGTCGGGTGGCGTGATCTGCGTGCGCGGCCGCGGCCCGCTCGCCGTCGGCATCATCGCAGGCCTGCTGCACAGCGGCATCGGCACCGTGCACACCGACACCGGCGGCACCGTGCGCGGCGCCGACCTCGGCACCGGGTACGCCGAGGCCGATCGCGGCCACGAGCGGCTGGCCGCCACCCAGGCCGCGGTGCGGCGGCTCCTGCCGTCGGCCGTCACCCGGGCCCCGCCGCTGCGGTCGCGCCCGGATCTCCTCGTGCTCGCCGACGAGACACCCGAGCCGTCGATCGTCGCCGCGCTGCGCGCCCGCGGCCTGGCCCACCTGGCCGTACGCCTGCGCGACGGCGTCGGCATCATCGGCCCGCTCGTGTACCCGGGGCGCACGGCCTGCCTGGGCTGCCTCGACCTGACCCGCGGCGACCTCGACCCCCGCTGGCCCGCCGTGGCCGCGCAGCTGGCGGGGCGCGCGGGGCCGGGCGACCCGGCCGCCGTCACCGCCACGGTCGGGCTCGCCGTGGCCCAGGCCGTCGCGGCCGTCGACGGCGGGCCCGCTCCGGCGCTCGGCGCCACGCTCGAACTCGACGTCCACGCGGGCGGTCTGCGGCGCCGCGCGTGGAGCCCGCACCCGGACTGCCCGTGTGGCGCAGGCCCCGTAGATCGCGCTTCTCAGTCGCGAGGAGAGACAATCATGGGGTGAGTGACATTCCACGGCGCACCGCGGCCCGCACCGCCAAGCTCGCCAGCCTGCCCCTCGGGGTGGCCGGGCGCGCGGTGGGCGGCTGGGGGCGCAGGCTGGCCGGTGGTGACGGCGACGAGATCTCCGCGCAGCTCATGGCCAAGAGCGCCGAGCAGCTGTTCGCCGTGCTCGGCGAGCTCAAGGGCGGCGCGATGAAGTTCGGCCAGGCGCTGTCGGTGTTCGAGGCCGCCATCCCCGACGAGTACGCGGCACCGTTCCGCGAGTCGCTGGTCAAGCTCCAAACCGCCGCGCCGCCGATGCCCAGCAGCGACGTCCACCGCATGCTCACCGAGCAGTTCGGCCGCGGCTGGCGGGCCCGGTTCACCGAGTTCGAGGAGACCCCCGCCGCCGCGGCCAGCATCGGCCAGGTGCACCGCGGCGTGTGGCACGACGGGCGCACGGTCGCCGTCAAGGTGCAGTACCCGGGCGCCGAGGAGGCGCTGCGCTCCGACCTGCGACAGCTGTCGCGCATGAGCCGCGTGCTGCAGCCGCTCGTGCCCGGCCTGGAGATCAAGCCGCTCATCGCGGAGCTGCGCGACCGCATGGAGGAGGAGCTGGACTACCGCGACGAGGCGGCCAACCAGCGGGCGTTCGCGGCCGCCTTCGCCGGGGACGACAAGGTGTGCGTGCCGAAGGTCGTCGCGTCGGCGCCGAAGGCGATGGTCACGGAGTGGGTCACCGGCCGGAAGCTCTCCGACGTCATCCGCGCAGGCACCCAGGCCGAGCGCGACGACGCCGCCGCGCTGCTGGCCGAGCTGCACTACTCGTCGCCGCCGCGGGCGGGGCTGCTGCACGCCGACCCGCACCCGGGCAACTTCCAGCTGCTCGCGGACGGGCGGCTGCTCGTGCTCGACTTCGGCGCGGTGGCGCGGCTGCCCGACGGCCTCCCCCGGCCACTGTCGATCATGGTGCGGCTGGCGCTGGAGAACCGGCCGGACGACCTGCTCGCGCTGTTGCGCCGGGAGGGGTTCGTGCTGCCGGGCTCGGCCATGACCGGCGACGACGCGATCGCCTACCTCGCGCCGTTCACCGAGCCGCTGCGTTCGGAGGTGTTCCGGTTCAACCGGCGCTGGCTGCAGCGGCAGGCGGGCCGCGTGGGCGATCTGCGCAGCCCCGATTTCCGCACCGGCCTGGAGCTGAACCTGCCGCCGCAGTACCTGCTCGTCCACCGGGTCACGATGGGCACCCTCGGGGTGCTCTGCCAGCTCGACGCCGACGTCCCGCTGCGCGGCATCGTCCGCCACTGGCAGCCCTGGATCTTCGACGAGGACGCCGCGGCCAAGCCGAGCTGACGCCGAAGATCGCCGCGAGACGCACCGCACGCAGCTGGCGACCAGCCTGGTGTGCGGTTCGCGGCGATCTTCGGGTGGGACGCGACGGGGCAGCGCGGCCCGGAGGCCGCGCCGCACCGGGCGGGTCAGGCCACTACACGGTCGGCGGCAGCGGCGGCCTTCGCCGCGGCCCGTCGGTTCGCGTAGCGGGCGAGCATCCGCCACCGCCGTCCGGCGGTGAGGGCACGAACCAGTGCGTACTCGCGCGCGGCCTGTTCGGCCTCACGCATTCGGGATCTGGCCAGGGCTTCGTGGAGCAACATCGCGGTTCCTTCGTTCTGGACCGGCCGGGTGGGCGGCAGTGGCGTGACGAGCGTGAGGTTGGTCAACGGAATCTCCTTGTCGGCGGGTGGTCCTCGGGGGACCGACGGGAAGGGTCAGGCGGACTTTGCTTCGACGTAGGCCCGATCGCGGGCCAGGTCGGCCTTGCTGGGTCGACCGCGTGGCCGCTTGCGGTGGATGATCTCCCCACGTTCGAAGATCTGGCCCCCCCACACGCCCCACGGTTCGGCCCGGCGCAGCGCGCCTGCCAGGCACTCGGCCTGGATCGGGCAGCGGCCGCAGAGCGACTTGGCCCGCTCCAGCTCCGCCGGAGCCTCGGCGAACCACAGGTCGGCGTCGCCAGAACGGCACGGGAGGTCCTGTCCGTGACGGCCGGCCACCGTCAGAACGGACCCCAGCGCCCCGGCGGCGCCGCCGAGTTGCTCCGGATGAATCACTCCGCCGTCCAACGGAGCTTCTCTGACTAACACTTCGTACCTCCGCGAGAGAGATGGTTCTTGCGGGACAAACAAAAAGGCCGCGAATCCCGGATGGGGTCCGCGGCCTTGCTCTTGGGCAAGAGGTCTCGCCTACGTATGGCGATACCTCCGTGCGGACATTTCTCTGTAGTTATCGATCCAGGACGCGAACGGCGCCACACGCGGCTTCTGGGCACGCGGGGCCTGCGCGAGGACGGGGAGCGCTCCGGAGACATGGGTGCCCGTGATCGCGCGCATCGTCGTGTTGGTCATCGGGGCACCTCCTCCAGAGATGGTGTGACGGACATGACTGTCCGTGCTGACTACCGTAGGGACCCCCCCTCGGGGCGGGCAACCCATTTACGGGAAAGTTTCCGGCTCAGTCCACGTCGGCCACGAGCGCCAGCACGGCGGCCCCGTAGCGGTCGAGCTTGCGCGCGCCGATGCCCGGGATGCCCACCAGCGCGGCGCGATCGGCGGGCCGGTGCTCGGCGATCGCGGTGAGCGTGGCGTCGGTGAACACGACGTAGGCGGGAACCTGCTGGTCGCGGGCCTCGTCGCTGCGCCACGTCCGCAGCCGGTCGAGCAGCTCGGTATCCACATCGGACGGACAGTCGCCACAGCGCCGCAGCTTCAGCGCATCCACCCCGACCAGCGGCGAACCGCAGACCCGGCAACGCGGCTTGGCCCCACCGCGTTCGCCGACGGCGATACGCGACGCCGGGTGGTGCTCGGGGACCAGCCCGTAGAGGAAGCGGCTGCGCCGACGCCTTCGCGCCCCGCCGGGCTGCCGGGAGAGCGCCCACGACAGCAGCACCTGCCGCCGGGCCCGGGTGATGCCGACGTACAGCAGGCGGCGCTCCTCCTCGATCGCGTGCTCGTCGCCCTCGGCGTGCTGGATCGGCAGCGTGCCGTCGACCAGCCCGACCAGGAAGACGACGTCCCACTCGAGGCCCTTCGCCGCGTGCAGCGACGCGAGCGTGACGCCTTGGACGGTGGGCGGGTGCGCCGCGTCGGCCCGGGTCTCGAGCTCGGCGGCGAACCGGCGGAGGTCGGCCTCCGGCTCGACGCCCGCGAGCTCCTCGGCCAGCTCGACGAGCGCGAGCAGCGACTCCCACTGCGCCCGCTGCGCCGCGCCGCCGGGCGGATCCGGGGTGAGCCCGACGGGCGCGAGCACGGCGCGCACGTCGTCGACCAGTGACGTGGTGGGGGCACCCGATCCCGCGCCTGCCATGCGGACGACGCTCATGGCCCGGCGGATCTCGGGCCGGTGGAAGAACCGTTCGCCGCCGCGCACTTGGTAGGGCACGCCCGCCTCGGTGAGCGCCTGCTCGTAGGTCTCCGACTGCGCGTTGACCCGGAACAGCACGGCGATCTCGCTCGGCGGCACCCCGTCGGCGATCATCCGCCGGATGCGGGTGGCGACCGCGGCCGCCTCGGCCACCTCGTCGTCGTACTCGGTGAAATCCGGGTCGGGGCCCGCCGGGCGCTGGCCGATCAGCCGCAGCCGGGTGCCCGCGGGCCGGTCGCGGGCCGCGCCGATGAGCGTGTTGGCGCACCCGACGACCTGCGGCGTGGACCGGTAGTCACGCTGCAGCCGCACGACGACGGCCTCGGGGAACCGCCGCGGGAACTCCAGCAGGTGCTTCGGGCTGGCCCCGGCGAACGTGTAGATCGTCTGGTTGGCGTCGCCGACCACGGTGATGTCGTCGCGCTCCCCCAGCCACGCGTCGAGCACGCGCTGCTGCAGCGGGGTGACGTCCTGGTACTCGTCGACGACGAAGCAGCGGTAGCGGTCGCGGAACTCCTCGGCGATGTCGGCGTGCCCCTCGAGCGCGCCCGCGACGTGCAGCAGCAGATCGTCGAAGTCGAGCAGCTCGGCGGCGTTCTTGGCCTCCTCGTAGCCCGCGTAGAC
>DATAOO010000372.1:0-13502 GCA_036265695.1 Pseudonocardia sp. | reverse complement strand
GAGGCCGTCGCGCAGATCAAGCCCTACGTCGACGCGGGCCTCAACCACCTGGTGTTCCACGGGCCCGGGAACGACCAGGAGCGGTTCCTCACCCAGTTCGCCGAGGACGTCCTGCCGAAGCTGCGGGCGTTGGCGTGAGCGAGTCCGGGGGACGGCCGCCTGCGGAGCTTGCGGAGCAGGCGGGGTGGGTGAGTACAGCGAGCTCACCATCGAGCACAGCAGTGCAGCGAACGCGGCCGACGAGCGCCAGCGAGGAGGAAGCGTGAGTGACGCGGTCGTCCGCGAGGGGCGGGTGCTGCGGCTGCGCGTCGCGCGGGGACGCCACGGCACCCTCGACGGCGACGCGCTGCCGCTCATCGCCGACGCGCTGAACAGCGCCGACCCGGCCGAGGTCGGCGCCGCGCTGCTGGTCAGCGAGGGCGCGAGCTTCTGCACCGGCGGCGACGTGCGGGCGTTCGCGGCCGCCGAAGACCGCGGCGCGTTCGTGGGCGACCTCGCCGAGGCCTTCCACGGCCTGGTGACGGCCATGGCGACGGCGGCGGTGCCGGTGGTCGCGGCCGTGCGGGGCTGGGCGGCGGGCGCGGGGATGTCGCTGGTGTGCGCCGCGGACATCGCGGTGGCCGGTCGCTCGACCCGGTTGCGCCCGGCCTATCCCGGCATCGGGTTCTCGCCCGACGGCGGCATGAGCTGGAACCTGCCGCGGCTGGTGGGCACGGGGATCGCGCGCCGGATCCTGCTCACCGACGAGGTGCTCGACGCGGAGACGGCGGCCGCGCTCGGGATCGTCGGGATGGTGGTCGACGACGACGCCGTGCAAGAGGAGGCCGAGCGGCTGGCCGCCCGGCTCGCGGAGGGCCCGACGGTCGCGCTCGGGCGGATCAAGGCCCTGCTGGCCGACTCGCTCGACGCCACGCTCTCGGAGCAGCTCGTGGCCGAGGAACGGTCGATCGCGGCGTGCGCCGCGGGCCCGGAGGGCGCGGAAGGACTGGCCGCGTTCGTGGAGAAGCGGCCGCCGACGTTCCGCTAGCCCCCGTCGAAACGCCCAACACGCGGTGTCGAGACGTACGACTCACCGCGGGGGTGGGGGCTAGCGCGGGTTGCCGGGTGCGGACCCGCCCGCCACGAGCCGCCTGCCGCCGCGCGCGGCGCGCACGCCACCGGGCAGCTGCACGGCCGAGCGCGGCATCATGCTGCGGGCGCGCAGCACGGGCCACGCGGGCGTGGTCGGGAAGAGGCCGTCGAGGCCGTGCCCGACCGGGCCGCCGAGGCTGGAGCGCAGCAGCTCCTGGTACTCGTCGTACTCGTTGACGGCGGCGGCGAGATCGCCCTGCGCCACGTAGGCCTCGATGAGGGCGCGGCGGGCGCTCTCCCGGCTCGGCGCCGTGCGTACGGCGACCTTGGCCATCGCGACGGCGTCGTCGAAGCGACCGGCGGTGATCAACCGCTGGCTGCGCTCCTCGATCGCGTACAGGCGCAGCTGCCGGAACCGCTCGCGCTCGATCTCGATCCAGGCGGCGCTCCAGCCGGGCAGGATGTCGGCGGTGAGCACCGTGGTGTCGACGGCCGTGTCCGCGGGCATCGTCGGGAGGTTGCGGATGAGGCGCATCGCCGCAGCCAGGTCGACCTCGACGTCAGCGCCGAGCGCGAGCACGCCGGGCGCGCTCTCGTCGAGCAGGCCGGGCACGTCGACGGCCGTGACGGCGTCGGCGAGGAGCCGATCGGCCGCCACCCCGGGCCAGAGATCGGCGGCGAGGGTGGCGCGGGTCTGCGGGCGGGGGTGCACGGCGAGGTACGCGACCAGCCTGCGGGCATCGACGCTCAACGCGACGGGTGCCCCCTCCACGGTGAGTGTGAAAGCGCCCAGCACCGTGATGCGGTGCGGGAGCGCCTGAGCCGCGCGAGATCGTCGCTGATCGTCAGACATGGTCGTCCCGTGGAAGAGTTGTGCTCATCAATGTGGCCCGCGTGTGATCCGCCGAGTCCGACGAAGAGTGTTCTCCGGTGGACGTGGCTTGGGAAGGGCCTGTTACGTCACACTTGGCGGAACCTTACGGCCTAACCGGTGACGCTCCGTAACCCTTCAACCCTGACGGCGATCATACCGTAGGTCACGGCGCTGCGCGCAGCCGGACGTGGGTGCCCTGCCCGTCGGCCCAGACGTGCAGCGAGTCGCAGAGCTGGCGCGCGATCCAGACGCCGCGGCCGCGCGGCTCCGCCGGGTGCGGCGCGATGAGCCCCGGCAGCGGGTTGTCCAGTACGCCGCGGTCGTGCACCTCGGCCACGAAGCCGTCGGCGTCGGACCAGAGGCAGACCTCGGCGTCGCCGGGCCCGTGCTCGACGGCGTTGGTGGCGATCTCGTTGACGGCGAGCACGACGTCGTCGGTGCGGTCGCGGCCGAAGCCGGCCGCGAGGAGCATCGCGGTGGCGCTCGCCCGCACCTCGTTGAGCGCCCACGCGCCGAACGTGCGGCGCTCGTCGGGCGGTCCGAGGACGAGCGGCGCGGGCGCGGGGGAGGCGAGCAGGACCTCCTGGGGCGGGAGGTACTCGGCGTTGTCGGCGACCCGCCCGCGGCGCAGCAGGGTGCGGTGGTTGCGGCGCGCGCCCGAGAGGACCGCCTCGTGCAGGGGGTAGGCGGGGTAGAAGCAGGTCATGGCTACGGGCAGGTCGGAGAGCGCGACGTTGACCGCGGCGTCGAGCTCGGTCCAGAAGCCGCCGTCGGAGCCGTCGAACGCGTCCCAGTGCTCGGTGATCACACAGACGTCCTGGCGCCCCGACGCGGTGAGCGTGCGGAGCTCGCGGGCCCACCGCGCGGCGAGCGTCTGGCCGGAAGGGCCGTCCGGGCCGTCCGGGCGGGTCAGCGCGACGGCGTCGGCGAGGTCGCACGTGGGCTGCCCGCGCAACGCGGCCTCGGTGGTGGGCCGCAGCGCGAGCGCGATCGGCCGACCCCCGGCGAGCTCGGCCTCCACCACCGGCACCAGCTGGGCCAGGAGGTCCACCTCGGTGTCGTAGAACGCGACGCCGTGCCGGAGGCGGGTGGCCTCCGGCGGGCTGGTGATCCTCACTCCGCCTCCTCGCGGGGCACGACCTCGAGCTGGGGGGCGAACGGGGCGCCGCAGCGGTCGAGGACGCGGTGCACCCCCGGGCGGGCGCCGACGAGCACCAACCGGTGCGTGTCGGGGAAGGTCTCCGCGGCGTGGACGAGTTCGACCGCGCCCGCGACGTCGATGAACCGCAGCGAGGCCAGGTCGATCGTGATGTCGGTGGTGGCGTAGGAGGAGCGGAGCGCGGAGTCGAGCGCGGTCTCCAGCACGCGCCGCACCTGCGGCCGGTTGGACAGGTCGATCTCGCCCGCGAACCGCAGTGCGGTGGCGGCCGACCCGGTGACGCGGAGCAGCGTGTCGTCGTAGAGGGCGGGTGTGACCAGCTCTGTGGGGTGGATCTCGCGCATCGCGGCCACGGCCTCGTCGTCAAAGAAGCGCCGATCGAACCGGCAGAGCATACCGGCGCTCGGATGCCGGGCCAGCAGGCCGTCGACGGCCGTCTCGTACTCGACGAGCTTGCGCAGCCCACCGATCGGCAGCAGCTCGCGCGACTCGCCCGCGAGCCGGATGCCCGGCCACCCCTCGCTCTCGGATTCGCAGATCGTCTGGCGCATGAGCTCGACGATGTCGGGTACGGGGAAGGCGCAGAGCTGGCGGGTGCGCTGCGTGGGGACGATGAGCAGCCCGCCGTCGGCGAGGGCGCCCGACACCGGCACCCGGTCGTCGGCCAGCCTGCCGAGCAGGGTGTCGGCGGTGTCGTTCTCGAAGTAGACGACGCGTTCGCCCGCCGCGATCCCGCCCGCGACGAAGGCGGCCGTCGCCTCCCACAGGTGGTCCTCGCTGTCGGGGACGAGACAGGCGTGCCCGACGCAACCTACGTCGTCGATCGTGCCGCTACCCGTCATACGCACTCTCTCGGCGTGTGTTGTCGGGCCCCACCTCGCCCTACCAGCCGCTCCCCACCCGAAAGCGTACGTCGCGCGTCCAATCGAGCGATCGGGGCACACCGGGAGGTGCGCGCCGAGCCGTCGCCCGCGCGCGACGAACGGGGATCCACAGCGACGAACGTTCGCTCCGCAAGCTCCGCTCAGCGGACGAACGTGCGCTCCGCAAGCTCCGCTCAGCGGACGAACGTTCGCTCCGCAAGCTCCGCTCAGCGGACGGCCGGTGGCACCACCGCCTCGATGAGGTGCGGCCCGTCCTCGGCTGCGGCCCTGCGGAGCGCCTCGGCCATGCCCTCGGCGGTGTCGACCGAGGTGGCGGGCACTCCCATCCCCCCGGCCAAGGCGACGAAATCGAGCGACGGCCGGGAAAGGTCCAGCAACGAGCGGGCGCGCGCCCCGTCGCCGACGACGAAGCCCGCCGCGCCCACCTGCTGCAGCTCGGCGCGCAGGATGGCGTAGGCGCCGTTGTTGTAGACGACGGTGGTCACGTCGAGCCTCTCGCGGGCGTGGGTCCACAGCGCGGAGATCGTGTACATCGCGCTGCCGTCGGCCTGCAGGCACCAGACGGGCCGGTCGGGGCAGGCCAGCGCGGCGCCCGTGGCGGCGGGCAGGCCGTAGCCGATCGCGCCGCCGGTGAGGGTGAGCCAGTCGTGGCGGGGCGCGCCCGCCGTCGCCGCGGGCAGCCCGAGCCCGGAGGTGTTGGCCTCGTCGACGACGACCGCGCCCTCGGGGAGCAGCGCTCCGACGACGGCGGCGGCGTTCGCGATCGTGAGGGGGCCGGTGGGCAGTTCGGGTCGCCCGGCGGGCGCGCGGACGGGCGCCGCGTCGGCCGCGACGAGGTCGGCGAGCTCGACGGCCGCGGCGGCCGCCTCCCCCGACTGCGGCGCCACCGCGTGCACCGCGGCGCCTTCCGGGACGAGCGAGCCGGGCTTGCCCGGGTAGGCGAAGAACGCGACCGGCTCGCGGGCGCCGAGCAGGACCAGGTGGCGCACCCCCGCGAGCTGGTGCTGCGCCTGCTCCACGACGTAACCCAGCCGCCCGACGGGGGCGACGCCCGCGCCGCGTTCCAGCCGGGCCGGGAACGTCTCGGTGAGCATCCGCGCCCCGGTGGCGGCGGCGATCCGGCTCGCGGCGGCGAGGCCCTCGGCCCGGCAGGCGTCGCCGCCGAGGAGCAGGAGCGTGGGCTCGCCGGAGCGCAGCGCGTCGGCGGCCGCCCGCAGCGCGTCCGGGTCGGCCGCGGGCCTGCCGGGCACCGGGGCGGGGTCGGCGGCCTTCCCCCCGTCGGACCAGCTGGCGTCGGCGGGCAGCACCAGGGTCGCGATTCGGCCCGCCCGGGCCGCGGCCACGGCGTCAGCGGCGTCGCGGCCCACGTCCGCGGGCGACGCGCTGGTGCGCAGCCACGCCGACACCGAGCCCGCGACGGCGGCGATGTCCGACTGCAGCGGGGCGTCGTAGCGCTGGTGGCCGGTGGCGTGCTCGCCGACCACCGCCACGACGCCCGAACCGGCCCGGCGGGCGTTGTGCAGGTTGGCGAGGCCGTTGCCCAGGCCGGGGCCGAGGTGCAGCAGCACCGCCGCGGGTCTGCCCGCCATCCGCGCGAAGCCGTCGGCCGCACCGGTCGCCACGCCCTCGAACAGGGTGAGCACCGGCCGCAGCTCGGGCACGCCGTCGAGCGCGGCGACGAAGTGCATCTCGGACGTGCCGGGGTTGGCGAAGCACACGTCCACGCCCGACCCGACGAGCGTGGCCAACAGGGAGTGTGCGCCGTTCACGTCGTCACGTGCACCGAGGTCGCAGGCGACTGGCGGATGGTCTGCAGCACCACGCAGTACCGCTCGGTCAGCTTGATCAGGCTGGCCAGCTGGTCGGCGTCGGCGTCGGTGGTGAGGTCGAAGGTGAGCCGGATGTCGCGGAACCCGACCGGGGCCTGCTTGTCGACGCCTAGCGTGCCGCGGAAGTCCAGGTCGCCCTCGGCGTGCACGGTGCCTGCGACGTCGAGGCGCAGCGACGTGGCCACGGCGCGCAGGGTGACGCCCGCGCACGCGACGAGCGCTTCCAGCAGCATGTCGCCCGAGCACAGCTGGGTGCCGTCGCCGCCGCTCGCCGGGTGCAGGCCCGCTTCGGCGAGCGCGGTGGCCGTGCGCACGCGGCAGGCCACGCCGGTGCCGTCCAGCTCGCCGTCCGCGACGAGGGTGACCACGGCGCTCTGCGGGTCGTCGCGGTACCGCTGCTTCAACGGCGCCTGCTTCTCCTTCAGGAGTGCGGCGGGATCGGAGGTCATAGCCGCATCGTGCCACTCGCTCTACCCTCGCGACGTGGTCGAAGGCGCGAGCACGCGGGTGCTGACCGTCCCCAACCTGCTGTCGTTGCTGCGCCTCGCGGGGGTGCCGCTGTTCCTGTGGCTGCTGCTGGCGGGGGGCGGCGCGCCCGTGACCGACGTCTGGGCGATCATCGTGCTGGCCCTCGGCGGCATCAGCGACTGGGCCGACGGCAAGCTCGCCCGGCTGTTGAACCAGTACAGCAGGCTGGGGGAGCTGCTCGACCCCGCCGTCGACCGGCTGTACATCCTCGCCGCGCTGCTGGGGCTGGGCCTGCGCGGGGTCGTGCCGTGGTGGGCGGTCGCGGTGCTGGTCGGGCGGGACCTGGTGCTGGCGGTGTGCCTCCCGTTGCTGCGGCGCCGCGGCTACCGGCCGCCGCCGGTGGTCTACCTGGGCAAGGCGGCCACGTTCCTCCTGTTGTGGACGTTCCCGCTGCTGCTGGGTGGGCTGCAGACGGGCTGGTTCGCCGACCTGTGCCGCCCGACCGGGTACGCGTTCGCCGTCTGGGGGAGCGCGCTGTACCTCTACACCGGCGCCCTCTACCTCGCGCAGATCGTGCTCGCCCTACGAGCGCCCCGCGCGCAGCCCGTCGAACCGCCTCACTAGGCCCTACCCCGCGCACCGCCTGCCGCGTTCTTCGCGCCCAGCCGACCGCCTGGATCACGAAGCCCATCGGCCGCGGTCCGCGGGGCATGGCCTAGGCTGCCGCTCCGTGATCCCCGACGACCTGCGGTACACCGCTGCCCACGAGTGGGTCCGTGATCTCGGCGACGGCGTGTTCCGGGTCGGCATCACCGACTACGCGCAGAACCAGCTCGGCGACGTGGTGTTCGTCCAGCTGCCCGACGAAGGCGCCGACGTGCAGGCGGGCGCGGCCGTCGGCGAGGTGGAGTCCACCAAGTCCGTTTCGGAGCTTTTCGCGCCGGTGGGCGGTAGCGTCGTGGCGGTCAACGCCGCACTCGCCGACACGCCCGAGGTGATCAATTCCGCGCCCTACGAAGACGGTTGGATGTTCGACGTCAGGGCGAGCGACACGCCCGACGGGCTCCTCGACGCCGCCGCGTACCGCGAGCTCGTCGGGGACTGACCGGGCCGGTTGCCCGTCAGACCCGCGCGGTAGGTTTGTCCGGCACCGCCACAGACCCCGCGACCTGTCCTATCCGCAGGAGGAGACCCCGAGGTGACCATGAATGACGGGCCCGGCGTGCCGCCGGAGCGCGCCCCGGAGACCACATCGGTCTTCCGCGCGGACTTCCTCTCCGAGGCGGAGCCCCCCGCACAGGATCCGGCCGTCTCGGGCGTCGACGCCCTCCCGGAGGGTGCGGCGCTCCTGGTCGTCAAACGGGGCCCCAACGCGGGATCGCGGTTCCTCCTCGACCGCGCCGTCACCAGCGCGGGCCGCCATCCCGACAGCGACATCTTCCTCGACGACGTCACCGTCTCCCGCCGTCACGCGGAGTTCCGCAGCGACGCGGGGGAGTTCGTGGTGGTCGACGTCGGGAGCCTCAACGGCACCTACGTCAACCGCGAACCGGTCGACACGGCGGTGCTCGTCGACGGCGACGAGGTGCAGATCGGCAAGTTCCGGCTGGTCTTCATCACGGGTCCGCGAGGCTGACGCCCGGTCGTCGGCTGGGCCGTCGGTGACACGCCGTGGACGCCCGTCCGGAGGCGCGCGCGGGCGCAGCGTGCCGTGTAGCGTCGAAGGGCAGCAGGGACCGTCAGGAGGAGGAACCGCATGAGCGAGATGCGTGTGGTGGGCGTCCGGGTCGAACTCCCCGCGAACCAGCCGATCCTCCTCTTGCGGGAGACCAGCGGTGATCGCTACCTCCCCATATGGATCGGCTCGGTCGAGGCCACGGCGATCGCGCTGGAGCAACAGGGCGTCAAGCCCGCGCGGCCGCTCACGCACGACCTGTTGAAGGACGTGATCGCGGGCCTGGGGCGGCGGCTGGAGCAGGTCCGGATCACCGACCTCCAGGAAGGCACGTTCTACGCCGAGCTGGTGTTCGACGGCGGGGTGAAGGTGTCCGCGCGGCCGAGCGACTCCGTGGCGCTGGCCCTCCGCACGGGCGTGCCGATCCACGCGGAGGAGTCGGTCCTCGCCGAAGCCGGGCTCATCATCCCGGACGAGCAGGAGGACGAGGTCGAGAAGTTCCGCGAGTTCCTCGACTCGATCTCGCCCGAGGATTTCCGCGGCGCGCAGCCGTAAAGAGGCGCGCAGCCGTGAAGAGTGGTCACGGCCGGGGCTACCCCGGCCGAGCGTGTTGCGTTGACCCTGCGCGTTCGCGCGCCTACGGTCGAAGAACCAGCATGTGATTCGGCAGAAGGGGGCGCGGTGGACGAGCCGCCGTCCTCGCCCGAGCAGGGCGAGCTCTTCCCGGACCCCCTCGTAGGGTCGGGGTTCGACGGGCTTCCCGACCAGCTCGTCGGCTTCCGCGGCCCCACCGCCTGCCAGGTCGTCGGCATCACCTACCGGCAGCTCGACTACTGGGCCCGCACCGGCCTGGTGGCGCCCTCGATCCGCGGCGCCGCCGGTTCGGGCTCGCAGCGCCTCTACTCGTTCAAGGACATGCTCGTCCTGAAGGTCGTGAAGCGGCTGCTCGACGCCGGGGTGTCGCTGCAGAACATCCGGGTCGCCGTCGAGTACCTGCGCCGCCGCGGCGTGCGTGACCTCGCGGGTGTCACCCTCTTCTCCGACGGCACCACGGTGTACGAGTGCAGCTCGCCCGAAGAGGTCGTCGACGTGCTGCGCGGCGGCCAGGGCGTGTTCGGCATCGCCGTCTCCGGCGCCATGAAGGAGATCACCGGCTCCATCAAGGACTTCCCGGTGGAGCGGGCCGACGGCGGCACCGTCGAGGAGTCCCCCGAAGACGAGCTCTCCCGCAGGCGCGCGCGCCGCGCCATCGGCTAGCGGCGCAGCGCCGGGGGCAGCGCCAAGGCCACCGCCACCGTCACAAGCGCTCCGGCGGTGCCCGCGGCCACGAACGTGAAGGGCGCGCTCGTCGCGTCGAGCAGCACGCCACCGCCGAGGTAGGAGAGCCCGGCGGCCACGCCGATCGCGCCGTAGAGGTTGCCGAACACCCGGCCGAGCAGGTGGTCGGGCACGAGCCGCTGCAGCAGCGTGTTGCTCGCGACGTCCATCGCGGCGATGCCGAGGCCGCGCACGGTCTGCAGGGCGAACGCGACGGCCACCGACCAGGCCAGGCCGGTCAGCAGGTTGCCGACGCTCGACACCGCGAAGCCCACGACGAGCAGCACGGTCATCGACAGCCGCCGCGCCCCGCGGGCCAGCAGCGCGTACCCCACCAGCAGCCCGACGCCGACCCCGCCGAGCAGCAACGCCACCCCGGACTGGCTCGCCCGCAGGTCGTCGGTGCCCAGCAGGACCAGCGCGACGTCGTCGATGCCGTTCGCCGCCACCACGCCGCAGTATCCGAGCAGGATGATCCGCAGCGCCCGGTACGACCACAGGTAGCCCAGTCCGGCGCGCGCCTCGCCCAGGAGCGTCGAAGGGCCGTCCGCGGACCGCGCACCGGTGGGCGCGAGCGCGGGCAACCGCACCAGCGACGCCGCCGCGACCAGGAACGACGCCGCGTCGAGCACCAACACCCCCGGAATTCCGAGCAGCGGCAGCAGCGCGGCCGCCGCGAGCGGACCGAGGGCTTCCGCGCCGTTCGTGCCGAGCCCGAGCGCCGAGTTGGCCGTGCCGAGCTCGGCCTCGGTGACGAGCGCGGGCAGGGCCGCCCGCGACGAGGGCAGGAACACCTGGCCGACCACCGCGCGGACGGCGACGAGCCCCAACAGCAGCGGCAGCCCGGGCAGGGTCAGCGCGATCACGAGCAGCACCGCGCCCTGCACCAGCTCGCATGTGATCATGACGCGCTTGCGGTCGAACCGGTCGCCGATGGCGCCGGAGAGCGGGCTCAGCAGCGACGGGACGAGATCGCCTACGAGCAGCAGCGCGGCCACGGCGAGCGCCTGCCCGGTGGTCGCCGCCACGTGCAGCATCAGCGCGACGAGGCTCAACGAGTCGCCGCCCACGCTCACCACCCGCGCGACGGTGAGCCTGCGGAACGCGGGGTTGGCGCGCCAGAGTCGCTCGGACACGCTGTGCACTCTGCCGCGAGGGCCGGGCGCGCCGTCAGCCAGTTCCACGTTGTAGGACTAGAGTGGGTGGCGCAGTCGCCGAACCAGTGCGGGAGAGTCCCGGTGCACGCCGGGGCGCCGAAGGAGCAACTCCTCCCCGGAATCTCTCAGGCCCCAGGACCGCGCTGGCGAGACGCCTCTGGAAAGCGGTCGACACCGGCCCGCCGACGGGGAAAGCCCTGGTCCGCCGGGGTGAATCTCTCAGGCGCCCGCCTCGTGCGGGCACAGACAGAGGGGGAGGGCGTCCCGCCCGCTCCGCGCTGCCTGGAGGCCCCGTGACTGACCGCCCGACGCTGACCGATCTCGAGCGCGGCGTGCCGTTCACCGAGCGGCACATCGGTCCCCGGCCCGACGAGCTCGCCACCATGTTGGCGGCCATCGGCGCCGCGTCCCTGGACGAGCTGGCCGACGCGGCCGTGCCCGCCTCCATCCGGGATTCCGACCCCGTGCCGTCCACGTTGCCGCCCGCGGGCACCGAGACGGAGGTGCTCGACGCCCTGCGCGCGCTCGCCGCCCGCAACACCGTCACCGTGCCGATGATCGGGCAGGGCTACCACGGCACCGTCACGCCGCCGGCGGTCCGCAGGCACGTGCTGGAGAACCCGGCCTGGTACACGGCCTACACGCCGTACCAGCCGGAGATCAGCCAGGGCAGGCTCGAGGCGCTGCTCACGTTCCAGACCACGGTCGCCGACCTCACCGGGCTCCCCGTCGCGGGCGCCTCGCTGCTCGACGAGGCCACGGCCGCCGCCGAGGCCATGACCCTCCTCCGGCGGGCCAACCGCTCGGGGAGCCCCCGGTTCCTCGTGGACGTCGACACGCTGGACCAGACCCGGGCCGTGCTGGGCACCCGCGCCGCACCGCTCGGCATCGAGCTCGTGCCCTTCGACCCCGCCGAGGGGCTCCCCGCGGGGGAGTTCTACGGCGTGCTGCTGTCCTACCCGGGGGCCTCGGGCGCCGTCCGCGACCTGCGTCCGGTCGTCGACGCCGCGCACGAGCGGGGTGCACTGGTGGCCGTCGCCGCTGACCTGCTGGCGCTCACCCTGCTCACCCCGCCCGGTGAGCTCGGGGCCGACGTGGCCGTCGGCACCACCCAGCGCTTCGGGGTGCCGCTGGGGTTCGGCGGACCGCACGCGGGCTACCTCTCGGTGCGCGACAAGCTCGCCCGCCAGCTGCCCGGCAGGCTCGTCGGGCTCTCCCACGACGCCGACGGCCGCCCCGCCCTGCGGCTGGCCCTGCAGACCCGTGAGCAGCACATCCGCCGGGAGAAGGCCACCTCGAACATCTGCACGGCCCAGGTGCTGCTCGCCGTCGTCGCGGCCTGCTACGCCGTCTACCACGGCCCGGACGGGCTGGCGCGGATCGCCCGCCGGGCCCACCGCATGGCCGCAGTGCTCGCCGCGGGCCTGCGCGCGGGCGGCGCCGAGGTCCTCCACGACGCGTTCTTCGACACCGTGCGGGTGCGGGTGCCGGACCGGGCCGCGGCGATCGCTGACGCCGCGCACGAGGCCGGGATCGCGCTGCACCGCGTCGACGCCGACACCCTGGGCGTCTCGTGCTCCGAGCTCACCACGGTGGCCCACCTGGAGGCGCTGTGGGCCGCGTTCGGCGTGCAGGCCGACGCCGCCGATATCTCTGTGCTCGACGCGCGCACGGCCGACGCGCTGCCCGCCGCGCTCGTCCGCAGCAGCGAGTACCTCACGCACCCGGTGTTCCACCAGCACCGCTCGGAGACGTCGCTGATGCGCTGGCTGCGCCGTCTCGCCGATGCCGACCTGGCGCTGGACCGCACGATGATCCCGCTCGGCTCGTGCACCATGAAGCTCAACGCGGTGGCCGAGATGGAGCCGATCACCTGGCCCGGTTTCGCCGATCTGCACCCGTTCGCGCCCGCCGAGGACGCCGCGGGCACGCTCGAGCTGATCGCCGACCTGGAGCGGTGGCTGGCCGAGCTCACCGGGTACGCGGCGGTGTCGCTGCAGCCCAACGCGGGCAGCCAGGGCGAGCTCGCGGGCCTGCTCGCGATCGCCGCCTACCACCGCAGCCGCGGCGAGGAGCACCGCGACGTCTGCCTCATCCCGGCGTCGGCGCACGGCACGAACGCGGCGTCGGCGGTGATGGCCGGACTGCGGGTGGTGGTCGTCGCGACCGGCCCGACCGGCGACGTCGACCTCGACGACCTGCACGCCAAGATCGACGAGCACCGCGCGTCGCTGGCCGCACTGATGATCACCTACCCGTCCACGCACGGTGTGTACGAGGCGGGCGTGCGCGACGTCTGCGACGCGGTGCACGCGGCGGGCGGTCAGGTGTACGTCGACGGCGCCAACCTCAACGCGCTGGTCGGCGTGGCCCGCCCCGGCGCGTTCGGCGGCGACGTGAGCCACCTCAACCTCCACAAGACGTTCTGCATCCCGCACGGCGGCGGCGGGCCGGGGGTGGGTCCGGTCGCGGTGGCCGAGCACCTGGCCCCGTTCCTGCCCGGGCGGGGTGTGGTCGGCCCGGTGTCGGCGGCCCCGTACGGCAGCCCCGGCGTGCTGCCCATCCCATGGGCGTACCTGCGGCTCATGGGGGTCGACGGCCTGCGGCGGGCCACGCTCACGGCCGTGGCCGCGGCCAACTACGTCGCCGCCCGGCTGGCGGAGCACTACCCGGTGCTCTACGCCGGGGCGGCGGGCCGGGTGGCCCACGAGTGCATCCTCGACCTGCGGGGGATCACGAAGGCCTCCGGCGTGACCGTCGACGACGTCGCGAAGCGGCTGGCCGACTACGGCCTGCACGCGCCGACGATGTCGTTCCCGGTGGCGGGCACCCTCATGGTCGAGCCCACCGAGAGCGAGGACCTCGCGGAGATCGACCGCTTCGTCGACGCCAGGATCGGGATCCGGGCGGAGATCGAGCGGGTGGCCTCGGGGGAGTGGCCGGTGGACGACAACCCGCTGCGCGGCGCCCCGCACACGGCGGCGTGCCTGGCCGACAAGTGGGACCACCCGTACAGCCGCGAGCTGGCCGCCTACCCGACCGGTGCGACGCCGGGCGTGCACGACCGC
>DATAOO010000371.1:0-26578 GCA_036265695.1 Pseudonocardia sp. | reverse complement strand
CGGACAGCGGGGCGAGGCGTTGGGTGCCGGGCGGGAGGGGGCGGGGGAGGTAGGCGCGGGCGGCGTCGATGCGCAGGCCGTGGCGGCTGTTGCTCGGCATCAGGCCGGCGCCGGGCGGGCCGCCCGCGTTCTTGTCCGGCTCGGCCGCGAACCCCAACGCCTCCGCGGCGGCGAGGAACCGCTCCGCGCTGGGGTGGAGCAGCTCGCCCGCTGGCACCAGCACCGGGATAGGCCCGTCGGTGGCGTACAGCCTCTCGCCTTCGGCGACGGCGTACCAGTACCGGAGCGTCGGGTAGCGCCAGCCGGGGAGGTTCCAGCCCGCGGCGTCCGCGGGCGTCACGTACGTCCACACCGCGGCGTTGATCGCGCCCGATCCGCCGAGCCCGCGCCCACGGGGCACCACGGCGGGGATGCCGGGGGCCAGCTCGGCCGGGAGCGCCCAGTTGCGGGGGTGGCCCGGCGCGGTGGCGTCCAGCAAGGCGACGTCGGCCGTCGACGAGCCGCCGGGCCCCGCTTCGACCAGCAGCACCGACCCGGGACGGCGCGCGGCCAGCCGCCCGGCGACCGCGCACCCCGCCGATCCCGCACCCACCACGATCACGTCGTACACGTCGGGGAGGATGCACCCGATGGATGACCTCGCGCACGATCTCGCCACCTTCATCACAGCCGCGCCCACGCCGTACCACGCGGTCGCCGAGGCCGTTCGCCGCCTGGAGGAGGCCGGGTTCGTCGAGCAGCCCGAGACCGGCCCGTGGCTCGAGGGGCCCGGCGGGCGCTACCTCGTGCGCGACGGCACGTTCGCCGCCTGGGTGCAGGGCGCCGAGCCGCGGCCGCTGCGGGTGTACCTCGCGCACACCGACTCGCCCACGCTCAAGGTCAAGCCGCACCCCGACACCGGGCGCGCGGGCTGGCGGCAGGTCGGCGTCGAGGTCTACGGCGGCGCGCTCTGGAACTCCTGGCTCGACCGCGACCTCGGTCTCGCGGGTCGCCTCGCCCTCTACGACGGCTCCGTCGTGCTGGTCGACGTCGCGCGCCCGCTCCTGCGCGTGCCCCAGCTCGCGATCCACCTCGACCGCGCCGTCAACCAGGGCCTCGTCCTCGACGCCCAGCAGCACCTCCTGCCCATCTGGGGGCTCGGCGCCCCGGCTGAGGGCGACCTCATGGAGTTCCTGGCGGGCGAGGTCGGGGTCGACGCCGACGAGATCGCCGCGCACGACCTCGTCGTCCACGACCTCACCCCGCCCGCCCGGCTCGGCGAGGAGGAGGAGCTGCTGGCCGCGCCCCGGCTGGACAACCTCGCGTCGGTGCACGCCGGGCTGGCCGCGCTGGTGGCCGTCGACGCGGACGTCACGCCGGTCGTCATCGGCTTCGACCACGAGGAGATCGGCAGCGCGACCGCCACGGGCGCGGCGGGCCCGCTGCTGGAGAACCTGCTCACCCGGCTCGCGGGCGGCTTCGACGCCCGCGGGCCGGTGTTCGCCGCGTCGCGCTGCCTCTCGGTGGACGTCACGCACGCCGCCCACCCGAACTACCTCGAACGCCACGACCCCGATCACCGCACGCTGCCGAACCAGGGGCCCGCGCTGAAGGTCAACGCGATCCAGCGCTACGCCACCGACGCCCCCGGCGCCGCCGCCTGGTACCGCGCGTGCCGCACCGCCGACGTCCCGACGCAGGTGTTCGTCGCGAAGAACACCATGCCGTGCGGCTCGACGGTCGGGCCGATCACGGCGACCCGCCTCGGCATCCGCACGGTCGACGTCGGCATCCCGGTGCTGTCCATGCACTCCGCCCGGGAGCTGTGCGGGGTGGCCGATCCGGGCTTCCTGGCCGCCGCGGCCACCGCGTTCCTCAGCGACCCGCGCTGAGGACCTCGGCGGGCTGGGCGAGATCGGCCAGCGCCGCCCGCACGGCGGCGGGCTCCGCCGAACGCGCGTCGAAGCTCGCGGTGAGCTGCATGTGGTCGCGCATCCGCAGCGCGAAGAGCGTCACCCCGGCCCCGTCGTGGGACTCGCCGAAGCCGTAGAACCGCCTGCCCCGCTCGACCGTCCACGGCAGGTCGGCGACTCCCGGCAGCGTCGGCAGCGAGTTGAACGTGAGCACGAGCGGCGTCGCCACCACGTCGGACGGCGGCGTCTGCGGGCGCAGGCCCGCGACGGTGGCGGGCACGGCCCGCCGGGAGTCCGTCGCGGCGCTGAGGGCGGCCGACACCGCGGCCGGGTCGTCGAGCCGGGCGGGTAGGTAGAGGGCCTTGGCGAGGTTGCCGAAGCGCGGTCCGGGCACCGCGCCGCGGATGTCGACCAGCGCGTAGAGCCCGTCGCCCGCCACCGGGATCCCGTGCGCGGCCAGCGCGCGGTGGGCGAGCGACGCGAGCACGCCGGTGAGCGAGACGCCGCGGGCGTTCGCGTTGCGCCACTTGGTGATCGCCCGCAGCGCGGCCTGGTCCAGCACGGTGCCCGCGAACGCGGGCGCGGGCGGGACGACGGTCGGCACCGGGCGGACGGCGGGCGGTGCCACCGGGTGCCGGGCGTGGTCGAGCCAGCCCCGCCCGTGCTCGCGCAGGCCGCGGGCGAGCGCCCTGACCGCGTCGGCCGTGCGCGCGCGGTCGCCGATCGCCGCGAAGGCGTCGGGGTCGGCGGTCGCCACGGCCAGGAGCAGTTGGGCGAGCGTGACGGCGTCCCCCAGCACGTGCGCGCCGTTGATCATCACGGACGTCGGGCTCACGGTCGCGACGAACGGCAGGTCGGCGGGCGCGGCGCCGTGCGCGGCCACGTGGGCCTCCAGGTCGTCCGGATCGGACGCGGGACGGAGCACGCGGTCGAGGTGCGCCTCGACGTCGTCCACCGGCGCCCACCGCGTGCCGTCGACGCGGCACGCCAGCGGGGCCTCGGGGTGGCGTCGGAGGAACTCGGCGAACACCGCCCGCACCCGCTCGATCGGCGCGGCGGCGAGCGGGGTGGCGAGCATGACCGAGCGGTAGCCCAGCCAGGGGCGGTCGATCAGGGCGATGCGGGTCATGCGGGAGATTCCCTTCGGTAGATGTCCAGCGTCGCCGCCGCGATGCGCGGCCAGTCGGGCACGTCGACCGCGACGCGGCCGGGCGCGGCGAGCTGGGCGGTGATGGCGGCGGCGGCCGCGGCGGGCTCGACGATCGCGGCCGTCGCACCCAGGTAGGACGCGACGAGCTCGCGGTGGGCCGGGATGTCGCTCAGCACGGTGCGGGCGCCCGCGCAGGCCGCCTCGACCGGCGCCATGCCGAACGCCTCGTGCTCCGACAGCGAGACGAGCACCTTCGCCGTGCGGAGCCAGCGGTGCACGTCGGCGTCGGCGAGGACGCCCAGGAACCGCACGCGGTCGGCCACGCCGAGGTCCGCGGCCAGGTTCTCCAGCTCCGCCCGCTGCGAGCCCTGCCCGACGACGACGACCTGGGTGCCCGCGGGCAGCGACGGCACGGCGCGCACCAGCGCGGCCACCCGCTTGTAGGGCTCCAGCCGCCCGAGCGACAGCACGGTCGGCGGCTCGTCCGGCCAGGGTTGCGCGGCCCGCACGGCGGCGGTGTCGACCCCGTTGGGCAGCACCTCGATCCGCCCGGCGACCACGGGCACGGCGGCGCGCACGGCCGCCGCCTCCGCCGCCGACACGCAGATCACGGTGCGGGCCGCCCGGAAGAGCACCCGTCCGACGAAGCGGTAGACCCGGTGCAGCAGCGCGGCGCCGGGCGTGTGGCCGTCCTCGCCGTGGTAGTGCGGGGTGAACACCACCGGCCGGAACAGGCCTGCGGCCGCCGCGAACCCGCAGGCGGCGTGGTAGCTGTGGACGTGCACGACGTCGGCGCGGGCGCGCAGGCCCGCGGCGAGCAGCCGGGGGGAGATCGACATCGCGGTGGTGCGCCAGGCCGGGTAGACCCGCACCGGCACGCCGTCGCGGACCTCGTCCACGGCGCGGCGCAGGCCCCGTCGGGCGGTGAGCACCCGCACGTCGACGTCCGCCGCGGCCAGCTCCCGCACGAGCGCGCCCGTGTGCGACTCCACCCCGCCTTGCGCGGGCGGGAACCCGGGCGTCACCACAGCGACCTTCACGACGTGAGCACCTGGTCGGCGATCGCGGCGTAGCCCGCGTCGGTGGGGTGGGGGTCGTCGCGCGTGCAGGCGAAGGTCAGCGCGCACACGCGGGCGACGGGCACGGGGACCGTGCCGTAGCCGGGGTCGACGACGGTCTCACCGAGGGGGCCGTAGCCGCCCGTCGCCGCGGTGACGTCGACGAACGTCGCGCCCGCCGCGGCGTAGCGGTCGCGCAGGGCGGGGTTGAACACGTTCGCGAAGAAGCCGACCGAGCCGACGGCGACGTCGTGCCGTCCCCGCACCCATTCGCCCAGGTAGACGTCGGGGTAGGTGAGACCGATGACGCGGACGTCCGGCCCGACCGCCGCGCGCACGTCGGCGAGCAGCGACGCGAGGTTCGCCCGCAACCGGTCGACGGCGGCGGTGGCGCAGGCCGTGGCGTCCGGCCGCACGCCGCCGTCCTCGGTGAGCAGGCACGGCCGCACGTCGTTGCCGCCGACGACGATCGTGACGAGCGACACCTGGGCGTGGTAGCGGCGCAGGAACGCCAACGCGGCGCCCGCCTGCGGCACACCGCCGTAGTCCGGAGCGCCGGGGGCCGCCGCGTCGGACCGGCAGCCGGGGTCGTTCAGCATCCCGTCGGAGGTGACGCCGGAGCACCCGTAGTTGACCAGCCGCAGCCCCGAGCGCGCCGCCACCTGGGCGGCGAACCCCCCGGTCGGACCCCCCGTGGGCTGGTAGCCCGCGGCGTAGGAATCCCCGAGCGAGACGTAGATGCGATCCGCCGCGGCAATCGCGGGCGTGCTCGCGCACGCGCTCGCGAGCACCAACGCAACCGCGGTCACTATTCGCGAAAAATGACGTGGCAATGAAGCCCAGATGACGGCCATGTAGCCACGGATCCTTTCCCATTACCGCTGAGCGGCCGAAGCTATGTCGTCCGCATGATCACCCGCAACAGTGAAGTCACCCAGCTCACATCGATTCAGCGTTACACGATGTGACCGTGGCGTATCACTCACACGAGTGGATTTTGTCGTTCCGTGCACACTGGGTAACGTCGTTGTGGGCGCCATCGCTCGCCGCCTGTCATCCACACCCCCACTACCCGGAAAACGGGGAGACATGGTTCGGCTATCGATCGTCATGCCCGTCTACAACGAACGCAGCACCATTCTTTCGGCCATCGAGCGCGTGCTCGCGGTCGATTACCCGTGCCCCGTGGAACTCGTCGTCGTCGACGACGGCAGCGTGGACGGCACCCCCGAGGTGCTGGCGCCGCTCGTCGGCGTGCGCGTCGTGCGCCACCCCGTCAACCGCGGCAAGGGCGCGGCCGTGCGCTCGGGCGTGGACCACGCCACCGGCACGCACCTGATCATCCTGGACGCGGACCTCGAGTACTCGCCCGCCGACATCCCGCTGATGCTCGAGCCGGTGCTCGACGGCCGCGCCGACCACGTCTTCGGCACCCGCGTGTTCGGCCTCAACACCCGCTACCCGTCGTTCCGCTTCGCGATGGGCGGGCGGGCGCTGACGTTCGCGGCGAACGTCCTCTACGACTCCTGCCTCACCGACATGCACACCTGCCTCAAGCTCGTGCCGGTCGAGGACTTCCGGGTGCTCACGCTCACCGAGGACGGCTTCGGCCTCGACACCGAGCTCACCGCGCGCCTCATCCGCGGCGGGGTGCGCCCGTACGAGGTGCCGGTCAGCTACAACGGCCGCACCGTCGCCGACGGCAAGAAGATCGCCTGGCGCGACGGCGTGCGGTGCCTCTCGATCCTGGCCAAGGTGCGGGCCGAGCGGCAGCCGCAGGTGTTGGCCACCACGCCGCGCCGCACGGACGTTTCGACCGCGCGGCCCCGGCAGCGGTGGCGGGTGGCGGCCGAGCACGCGATCGACGACCGGGCCGCCTCGTGACGGCGGGCCGCACCGAGCACGCCCCGGTGGCCACCGCGAGCCCGCCGCGCCGGCGGGTCTGGGTCGTCGGGCCCGGCTTCCGGTTCCTCGGCGGGCTGTCGGTCTACACGTGCAGGCTGGCGAACGCGCTGGCCGCCGACCACGACGTCGCGGTGCTGCTGCTGCGCAAGCTGATCCCGGCCCGGCTCTACCCCGGTGGCAGACGCACGGGCCAGGACCTCACGAGCCTGTCGTACACCGACGACGTCCGGGTGGCCTGCGAGATCGACTGGTACTGGGGCGACAAGGTGCGCCGCGCGGCCCGCCTCCTGCGCCGCGAGCGGCCCGACGTGCTCGTGCTGCAGTGGTGGACGGCGGCCACGCTGCACACCTACCTCGCGCTCGCGGTCGCCGCGCGCCGGGCGGGCGTGCCCGTGGTGATCGAGTTCCACGAGGTGCAGGACACCGGGGAGGCGGCCGTGCCGCTGGTCGCGCGCTACTGCCGTCGGGTCATGCCCGCGCTGCTGGCCAGGGCGTCCGGCGCGCTGGTGCACAACCGCCACGACCTGGACCTGCTGCGCGACACCTGGGGCGCCGCGGTCGACCGGCTGCCGGTGGAGATCGCCCCCCACGGGCCCTACGACCACCTGGGGGTCACCACCCCGGCGGCCACCCCCGGCGACGGGCCCACCCGGCTGCTGTACTTCGGGCTCATCCGCCCCTACAAGGGGGTGGAGGACCTGGTGGCGGCGTTCAACGCGCTCACCCCGGATCAGGCAGCGGCCTTTACGCTGACCGTCGTCGGTGAGACCTGGGAAGGCTGGACGCGGCCCGCGGAGCTCATCGCGTCGAGCCCCCACCGCGACCGGATCACGTTCGTCAACCGCTACGTCTCGGACGCCGAGGCCGCCGCGTTCTTCGCCGACGCCGACGCGCTCGTGCTGCCCTACCGGCGCGGCTCGGCGAGCGGGCCGTTGCAGATCGCGATGAGCCAGGGCCTGCACGTGGCGATGTACGCGGTGGGCGGGCTCGTGGAGGCGGTCGAGGACTACGCGGGCGCCACGCTCGTCGCCCCCGACGACGTCGACGCCCTGCGCGCGGCGCTGCTGGACCTCGCGCCGCGGCGCGCCGAGCGCTTCGCCGACCCGCACTCGTGGGCGGCCACCGGTGCGGCGCTGGACCGACTGGCGGCCGCGATCACGTGACCGCGACCCTCGCCCGCCCCGCCACCCCGCCGCCCCGGACCGCGCGCCGGGCGCTGCTCTCCTGGCCCGTGCTGGTCGGGGCGGCCGCCGTGGGCATCGTCGTGGTGGGCCTGTCCTACCGGCTCTCCGCCCACGGCGCCGCGCCGTCGGCGTACTACGCGGTGTTCTGGCTCGGCATGCTCACCGCGGTGCTGCCCACGGCGGCGCGGATCCTCGCGCCCGGCGCGGGCTCGCGGGCCGGGGCGGTCGCGCTGCTGGGCGTGCTCACGTTCGCGCCGAAGTACCTGCGCAACCCGTTCGCCCCCGCCTACCACGACGAGTACGCCCACTGGCGCCAGGCCGAGGACGTGCTCGAGCTCGGCAAGCTGCTGCGCCCCAACTTCCTCATCCCGATCGTGCAGGACTACCCCGGCACGTCGGCGTTGACGGCCGCGATCGCCCGGCTCTCCGGGCTGTCGGTGTGGTCGTCGGGCCAGGTGCTCGAGCTGGCGGCGCACCTCTCCTGCCTGTTCGCGGTGGCCGTGCTGGCGCGGGTGCACCTGCGGTCGGAGCGGGCGGGCGGGATCGCCGCGCTGGTGTACGGGCTCAACCCGTCCTTCGTGTACTTCGACACCCAGTACGCCTACGAGGGCGTCGCGATCCCGCTGTTCCTGTGGGTGCTCGCGCTGACCAGCCTCGCGGCCCGCACGCCGTCGCGCCGTCGGCGGTACGCGCTCGTGGCGGCGTCGGTGGTGACCGCGGCGGGCGCGGTGGTGACCCACCACCTCACCACGCTGTTCCTCCTCCTGCTGCTGGCGGGCGTCGCGGTGTTGGCGACGGTCGGGCGCCGCTGGTTCCCGGCGGAACGGGTGGGCGTGTGGTGGGCGGTGCTCGGCGGCACGGTGCTCGTCGCGGGCGGGTGGCTGGCCGGGGTGGCCAGCGCGACCGTCGCGTACCTCTCCCCCTACTTCGGCGGCTCGGTCACCCAGCTGCAGGCGATGGCGGCCAAGTCCGACACCGGCCGGGTGCTGCTCGCGCCGAGCGTGCAGCCGCTCTGGGAGCGCGGGATCACCGCACTGGCCCCGGTGGTTGTCGGACTGCTCGCGCTGCGTGCGCTGTGGCTGCTGCGCCGCCACCCCCGTGCGCTGCCGGTCGACACGCTCGCGCTCATGGCCTACGGCCTCGTCTACTTCCCGGCCGTGCTGTTCCTGCTGGCGCCCTCGGGCGCCGAGGGGGCGCGCCGGTCGTGGGCGTTCACCTACGTCGGGGTGGCGCTGATCGCGGCGTTCGTGGCCGAGCGGCCGAGGCGTTCGACGCGGCTGCCGTTCCGCTGGGTGGCGCTGGGTGCGGTCACCGTGCTGCTCGTCGGCAACGTCGGCGGCGGCCTCAACGACCCCTACCGCTTCCCCGGCACGTTCCGCTGGGGCACCGACACCAACTCGGCGAGCGCACAGGCCCGCACGGTGGCCGAGGCGCTCGCCCGGGAGGCGGGCCCGGTGCGCGTCGTCGCCGACCGGTACACCGCGCTCGCGCTCATCGCGTACGGCGGCATCGACGTCGCGACGCCGTCGGTCGGCTTCCCCGCGGCGCAGCTCGTGCAGACGGGCAACGACCCCAGCCGAGAGCTGGCGGGCATGCTCGTCGGCTCGCGCTACGACTACGTCGTCGTCGACCTGCGCATGACGCAGGAGCCCGCCTTCAACGGCGACAACTTCGGCTCGACGGACCCGCTGCAGGGCCGGGCCACACCCCGGGCCTACGTCGACCGGCTCGACGCGGTGCCGTGGGCGTCGCGGATCCTCACGACCGAGCACGTGCGGGTGTACCGGCTCGACCTGTACCAGCTCGGCCAGACGCTGCGGAGTGGCTCATGAGCACGGTTGTCCTGCGGCCCAGGGTGGTGACGCTCACGGTGGCGGCGCTGGTCGTCGCGGTGTGCGCGCTGCCGTCGACGCCGCTGGTCCTGCCCGTGGTGGTGGGGGTGGCGGGGTGGTCGGCCGCGCGGCTGGTGCTGGGGTCGCGCGCCGACGCCAACGACGCAGTGGACGGGACCGACGCGGTGGGCGGGACCGACGACGGGCTGCTGCGCGCGACGCTGCCGGTGGTGCTCGGGATGCTCGCCCTGCTGGGCTCGGTGCTCCTGGCGGCGGTCCTGCGGTGGCGGATCGACACCCCGGCGATCACGGTCGCGGCGGGGATGGTCGCGCTCGGGCTGCTCGGGGCGGCGCGGTGGCGCACGTTCCTCCCGACGGAGGGCGGCGAATCGGCGGACTCAGCGCGTCGAGAATCCCTACACGCGGTGTCGAGAACGACGACTCACCGCATCGGCAAGGCCTGCGCGCGGGTGGTCGGGGCCGGGTTGGTGCTGGCGGCGGCGACCGCCGTGGCGATCGCGCTGCGGCCCGTGCCCGTCGAGCGGTACACCCAGCTCGCCCTGGCTCCCGCGGTGGCGCTGGCGGGCGCGCCCGTCGCCGCCCGTCCGGACGCGGCCGTGACGCTGACCTGGACGGTGACGGGCTACGGCGGGCCGCAGGACGGGCAGGCGCCACCGGTGGCGGTCACCGTGGGCGGGGCCGCCGCCCGCGACCTGCGGGTGACCGTCGCCCCGCCGTCGGCGCCCGACCCGGCGACCGGCGCGGTCGACGTCCGGCCCGGCTCCGTCACGTTCCGCGCACCCACGACCGAAGGGCTCTACCCCGTGCACGTCACCGTGGCCGACGCGACGATCGGCGCGACGCTGAAGGTGGCCCGGTGAACGGCCGCCGGTCCGCGCCGCCCGTCGACGGGGCGGAGGTGGCCACCGCGGGGTTGGCGGACGCCGGTGGCGCGCCGCCCGTCACCGCGGGCGTCGTCGTGGCCGACGCGGCACCGTCGGACGTGCGCCGCGGGCCCGGGCGGGGGGTCCGGGCCCGGATCGCGTCCGACGCGATGCTGCGCAACAGCCTCGCGATCATGGCGACCAGCGTCGTCACCTCGCTCTTCGGCTACGTGTTCTGGCTGGTCGTGGCGCGGACGTCGACCGCGGCCGTCACGGGGGCGGGCGCCGCCACCACCAGCGCGTTGCAGGCGGCCGCGCTGCTGGCCAGCGTCGGGGCGGCCGCGGCGATGATCGAATGGCTGCCGCGGGCGGCCGGGGAGCGGGACTGGCGGGCGGCGCTCACCGTCGGTCTGGCCGTCGCGGCCGCCGGCTCGGCGGTGAGCGGCGCGGTCGTGGTGGCGGTGCTCGGCCACGTCGCGGGCACCCTGCCCGCGCTCGCCACCGGCACCGGGGGCGCCCTGTTCGTCGTGGGCACCGTGTGCTTCGCGCTCGGCACCACGATCGACTACGTGGCCGTCGCCGAACGCGCGGGCGGCGTCATGCTCGCCCGCAACACGCTGTTCGTGCTGGCCCGCGTGCCGGTGCTCTTCGTGCCGTGGCTCCTGCCGGGCACCGGCGATCAGATCCTCACGGCGTGGACGGCGGCGGGTGGGGTGTCGCTGCTCGTCGCCCTCGCGGGCTTCCGCGGCCGTCCGCTGCGGCTCACCCGGCACGGGCTCGCCGGTCACTGGCGCGCGATGCGGTCGTCGCTGGTGGGCCAGCACCTCGTGACGATCACCGCGATGCTCGGCGGCTACCTGCTCCCGATCGTCGTCGTGGCCCGGGTCTCCCCCGAGGCGAACGCCTACTTCTACGCGACGTGGATGCTCGGGGCGGTCTTCTTCATGATCAGCCCGGCCGTCGCGACGTCGCTGTTCGCCGAGGTGGCGAGCGACCCGGCCGCCGCGCTGGCCACCGCCCGTCGCAGCGCGAAGATCATCGGCCTGCTGCTGGTCGGCCCGATGGCGGTGTACCTCGCGGCGGGCGGGCTGCTGCTGCAGCTGTTCGGTCCCGACTACCCCGCGCAGGGGCGGCTGCTGTTGGTCGTGCTGACGTTGTCGGCCGTCCCCGACGCGGTCACCAACCTCGCGGTGGCCGTGCTGCGCGCGACCGGCCGGATGGGCACGGCGCTCACCCTCAACACGGCGATGCTGGTGGGCGGGCTCGCGCTGGCCTGGGCGCTGCTGCCGGTGCTCGGCATCGTCGCGGCGGGTGTCGGGTGGATCGCGGCGCAGACGCTCGGTGCGCTCTGGGTGCTCGCGGTGCGGCGGCGCGCGTGAGGGTGCTGCACGTCACCGACAACTACGCGCCCGCGACCGGGGGGTTGGAGCGCGCCGTCGCGGCCTTGGCGCAAGGCCTCGCGGCCGACGGGCACGCCGTGGACGTCGTGACGATGGCCCGCCCGGACGCGCCCGCTCGCGAGCGGGAAGGGGCGGTCACCGTGCACCGCATAGCGGGCTGGACCCGTCACCTCCGCCGCTTCTCCGCCGACCCCGGCCACCACTTCCACCCCACGGTGCCCGACCCGGCGCTCGCCCGGCGGCTGCAGGAGCTGGTCGACGAGCTGCGCCCGGACGTGGTGCACGCGCACGGCTGGATCGTGCACTCGTGCCTGGGGCTGCGCGGCGCCCCGCTCGTCGTCACGCTGCACGACTACGGCCTGACGTGCGCGAAGAAGACCATGAGCCGGGAGCCCGACGTGGCGTGCGCGGGCCCGGCGCTCGGCCGCTGCCTCCCGTGCGCGAACGCGTTCTACGGCCCGGTGAAGGGCACGGCGCTGACGGTCGGCCTGCGCGCGGCCCGCTTCGACCGGGTGGCGCTCTTCCTGCCGATCAGCCACGCCGTGGCCCGGGCCTGCCTGCCCGGGGTCGACCCGGCCCGGGTGGCGGTCGTGCCCTCGTTCGTCGCCGACGACGTCACCGCGGGCGCCCGACGCCCCGACTTCCTTCCCGACGGCCCGTTCGTGCTCTTCGTCGGCGCGCTGGGCGAGCACAAGGGGGTCGGGCTGCTCGCGGAGGCCCACCGGCGCATGCGCGCCGACGTGCCGCTGGTCGCGCTCGGGCCGCGGCGCCCCGACACACCCCCGCTCGACGGCGTGCTCGTGCGCAGCGGGGTGCCGCACCCGCAGATCATGGGCGCGTACGCCGCGGCGTCCGTCGTCGCGGTGCCGTCGCGGTGGCCGGAGCCGCAGGGGTTGGTCGCGATCGAGGCGATGGCGTCGGGCGCGCCGGTGGTCGCGTCGGCCGTCGGCGGCCTCGCCGAGCTGGTGACGCCGGACACCGGGGCGCTCGTGCCCCCCGGCGACGTCGACGCGCTGGCCCGGGCGCTGGACCGGATGCTCGCCGAGCCCCGCCGGGGTGGCGGCCCCGCGCGGGCGGCGGCGTTCACCGCGGGCGCGGTCGTGCCGCAGGTGGTGGCGGCCTACGAACGGGCCCGCGCGACCAGCCCCGCGGCGTAGTCCGGGAACCACCGCCCGGAGGCCGGGTCGGCGCGGTCGCAGTGCCCGTCGGACTGGCCCGGGCCCTTGATCCAGAGGTCGGCGACGTCGTGCGGGGCGTCGGTGGCGGTGGTCGGCGGCGGGCCGAGGGCCCGACCCGGGGGGTTGCACCAGTTCAGCGGCGCGTCCGGGGCGGGACCGAGCCCGTTGCGGGAGGTGTCGACGACGTAGGGCACCCCGCCGAGCAGCGCCGACACCCGCTCTCCGTACTCCTGCTGCTCGGCGGTGGTGAAGAAATTGGACACGTTGAGGCTGAACCCGGGCGCCCGCACCGCGCGCAGCCGCGCGGCCAGCTCCGCGGGTGCGAGCCACCGGGAGTGGCCGCCGTCGACGAACACCGCGGTCTCCGGGTCCGCGCTCAGCTGGGCCACCGCGTCGGCGAGCGCGGCGTAGCGGGCCGCGCGGGCCGCCGGGTCGAGGCAGTCGAGCGCGACGAGGGCGTCCGGCTCGACCACCACCATCGCGGGGCGCTGCGCGATCCCCGCCCGCACCGCGCGGACCCACGCCGCGTACGCGGCGTCGTCGGGCAGGCCGCCCGCGGAGAAGCCACCGCAGTCGCGGCCGGGCACGGCGTAGGTCACCAGCACCGGCATCGCCCCCGCCGCGGCGGCCCGCCCGACGTAGCGGTCGACCGCGGCCGCGACGTCCGGCGTCGCCTCGGTGAACCACCGGGCCTGGGGGACGGCCGCGATCGCGGCGGCGGCGGCGTCACCGGGGTCGGCCCGGGCGGCCGCGGCGGCCGGGCTCTCGGGGTCGACGTAGAAGGTGTGCGCGGGCGCAGACGAGGTCGGTGACGCGTGCAGGCCGCTGCCCGCGAGGAGCAACACGGACGCCACGGCGCCGAGCAGCAGCTTGCGCGACACGTCGATCCTCCGGGGACGATGGGTGGGGCCGCCACCTCGTCGTCCGGCCGGCCGGGCTCCATCTTCCCCCGCCGCGCACCCCTCCCGCCCGGGAACGCGGCGAACCCCACAGGGGCGTGCACCCGTTCACCGTAGTTCCGCTTGACAGGCCGGATGACCCCGATCACCCTGCGGCGATGACCGCCACCTCCGCACCCTCGCCGGACGTCATGCGGACGCAACGCCGACGCGCGATCGTCGCGAGCACCGTCGGCACCACGGTCGAGTGGTATGACTTCTTCCTGTACGGCACGGCCGCGGCGCTGATCTTCCCGAAGCTGTTCTTCCCGGGGAACGATCCGTCGTCGGGCATCCTGCTGGCGTTCGGCACGCAGTTCGTCGGATTCGCGGCGCGACCGATCGGCGCGGCGATCTTCGGCCACTACGGCGACCGCATCGGCCGCAAGGCCACCCTCGTGTCCACGCTGCTGATCATGGGCATCAGCACGGCACTGATCGGCGTGCTGCCGGTCTACGCCACGATCGGCATCGCCGCGCCCCTCCTCCTCACGCTCCTGCGGCTGATCCAGGGTGCCGCGGTCGGCGGGGAGTGGGGCGGGTCGGTGCTCATCGCGATGGAGTGGGGTGAGAGCCACCGGCGCGGCTTCACGGCGAGCTGGCCGCAGCTGGGCGTGCCGATGGGGCTGCTGCTCTCGACGGGCATGATCCAGATCTTCAGCGCCATCAGCGGACCGTCGTTCGACACGTGGGGCTGGCGGATCCCGTTCCTGCTGAGCCTCGTGCTCGTCGGCATCGGCTTGTACGTGCGGCTGAAGGTGCTGGAGAGCCCGGAGTTCTCCCAAGTGCGGGAGAAGCAGACGGTCGCGAAGCTGCCGGTGGTCGAGGCGTTCCGCACGCAGTGGCGGGAGATCCTCGCGTCGGCGTTCGTGCGGATGTCGGAGCAGGCGCCGTTCTACCTCTTCATCACGTTCGTGCTGACCTACGGCACGGCGCACCTCAAGCTCTCCCGCGGGTCGCTGCTCAACGACACGCTGGTGGCGGCGGCCGTCGGGCTGGTCAGCGTGCCGCTGTTCGGGCACCTCTCGGACAAGATCGGGCGCCGGACGATGTACGGGATCGGGATCGCCTGCGTGGCGCTCTTCGCGTTCCCCTACTTCGGGCTGCTGAACACGACCGAGCCGGGGCTGGTGCTGTTGGCGATCGTGCTGTCGCTGGTGTTCCACGACATGCAGTACGGCCCGCAGGCGGCGCTCATCGCGGAGAGCTTCGGCACGAACATCCGCTACAGCGGGGCAGGGTTGGGCTACCAGCTCGCGTCGGTGATCGCAGGCGGCCCGGCGCCGCTGATCGCCGCGGCCATCCTCGCGGCCACCGGGTCGAGCACGGGGATCAGCATCTACATCCTGATCTGCTGCGCGCTCTCGGCCGTCGCGCTCGCGCTCATGCCGCGCCAGAAGGTGACGGAGGACGTCCCCACCGGTGAGTCGGGCGTCTCGCCGGGGTGAGTCGCACATCTCGCCGGGGTGAGTCGCACATCTCACCCCGGTGAGTTGGGCGTTTCGCCGGGGTGAGTGGGGCGTCGCGCCGGCGAGATGGCCAACTCGGACCGGTGAGACACGCGACTCACCGTCAGGCCTGCGGCGGCGCGCCGTGGAAGACGGCCTCGATGTTGTTGCCGTCGAGGTCGCGGACGAACACGCCGTAGTAGCCCGGGTGGTACTCCGGGAACTCGCGGGGCGCGTGCAGGATCTCCAGCCCGGCCTCGAGGGCGGCGGCGTGCACGGCGTCGACGGCGGCCCGGTCGGGGGCGCTGAACGCCACGTGCGCCTCGTGGTTCGTGGGCCCGGCCGCCGGGCTGAGCCAGAAGGTGGCCTGGCCGTCCGGCCCCGCCATGCCCACCACGGGCCCGGGGAAGCGCATCGCCTCGCGCACGCCGAGCGGCGCGAGCAGGCGCAGGTACGCCGCGGCGGCGGCGTCGACGTCGACGGCCTGGAGGCCGAGATGATCGATCATGTGGCAGATCATGGCATTCCGTGTTGTCCTTGAGTCGTGGGCGCAGTCGTAGGCGATGACGGACTTTTCGGACCGGGCTCCGTCACGTGGCGGGTGCACCTGGAGCCCGTGCTGTGGGTCGGCGGGTTCCGGGCGCTGCTGCTGCAGTCGCTGCACCCGCGGGTGATGCGCGGCACCTACCAGAACTCCGCGCTGTTCGACCCGGCCAAGGCGTGGTCGCGGTTCCAGCGCACGGTGGAGTTCGTCGGTGTGCGCACCTTCGGCTCCACCGCCGAGGTCGAGCGGGCCGCCGCGCGCGTGCGCCGCCTGCACGCCGCGCTGCGCGGCTACGACCCCGACACCGGCTACACCTTCCGCGTCGACCACCCCGACCACCTGTTGTGGGTGCACGCCACCGAGGTCGACTCGTACGCCCACGTCGCCCGGCGCGCGGGCCTCCTCGACGCCGAGGGGGTGGACGCCTACCTCGCCGAGAGCGTCCGCGCGGCGCGGGTGATCGGCCTCGTGGACGCGCCGTCGTCGGCAGGCGCGATGCGCGAGTACCTGGAGTCCGTGCGTCCGGAGCTGAAGCTCACCGACGAGGCGCGCGAGGCCGTCGGGCATCTCCTCACCCCGCAGCCCACCGCGCCGCCGCGCGCCCGGGTGGTGATCCCGACGATCGCGGCGCTGTCGGTGGCCACGCTCCCCCGCTGGGCCCGGCGGCTGTACGGGCTGCCCGGGCTGCCGTCCACCGACGTGTCGGCCACCGTCACGCTGCGGGCCCTCCAGAGCGCCACGGCGCTGCTGCCCGACCTGCCCGCGCCGCCGAACGTCGAGCGGGCGCGTCGACTCGTGCGGGCAGGTGCCAGGATCAGCGCGTGAGGTTCCGCGCGACGGTCGAGCTGGGTGGGAAGACGGCCACGGGCATCGAGGTGCCGGAGGAGGTCGTCGCGGCGCTCGGGTCGCACAAGCGCCCGCCCGTGCGCGTGACGATCGGCGGCTACACCTACCGCAGCACCGTGGCCCGGATGGGTGGGCGGTTCCTGCTGCCCGTGAGCGCGGAGGTGCGCACGGGCGCCGGGGTGGCGGCGGGTGACGAGGTGGACGTCGAGCTCGCGCTGGACGACGCGCCCCGCGAGGTCACCGTGCCCGAGGACCTCGCCGCCGCCCTCGACGCGGCAGGTGTGCGGGCGGCGTTCGACGCGCAGAACTACACCACGCGCAAGGAGGCGGTGCGCGGCGTGGCGGAGGCGAAGGCCGCGGCCACCCGCGAGCGGCGGATCGCGAAGGTGGTCGACGGGCTGCGCGGCTGACGCCGTCTCAGATTTTCACCTCCCGAGTGACCCAGGTCTGGTTCGATCGGCCGATGATCCGAGAGGCCGAGCTGTTCGTGATGGCCGAGCAGATGCTCCTCGAGGTGCTCGGGCGCATCCGCCCCGAGCACCGCAACATCATCATCCCGCCCATGTTCGACATGCCGGGCGCCGACCAGCCCCGCCCCATCCGCGACCTCGTCGCGCACTACGCCCGTGACGACGCCTGGGTGCCCGACATGCTCGCGGGCCGCACGATGGCCGAGGTCGGCCCGGACAAGTACGACGGCGACCTCCCCGAGCTGGCCGAGGTCGTGGCGGCGGCGTGCGCGGCGGCAGGCACCGTGGACGACGCCGACGCGATCGTGCACTGCAGCTTCGGCGACATCGACGCCCGCGAGTACCTCCTGCAGCTGATCATCGCGCGGTCGTTCCTCGCCCACGACGTTGCGATGGCGCTGGGCTCCCGCGCCTGCCCGCTCCCCGAGGAGCTGGCCCGCCCGATGTACGAGATCACCGCGCCGGAGGCGGAGCGGTGGCGGTCCTACGGGGTGTTCCGCGCGCCGCTGCCGTTCCCCGAGGGGCACGTGTCCTGGCGCGACCAGTTCCTGCTCATGGCGGGCCGCGACCCGCACCCGTTCCTGTAGCGCTGCGCCATCCCGGTGAGCCGTGTCTCAAGGCCGCCGCCCGACCCTCCTTCCAGGACGGGGAGGTACGGCGATGCGGAACGCGGTGCGCACGGCGGAATGGGTGGGGCTCGCCGCCGACCTCGTCGCGGAACGCGACGGGACGTGGGCGGTCACGCGCGTCAACCGGCAGCTGGTCGAGACGTTCGGCGCGGTCGGCGGCGCCTACTGCGACCGCGGGGTGGAGCTGTGGCCCGCCGACCGGTTCGCCGGGAAGGTCGACGACATCGCCCGCTGGTGTGCCCGGCAGGCGCGCGAGGAGCATCCGATCCTGCGCTACTTCGTCGCGACCGGTGACTGGCGGGTCATGCAGGTCGCCGAGGTGCCGACGGACGTCGTGTCGACCGCGGTCTGCGGGGCGTGGATCGAACGCGGACGCCAGTGGGGCGGCGTGCAGCACCAGATCGCCCTTCCCCTCTCCCGACGGCGGGCGTTCGTGGTCGGCCGTCCGCAGCCGTTCACGGCCACCGAGATGGAGGTCGGGCGGCATTTGCAGCGCCTGCTCGCGGGCCTCGACCGCCACCACGGCGCGTTCACCCGCTGGTCGCGCGCCGCGGGCATCGACGGCTGGGCGGCCGCCGACGACGTCGGGCTCACCCCGCGCGAGCTCGCCGTGCTGTCGCTGCTGGCCGAGGGGCTCACCGCCGCGGCGATCGGCCGCCGCCTGATGATCACCGAGCGCACGGTGCACAAGCACCTGCAGCACAGCTACACGAAGCTCGGGGTGACCGACCGGCTCGGCGCCGTGCTCCGCGCCCAGCGCATCGGCCTGCTACCCGCGGCGTAGGGCGAGCTCGGCCGTCACGTCGAGCGGCGAACCGGCGTCGAGCACCAGCTCGAGCCGGTGCGGCCCGACCGCGTGCGAAAGCTCCGCGCCGCGGTAGCCCGGCAACCGGGCGGGTGCGGGCCCGGTGTGCCGCAGAACCCGGAGCGCGCCGGGGTTGCCGACCGTCGGCGGGCGGTGCTCGTCGAGCTCCAGCACGAAGACGAAGGGCCGCTCGGGCGCGTCCTCGTTGTCCCGGTGCACCCACACCGGCATGGGCAGGCCGTCGTAGCGGCGGTAGTCGACGCGCTCGGCCGCAGGCAGCGTGCCCCGCAGCCCGATGCCGAACGGGCTCGCACCAGTACGTCGCCAGTCGGCCCGCCGGTCGAGGCGCAGCATGTTCGCGCGGGCCTCGGCGCGGTCGTGCACCCACAGCAGCTCCAGGTAGCACCCCGGCCAGCGCAGACGCCGGTTGCGGCTGCCCTGGCCCGCGTGCGTCATCCCCGCGTCGAGGCGCCAGCCCGCCGCGGCGAGGCGCGCCGCCCAGTCGTCGTCCGGGTTGACCATGCAGAAGACGTGGTCGAGCTCCACCGGCTCATTGTGCGCCGACGCGGACGACGTCCCGGTCCAGCGGCATCTCGTCGGTCCGGTCGCCGCCGGGGTCGGCCGCCGCGAACGGCATCGTGCCGGTGGGCTGGATCGCGATGATGTCGTCCCAGATCCGCTCGGTGACCCGTCCGGTCAGTGCGAACTTGTCGAACACGAACGGCGTGCTGTCGGACGGGAAGAACGTCGGCTGGGTGAGCACCTGGAAGTGCAGGTGCGGGACCGTCGAGTTGCCGCTCGTCCCGATCAGGCCGAGCTGCTGCCCCTTCTCGACCTTGTCCCCGATCTTCACCTTGACCGACGTCGGGTCCATGTGCGCGTACAGCAGGTACTGCTCCGGTCCGAACTGGACGATCACGTGGTTGCCGACCGTCTGGTCGATGCCCGGGATCGGGGGCGGCTTCGGCAGCTGGTCGTTGTTCGGCAGCCCGTCCTGCGCGGCGACCACGGTGCCCGCGGTGGCGGCCAGGATCGGCTGGCGGTAGGCGGCGTAGCTCGTGAGCTGCGCGGGGTCGCCGACCCACGCCCGGTGCTGGTCGTCGAGCTTGTAGAAGTCGATGGCGAAGCGCTGCGGCACCATGAACACGCCGTTGACGGGGGCCAGGCCGCGGCGGTGGTGGGTGTCGTCGGCGCAGCAGCCGTCGCTCATGTACCAGTCGCCCGCCCCCACCGGCCAGGACAGCACCGGCGCGGTCCCCTTGGCGACGTCGACCGTGCTGACGACGAACTCGGCGGCCGCGGTGCTGCCGTCCGGCCGCTGGATGGTGCCCGCCACCAGGTGCTCCAGCCGCTGGGGCGGCGCGGCGTCGCCCGGGAGCGTGACGTCCAGCCAGACGATCGACGTGCTCGACGGCGCGAGGGGCGCGACCGCGGTGGGCGGCGGGACGTCGGCGTCCAGGCTGGTGTGGACGAGCTGGGTGACGTCGGCGGCGAGCGTCGCCCCGCTCACCGACTGGATCACCGCGTGCGTGGCCCCGTCGCGGACGTCCACCCGTTGGAGCTGGAACGGCAGCGGCAGGGCGTTCGTGAGGGTGAGCTCGTAGGCCAGGTGCGTCTTGCCGTCGGTGCCGCGGACCGGCGCGGGCGTGGTGTAGGTGCCCGCCACCAGCGGCGTGAAGAGCGTGCCGGGCGCGATGCCGCCGCCCGCCGGGTTCGCCGTGGGGGTGGGCTCGGTCGCGGCCGCGGGGGCCACGGTGTTCGTGCAGGCGGAGGCGGCGACGAGGACGACCGCCGCGGCCAGTGCGCGCAGAGCGGCGGGACGGTTCATGGCCGCGACGCTCCTCCGGGCGACGCCTGCGCACATTCGGGGTGAACCCCATCGTCGACCCCAAAGTGGACGCTCGGAGATCAGTAGCCTGCGCCTCATGGCTCCGCACGCGCCGCTCGTCGAGCGCGAGGCCCAACTGCGCCTCCTCGAAGCGGCGCGGGAGGCGGCCGAAGCCGGTGCGGGGCGGCTGGTCGTCGTCGAGGGTCCGGCGGGCATGGGGAAGAGCGCCGTGCTCGCCGCCGAGCGCGACCACCTGCGACGGCACGGCCGCACGGTGCTCGCCGCCCGGTGCAGCGAGCTCGAGAGCACCTACGCGTTCGGGGTGGTGCGGCAGCTGTTCGAGGCGCGGCTGCGCACGTCGGCGCGGTGGCTCGACGGGTCGGCCGGGTCCGCCGCGGCCGTGTTCGACCCGCCGAGGAGCGGCTCCGCGGACGACGTCTCGCACTCGGTGCTGCACGGCCTCTATTGGCTCACCGCCAACGCCTGCGCGGAGCGGTTCGTGGCCCTCTTCATCGACGACGCCCAGTGGTGCGACGGTCCCAGCCTGCGCTTCCTCGCCTACCTCGCCGGACGGCTCGACGGGATGGCGCTGCTCCTCGTGGTCGCCACGCGCACCGGCGAGCGCTCGGAGCAGGCGGCGCTGCTCGCCGACCTCGCCCACGAGGAGCGGTGCGAGGTGGTGGCGCTCCAGCCGCTGTCGCAGGCGGGCGTCGCGGACCTGCTCGCAGAACGGCTGGGCGTGGTGCCGGGCGCGGAGTTCGCGCAGGCCTGCCTGCGCTCCACCGGCGGCAACCCGCTGCTGCTCGACGAGCTCAGCCGGGCGCTGCGGGCCGACGGCATCCGGCCCGACGCCCCCGATGTGCTCGCCGACCTCGGACCGCGGGCGGTGTCGCGCACCGTCCTCCTGCGCCTGGCCCGGCTCGGGGCCGACGCCATCGCGCTCGCCCAGGCCGTCGCCGTGCTCGGCGAGGCCGGTGACCTCGCCATCCTCCGCGGGATGACCGGGCTCCCCGCGGCCGCGCTGGAGCAAGCCGCCCGCTCCCTCGTCCAGGCGCAGATCCTGCGGTCGCAGTCGCCGATGGGCTTCGTGCACCCGCTGCTGCACGACGCCGTCTACCGGGACCTGTCGCCGATCGAGCTGGAGGCCCGGCACGCCGAGGCGGCGCGGCTGTTGCACGCCGCGGGCCGCAGCCCCGAGGTGGTCGCCGCGCACGTGTTGCTCCTGCCGCCGGGCGCCCGGCCCTGGATCGTCGAGGTGTTGAGCGAGAGCGCGGCCGTCGCGATGAGCCGCGGCGCTCCCGACATCGCGGTCTCCTACCTGCGCCGGGCCCTCGCCGAACCCGGGGCGCCCGCAGGCCTCGTCACCCGACTGGGCATGGCGGAGGCGCTCGCCAACGATCCGCGGGCGGCGGTCGTCCACCTCGGGGCGGGCTACGAGTCCGCGACCGACCCGGAGGCGCGCGGGCGCATCGCCGAGGTCCTCGCCCGGATGCTGCTGTTCACCCGGCCGCCCGACGCGGCGGTCGCGGTGGCGCGGCGGGCCCGCGAGCAGCTGCCGCCCGCGCTGACCGACCAGCGGGACGCCCTGCTCGCCCTCGAGCTCTACGCCGTCGCCTTCGGGGCCACCGACGGCGGCCTGGCCGCCGCGCCCCCGGGAGCGGGCGGCCTCGGTGGGCGGATGCTCGCCGCCGTGCGCGCCTGGGACCGCGCGCTGACCGGCGGCTCCGCGGCCGAGTGCGTCGAGGAGGCCCGCTACGCCCTCGGCGACGGCGTGCTCGTGCGGCACGACCCGTCGTTCATGACGCACGTCGCGGCAGGCGTGCTCGCGCTGGCCGACGACGACCGCGCACAGGCCGTGTGGTCGCAGGCCCTGGCCGAAGGGCACACGCACGGGTCGCAGATGACCATCGCCGGGGTGCTGCTCTGGCAGGGCTGGGGATGGCTGCAGCGCGGGGCCCTGGCGGAGGCGGAGGAGGGCCTGCGCCGCTACCGCGGGGCGGTGCAGCGCCGCGGCGGCGAGCACGAGGCGGGCGCGGCGTACGGCATCGGGTTCCTCACGCGCGTGCTGGTGGCGCGCGGCGAGCTGGCCGAGGCGCGGCAGCTGGCGGAGCTGCCGCGGGAGTCGACCGCCGGGTCCGACGGCGACCTCCAGCAGGTGCGCGGGGTCGTCGAGGTGCTGCTGGCGGACGGGCGGTGGGCCGAGGCGCTGGCGACGCTCGACGCGGTGCCGCGACGGCGTCGGCCGGTCGTCAACCCGGTGTGGGCGCCGTGGGGCTCGTTGGCGGCGCGGGCGCTCTGCGGGTTGGGCCGCACGGAGGAGGCGCTGGCGCGGGTGGCCGGGGAGGTGGCGGCCGCGCGGGCGTGGGGGTCGCCGACCGGCCTGGGGGCGGCGCTGCGCGCCCTCGGGACCACGCTCGACGCGGCCGGGTCGGCCGAGGCGCAGGCCGCCTTCGAGGAGGCGGTGGCCGTCACCGAGGGGTCCGCCGCGCGCCTCGAGCACGCCGCCTCATTGCTCGCCCACGGGAGCCTGCTGCGGCGGGGCGGGCGGCCCACCACCGCCCGGGCGCTCCTGGAGCGCGCGGCGGGCCTGGCCGCGGCGTGCGGGGCCACGCCGCTCGCCGAGCGGGCGACGCAGGAGTTCCGCGCCGCGGGTGGCCGTCGGCTCGCCCGGCACGCCACCGGGGTCGACGCGCTCACCCCGAGCGAACGCCGGGTCGCGGCGCTCGCCGCGGCGGGCCGGTCGAACAAGGCGATCGCGCAGGAGCTGTTCGTCACGATCAAGACGGTCGAGGTGCACCTGTCGAACACCTACCGCAAGCTCGGCGTGGCCTCCCGCGCCGACCTCGCCCGCCTGGACGTCTAGGGGTGCGGTCTCGGGGTCGTCCCCTGATGCTGTGGGCGCAGGCTACGCCGAGGGTGGGCGGGGTGGAAGCGCGAACCGTCCGGCTGCGCGTCGACGTCGTCGTCGAAGGGTCGGTCATCTCCGGCGAGGTGGCCGACCGCGACGGCGGCGCCGTGCGGCCGTTCGCGGGCCGCCTCGGCCTGATCGCGGCGATCGAGCTGGCACTGGACGGCGTGTCGACCGACGAGCCGTAGGCGGCCGTCAGAAGACGATCAGGTAGAGGCCGTAGAGGACGATCGCAGCGGCCCCGAGCAGGCAGACCGCCGCCGCCGCCGTGCCCGCGGCCGGGGAAAGCCGTCCGTCGGTGGTCGACGTCCCCTCGGCGGCCTCGCCGCCCGCAGCGGGTTCCCGGGCCGACAGCCCGACCAGTGCCAACGACACCAGCACGACGACGAGCACCCCGACCGCGAGCGATACCACCGCGACCAAGGCGAGCGCGCCCCAGTTGATCGTCATGCGTCCTCCGCTCAGGCCACGAGGTCGACGGGTGGGGGCGGCACGGGAAGCTCGTCGAGGTTGTCCGCGGTGACCGGCCGCCGTCGCGAGGCGGCGTAGATCCCACCCGCGACACCGATCAGCACGAGGGCCACGACGATCGTGCCGACGGGGCCGGTGTCCGCCACCAACGCCGCGACCGCCCCGACCACCGCGGCGGCCGGGAGCGTCAGCAGCCAGGCGATCGCCACCTGACCGGCGAGGCCCCAATGCACCGACGCGGGCCCACGGGCCGCCCCGGCGCCGAAGATCGAACCGGTGGCGACCTGCGTGGTGGACAACGGGAAGCCCAGGTGCGACGAGGTGAGGATCACGGTCGCGGTGCTCACCCCGGACGCGAAACCCTGGCCCGACTCGATCGCGCTCACCCGCATGCCGAGGGTCTGGATGATGCGCCACCCACCGACGTAGGTACCGAGCCCGATCGCCAGGCCCGCGGAGACGATGACCCAGAACGGGGGCCCGGCGTTCGCGGGCAGCGCTCCCGCCGTGATCAGCGCGAGCGTGATGACGCCCATCGTCTTCTGCGCGTCGTTGGTGCCGTGGGCGAGCGCCACCATCGACGAGGAGACGACCTGGCCGGCCTTGAAGCCCCTCCGCACGGTGCCCACCGCCCCGCGGGCGGTGATCCGGTAGGCGAGGTACGTCGCCGCCAGCGCCACGAGCCCGGCGACGAGCGGCGAGAGCACCGCGGGGAGCAGCACCTTGCCGACTATGCCCGCGAACTTCACCGCGTCGACGCCCGACGCCACCACGGTGGCGCCGATAAGACCACCGATCAGCGCGTGCGACGAGCTGGAGGGCAGCCCCAGCAGCCAGGTCAGCAGGTTCCACAGGATGGCGCCGACCAGCCCGGCGAAGATCACCGTCGGCGTGATCTGCGTTTCGTCCACGAGGCCACCGGAGATCGTCTTCGCCACCTCGACGGAGAGGAACGCGCCGACGAGGTTGAGCACTCCCGCGAGCAACACCGCGGTGCGGGGCTGCAGCGCCCCGGTCGCGATCGACGTGGCCACCGCGTTGGCCGTGTCGTGGAAGCCGTTGGTGAAGTCGAACGCCAATGCGGTCACGACGACCACGACCAACACGATCAGAGAGATCTCCATCAGCCCGTCCTCGGTCGCGCCACGGCCGGACTGTACGAACCCCGGGCAAACAACAGGTGAACAGAACTCCGCCGGGCGAGGAGGATTTGTGTTCGCTGCGCGTGGCTACCCTGACTCGGTGCGCGACGCTTACCAGGACAAGCTCGACCAGCTGGCCACCAGCCTGGCGAGCGCCTGCGAGCTGGTGGCCGACGCGCTCGACAAGGCCACTCAGGCGCTGCTGCACGCCGACCTGCAGTTGGCCGAACAGGTCATCTCCGACGACGCCCGCATCGACGACTTCCGCGCCGCCGCCGAGGAGCAGGTGTTCGCCCTCCTCGCGCTCCAGGCACCCGTCGCCACCGACCTGCGCATCGTCCTGTCCGGCCTGCACGCCGCCATGGCCATCGAACGCATGGGTGATCTCGCCGAGCACATCGCCACGATCGCCCGGCGCCGCCACCCGCACCCGGTGCTGCCCGCGGACGTCGCCCCCTACGTGGCCGAGATGGGCCGGATCGGCAGCTCGTTGGCGCGCGGAGCCGCCGAGGTGATCCAGACCCGCGACCTCACCCGGGCCGGGCAGCTGGAAGCCGACGACGACGCCATGGACGACCTGCACCGCCACCTGTTCACCGTGCTCACCGCCCCGTCCTGGGACCACGGCGTCGCTCCGGCCGTCGACATCACGCTGATCGGCCGCTTCTACGAGCGCTACGCCGACCACGCCGTCGCGCTCGCCCGCCGGGTCGTCTACATCGTCACCGGGCGGATGCCCCGCCCGCTCGTACCCTGAACCCCACGACGCGGTTCGACGGAGTGGAGCCGAGGAGCTCCTCGGTGGCCACTGATCCCATCGCCCTCGCCTGGTCCGGGCTGTCGGGTCCGGTCTTGGCGATCACGCTCTTCGCCGCGCTCCTCCACGCGGTCTGGAACGCGATCGCCCACGGTTTCGCCGACCGCCTGGTGGGGTTCGCCCTGATCGGGGCGACCTACACCGTCGTCGGCGGGATCGGCGCGGTCGTGTTCGGGCCGCCGCCCTCGGCGGCGTGGCCCTTCGTCCTCGCCTCCGCACTGGTCCACGTGGTCTACACGTCGCTGCTGTGGGCGAGCTACCAACTCGGGGAGTTCAGCCAGGTCTACCCGGTCGCCCGGGGCACCGCACCGCTGGTGGTCGCGGTGATCGAGATCGCGCTGGGCCACGCCCTGCCCGTGCTGCAGCTGGTGGGCATCGTGGTGATCTCACTGGGGCTGATCAGCCTGGCCCTCGACGGCGGACGCCCCACGCGCGTCGCGCTGCCCGCCCTGGGGGCCGCGGCGGCGACCGGGGTCTGCATCGCCGGGTACACCGTCATCGACGCCACCGCCGTCGGCGCGTTCCCGGTGCTGGTCTACGCGACCTGGATGTTCCTCCTCCAAGGCCCCATCGTGCCGCTGATCGCCCTGCTGCGGCGCGGAGCCAGCCTCGGCGCCCAGACGCGCCCGGCGTTGCTCGTGGGCCTCGGCGGGGGCGTGGTGTCGCTCGCGGCCTACGGACTGGTGCTCGTCGCCCAGACGAGCGGAGCCACCGCCGCGGTCGCCGCACTGCGGGAAACCGGCATCGTCATCGGCGCCGTCATCGGCACGCTGTTCTTCCACGAACGCTTCGGCGCCGGCCGCGTGATCGCGGCCGCCGTCGTCGTGGTGGGCATCGTCCTGGTCGATCTCTCGCGCCGCGGAAGCGGACGGATTTGAACCTCCGGTCCCTTCCGGGACGCTCGCTTTCAAGGGATGGGTCGTACGGTACTGCGACGTGCCGACAGGTTGCCGCCTGCCGTTTGATCGTCGACCTGACCGCAGCCGGACAACCGTGCACGTGGAGGAACGAGACCAGAAGTGAGACCACGATCCAACGCCGGCTCCCGAGCTATGTACCTTGACAACTCAAGATCACAGCAGAAGGCGGTTATCGAGGGCCTACGCCCGGCCCCTCGGTTCAAAGCGGTCCCTCATCGTCCAGTGGTGCCCACCACCAGCTGCTAGTTGTGAGTCGCGCCGCGCCGATGGGACGCGACCCCTGTCCCCTGTCGCGACGTGTTGCTGACAGCTTCTGCTGTCAAGATCAC
>DATAOO010000370.1:0-6684 GCA_036265695.1 Pseudonocardia sp. | reverse complement strand
CCAGCACTTCCTCGTCAAGCGGTCGACGCTCACGACGGCGGGCGCGGTCCTCGCGGGTCGGGAGGTGGCCGTGCCGGTGTTCTGATGCTGCATTGCCGGTCGATCGACGGCAGGCCGCCAACGTTCGGTGCTCCTGGTCATCACGTTCGACTGCGGTTCCGCCGGGCCGCGGAGACGCCGTTCCACCTCGTGTTCGAAGCCCCTCCCTGACAGCATTCGAGCATGTGTGACGGATCCAGCGGGGTGCCGGGTGTGGCGGTGCCGCGCCCGGCACCCGGCGCGGCCGTCGACCCCATCGCGTTGGAGCCGGTCGACGAGCTGCGAGTGACCACGTTGGTGGACAACGTCTTCGACGGGCTCCTGCCGAGCGACGAGAACACCCGGCGGATCCCGTTCAGCGTGGGGGTGGCGGCGGCGCCGCAGTTCGAGGACGGCCGGACGCGGGTCGGCCTCCTCGCCGAGCACGGCTTCGGCGCGCTGGTCACCGTCCGGCGCGGCGACACCACGACGTCGCTGCTGTTCGACACCGGCATCTCCCCGGACGGCATGCTCACCAACGCCGACCGGCTCGGGCTGGACCTGTCCGCCGTGCAGGGCGTGGTGCTCAGCCACGGCCACTACGACCACACCGGCGGCCTCGCCGGGCTGGCCCGTAGGCTCGGCGCCCGGCGGCTGCCGATGGTCGTGCACCCGTACGCCTGGACCCGTCGACGGCAGGCGGTGCCCGGCAAGGAGCCGTGGGAGCTACCCACGCTGAGCCCCCGTGCCCTGAACGGCGAGGGGTTCACGGTGGTCGAGCGCCGCGAGCCGTCGCTGCTCGTCGACGGCTGCGTGCTCCTCACCGGCGAGATCGACCGCACCACCGATTTCGAGCGCGGGATGCCGCCCGCCCACCAGGCGTGGAACGGGCAGGAGTGGGCGCACGACCCGCTGGTGATCGACGACCAGGCGCTGGTCGTCCACGTGCGCGGGCGCGGGCTGGTCGTCGTCACCGGGTGCGGGCACGCGGGCGCGGTGAACATCGTCCGGCACGCGCTGCGGCTCACCGCGGTCGAGCGCCTGTACGGCCTGATCGGTGGGCTGCACCTGAGCGGGCCCGCGTTCGAGCCGGTGATCGGGCCGACGGTCGCGGCGCTCACCGAGCTCGACCCGGCGCTCGTCGTGCCCGGCCACTGCACCGGGTGGCGCGCCCAGCACGCGCTCGCGGCGGCTCTGCCCGGCGCGTGGGTGCAGGGCAGCAGCGGCACCACGCACCGGCTGGCCGCCGCGTAGCCCGCAGATCGGCCGGAGCAGGGCGAGCGCGGCCAGGAGGGGCACCACCCCGCACACCGCCATGCCCACCCGCGGGCCCGCCGCGTCGGTGATCCAGCCGATCAGCGGCGCGCCCAGTGGGGTGCCGCCCGTGAACGCGAGCATGTAGAGCCCCATGACGCGCCCCCGCATGGCCGGGTCGACGCCCATCTGCACCGCCGCGTTGGCCAGGGCCTGGAACGCCAGGTTGACCGCCCCCATCACGGCGAGGGCCAGCAGGAACGCCGTCCGACCCGGCATCTGCGACGCGGCGAACTGAGCGATGCCGAACCCGGCCGCGGTGGCCACGATCGGCAGGCCCCGACGGGTGGCCGCGCCGCCCGCCACGAGCGCGCCCGCCGCGGACCCGACCGCGAGCACCACGTTGAACAGCCCGTACAGCGGCGCCCCGCCCGCGAACACGGTGCCGGCCATGCCGGTCAGCACGACGGGGAAGTTCAGCCCGAACATCCCCAGCAACCCCACCAGCACGATCGTCGCGGCCACCGCCGGACGCTCCGCCACGTGCCGCAAGGCGGCGCGCAGCTGGCCGGGCGCGGGCTCGACCACGCGTCGCGCCGACGTGCGGCCGCTCCGCGCGAGGCCCAGCATCGAGGCGAGCGAGCAGGCCGCGGTGGCGGCGAAGACCCAGCCGGTGCCCGCCGTGCCGATGAGCACGCCCGCCACGGCGGGCCCCACCAGCCGGGTCATCTGGAACACGGCCGCGGCGAGCGCGACGGCGGGCTGCAGGTGCGCGGGCGGCACGGTCTCGGTGACGAACGCCTGCCGCGCCGGGTTCTCGACGACGAGCACGAGGCCGCCCGCCAGCGCGAGGAGGTCGACGTGCACGGCCTGCACGGTGCCGGTGAGGGTCAGCCCGGCCAGCAGCGCGGCCAGCACGGCGTTGGCGGCCGCCGCCGCGAGCAGCAGCTGGCGCCGGGACCGCCGGTCGGCCACCAGGCCGCCGTGCAGGCCCAGCAGGAGCACGGGCAGGAACTGGCACGCCATCGTGATGCCGACGGCGGCCGGGCTGCCGGTCAGCTCGAGGACGAGCCAGTCCTGTGCGACCGAGCGCATCCACGTGCCGGTGGCGGCGGCGGCGAAGCCCGCGAGGTAGATCCGGTAGGAGGGGGAGCGGAGGGCGGCGAGGGCCGCGGGCACGAGTACACCCTTTCGTCGTGATCGCTTACCGCCCCAGCCTCTGCCCGTCCCGGGCTATTCTGAAGGCCGATCATCCGACTTACTGTCATTGTGGAACGTGATGACCTACGACCCCGCGCAGCTGCGCACCTTCCTCGCGGTCGCCCAGACCCGCAGCTTCACCCAGGCCGCGGCCCGCCTCGGCATCCGGCAGCCCACGGTCAGCCAGCACGTCCGCAAGCTGGAGGCGGCGGTCGGGCGGGTGCTCGTGCTGCGCGACACCCACACCGTCGCGCTCACGTCCGACGGCGAGGCGATGATCGGGTTCGCCCGCTCGATCCTGGCCGCGCACGACGACGCCGCGGCCTACTTCCGCGGTGAGCGCCCGCACGGGCGGCTGCGCATCGGCATGTCCGACGACCTCGCGCTCACCCGGCTGCCCCACATCCTGCGCGACTTCCGCCGCGACCACCCCGGCGTCGACCTCGACCTCACCGTCGACCAGAGCGGCACCCTGCACCGGCGGCTGGAGAACGACCGCCTCGACCTGTTCATCGGCAAGCGGCCGCGGGGCGAGGACCGCGGCACCCTCGTGCAGCGGGAGCGCCTGGTCTGGGTCGGCACCGCGACCACCAAGCTGGACCTCACCCGCCCCCTCCCGCTCGTCATCTACCCCGCGCCCGCGTTCACCCGCGCCGCCATGCTCGACGCGCTCGACCGCGCGGGGCTCGCGTACCGCAGCGCCTGCGTCTGCCGGGGCGTCAACGGCCTCATCGCCGCCGTCGCCGCGGGGATCGGGGTCTCCGCGCTCCTGCGCAGCCTGGTTCCCGTGCAGCTGTCCACCCTCGGCCCGCAGCACCGGCTGCCCGAGCTGGGCCGCCTGGACCTCGTCCTGCTCACCAACCCGCGCACGGCCGAGCGCCCCGCGAGCCGGGCGCTGGCCGCGGCCGTGCTGGCGGGCGGCTCGGCGGGGCTCGCGGCGCCCTGAGCCTTTCCGGCAGGGTGGCGGGCATGGCGGACAGCGTGCGCGCGGCGGTACTGGCGGCTCCCGGACGGTACGAGCTGCAGGAGTTCCCCTACCCGCGGCTCGCCGACGGGGCGCTGCTGATGCAGGTCGAGATGGTCGGGATCTGCGGAACGGACAAGCACACCTACGCGGGCGAGACGAAGCAGTACGCGGGCACGCCCGCCGAGACCGACACCCCGTTCCCGATCATCCAGGGCCACGAGAACGTCGGCGTGGTCGCGGAGATCACCCCGACGGCGGCCGAGCGCATCGAGTTCTACGGCCGCCGCCTCGCGGTCGGCGACCGGATCACGATGTGCCCGGACGTCGTCTGCGGGCGCTGCTACGAGTGCACCCACGTCATGGGCTACGTGTGGTGCGAGAACTCGGAGTGCTACGGCAACTCGTTCACGAGCGCCGAGCCGCCGCACCTGCTCGGCGGGATGGCCGAGTACATGTACCTGCGGCCGGACACCTTCGTCTACAAGGTGCCCGACGGGCTGTCCCCGCGGGTCGCGGTGCTCGCCGAGCTCATGGCCTGCACGGCGAGCCTGGACAAGCTCAAGGAGTTCTCCTCGTACGCGTTGGAGGGCTTCAACTCGGGCGACACCGTGGTCGTGATCGGCACCGGCCCGCTCGGCCTGCTGCACGTCGCGAAGGCCGACATGATGGGCGCCGGGCAGATCGTCGCCACCGACCTGTCCGAGCACCGGCTGGCCTGGGCGCGCCGGTGCGGCGCCGAGCACGTGCTCAACGCGTCGACGACCTCGGCGGAGGAACGGGTCGCCCGGGTCCGCGAGCTGACGGGCGGCCGCGGCGCCGACGTCGTGCTGCACATGGCGAACACGCCGAAGTCGTTCATCGAGGGCATCGAGATGCTCAAGCGCGGCGGGATGATGCTGGAGATGGGCAACTTCGCCGACACCGGCGAGATCAGCCTCAACGTCCACCGGCACGTCTGCAGCAAGAACATCCGCCTGGTCGGGCTGACCAACCACCCGAGCACCGGCTACGGGCCCGCGCTGCGGCTGCTGGAGCGCTACGCCGACCGCTACCCGTTCGCCGAGATGGTGACCCACGAGTTCGGGCTCCACCAGGCCGACGAGGCGCTGCACACGAGCATGGACCCGCGCTCGATGAAGGTGGCGATCGTGCCGGGCCTCACGGCCTGAAGGCGGCCAGGTCGTCGACCATGCGGTGCAACGGCCTGCGCACCACCGAGGCCATGCCGCTGTGGTCCACGCCGCGGAACTGCTCGACCGCCGCTTGGGCGCGTTTGAGGTCCTCGGCGTACGGCTGCCCGGTGAGCGCGGCGGTGACCGCCCGCTCCAACGGCTCGACCAGTGGCTCGAGGAGGTCCGGCCGCAGCATCGGGTCGTCCCCGAACGCCGGGCGGGCGCTGAACGACGACACCTCGGCGGCGAAGATCTCCAGGTCCCGCGCCAGCCGGACGGCGAGCGCCCGGGTGGGCTCCAGCTCGGCCGTGGCGCGCATGGCCGAGCGCCGCACGATCGCCCAGCGGGTCGCCTTGGCCGCCGACGCGATCTGCGCGCCGAGGCGCTGCAGGTCGGCGGAAAGGCCCGCGATGTCCTCGGTCACCCGCCGCAGGACGGCACGCCGGTCGCCGTCGTCGGCGTGCTCCACGAGGGCCGTCGACGTCCGCAGCGCGTCGGCCAGGCCCGCCGCCACCCGCGCGAGCGCGCCGCGGGCCGCGGTGAGCGGGTCGGCCGGGAACAGGAAGGGTGCGAGCGCGAGCGTGACCGCCGTGCCGAGGCCGGTCTCCCACAGCCGGGTCACCGCGTAGCCCGCGGTGTCGGTCGAGCTGAACACCAGCAGCGCCGACACCGCCACCTGCGTGTTCAGGACGTTCCCGATCCGCAGCACGACCCCCACCAACAGCGCGAGGGCGAGCACGGCCACGATCGCGACGGTCGTCGGCTGCAGCACGGCGAGGACGCCGATCGCGATGAGCAGCCCGGCGACCACGCCCACCAGGCGCGCCAGCGAGAGGTTGAAGGCGCTGAACGGGTCGTCCCGCAGGCTCACCAGCGGCACGAGCGCGGCGAAGATCGGCGGCTGGGTGGCGCCGAGCAGCAGCGCGGCCTCCCACGCCACCGCCGCGGCGACCACGATCCGGGCGACCTGCGGCAGCTCCGCCCGCAGGATCGCCCGCCACGACCCCGTTGCGCTGCTCACGGGGCGATCATGCAGGGTGTCGGGCATGCCCCGCACCGGCCACGCGCCCGCCAACGGCCTGCAGATGTACTACGAGATCCACGGCGAGGAGCACGGCGGCGTCCCCGTCCTGCTGCTGAACGGCGCGTACATGACCACCGCGGACTTCGGCCCGCTGCTGCCCGGGCTCGCCGCGAGCCGTCAGGTGATCGTCGTCGACCCGCAGGGCCACGGCCGCACCGCCGACGTCGACCGCCCGCTCACCTACGAGGGCATGGCCGACGACGCCGCCGCGCTGCTCGGCCACCTCGGCGTCGCGCAGGCCGACGTCGTGGGCTACAGCATGGGCGGCTGCGCGGCGATCCAGGTCGCGATCCGGCATCCCCGGCTGGTCCGCACGCTGGTGCCGATCTCGGCGGGCTTCCGCAGCGACGCGATGCAGCCGGAGCTGCTCGCGATGATCCCGACGATCACCCCGGAGATGTTCGTCGGATCGCCGTTCGAGGCGACCTACCAGGCCGTCGCCCCGCACCCGGACCGCTTCCCCGCGCTGGTCACCAAGCTCAAGCAGCTCGACGAGACGCCGTTCGCGTGGGCGGAGGACGACGTCCGGGGCATCACCGCGCCCACGCTGATCATCACCGGCGACGCGGACGCCTCCGTGGTCGAGCACGCCGTCGCGATGTTCCGGCTGCTGGGTGGCGGGCGCATGGGCGACGTGCACGGCATCGGGCACGCGCGACTGGCCGTGCTGCCCGGCACGGCGCACTTCATGCCGCCGGGCATCGGGATGCTCGACCGCGCGGAATGGCTGCTCGCGCTGATCCCCCCGTTCCTCGACGCCCCCGAGGACGTGCCCGCGCCGACGTTCTGATCGCCGCGAGTGGCACCTCGGGCCGGTGCCGACCGCGATGGTGTGCCACTCGCGCGGATCACGACGCCGTGCGCCGCTCCAGCGCGACGCTTCGCTCAGCCCGCGGCCAGCAGCCCGTCGAACAGCCTGCGGAGCACCTCGCCGACATCGGCGCGCGCCTGGTCGCGGTCCTCGGCGGTGGCGATCACCATGGCCGCCT
>DATAOO010000369.1:0-25957 GCA_036265695.1 Pseudonocardia sp. | reverse complement strand
GACGACGAAGCAGCGGTAGCGGTCGCGGAACTCCTCGGCGATGTCGGCGTGCCCCTCGAGCGCGCCCGCGACGTGCAGCAGCAGATCGTCGAAGTCGAGCAGCTCGGCGGCGTTCTTGGCCTCCTCGTAGCCCGCGTAGACCGCGGCCACCTGCTCGGCGGGGCCGGGCACGTCGCGGCGCAGCCGGGCCACCGCGGCCGGGTACTCCGCGGGCGTGACGAGGCTGGCCTTCGCCCACTCGATCTCACCCGCCAGGTCGCGCAGCGTGGCGGCGTCGGTGCCCATCCGCGCCCGGCCCGCCGCGTGCCCGACGATGCGCAGCTTGCCCTCGACCAGCTGCCACTGCGGGCCGCCGACGACCCGCGGCCAGAAGTAGCGCAGCTGGCGCAGCGCGGCGGCGTGGAACGTGCGCGCCTGCACGCCGGAGACGCCGAGCACGCGCAGCCGGGTGCGCATCTCGCCCGCCGCCCGGGCGGTGAACGTGACCGCCAGCACCTGGGCGGGCGCGACGTGCCCGGTGCGGACGAGGTGCGCGATGCGGTGGGTGATCGTGCGCGTCTTGCCGGTGCCCGCCCCGGCCAGCACGCACACGGGGCCGCGGGGAGCGGTGGCGGCGGCGTGCTGGTCGTCGTCCAGTCCGTCGAGCATCACACCCGCCATCCTGACAGCCGGGGATGACAGTTCCGCCCGCCCCCGTTGACCTGTACATGCTGACGATGTACTCGACGACGTGGTGCGGCTACTGCCGCAGGCTCAAGCTCCAGCTCGACCAGGCAGGCCTGACCTACCGCGAGATCGACATCGAACGCGACGACGAGGCCGCGAAGTTCGTCGAAGGCGTGAACGGCGGCAACCAGACCGTGCCGGTGATCGAGTTCCCCGACGGCCGGACGGCCACCAACCCCTCGCTGGCGCAGGTGCAGGCGGGCCTGGCGGCTTAGTCGGCGTCCGCCCAGCTCTCCAGCATGCTGCGGGCGATGCTCACCTTGCCGGGCAGGAGCAGGGGGGCCTCCGTGGCACCCCAGTCGCCCGCGCGCAGCGCCACCCGCAGGTCCGCGCGGGTGACCCACATCGCTTCGGCGATCTCGCCGTCGGCCGGGGCGAGCGGCGCCGCCGGGTCGGCGACGGCCTCGAACGCCAGCATGAGCGAGCGCGGGAACGGCCAGGCCTGGCTGCCGAGGTAGGCGATGTCGTGCACGTGGACGCCGACTTCCTCGTGGATCTCCCGCCGCACGCACGCTTCGAGCGACTCCCCCGCCTCGACGAACCCGGCGAGCACCGTGAACCGGCCGATCGGCCAGACGGGCTGGCGGGCGAGCAGCACGCGGGCCTCGTCGCCCGTGCCGCCGTCGTGCACGAGGCAGATCACGGCCGGGTCGGTGCGCGGGTACTCCTCGTGCCCGGCCGCCTCGCAGTGCCGGTGCCAGCCCGCCGCGGCGACGCGGGTCGGGGAGCCGTCGCGGGAGCAGAAGCGCGCGGTGTCGTGCCAGTTGAGGACGGCGACCGCGGTGACGAAGAGGCCCGCGCCCGCCCCGTCCAGCACGGCGCCGGTCATCCGCAGGTCGGCCCAGTCGGACGGGTCGTCCCCGGCGAACACGTCGGGCTTGCCGCGCACCGCCCAGTAGGCCACCCCGTCCTGCTCTCCGAGCAGTACCGCGCCCTCGGTGGGGGTGGCGCCCTCGGTGGGGCGGGTGCGCAGCCGGGCGCTGCCGCCGCGGTCCCAGCTGCCCGCGTCGCCGACCTCGAAACCCGCGCTCGGCGCGTCGTGCCACTCGACGGGCGTGCGGCCTTCGTCGTCCACCACCACCAGCCGCGCCGTCGCCCAGCCCGCCTCCTGCCGGGCGAGGTCGGTGCGCAGCGTCTCGTCGCGGAACACCTCGGAACGGGAGAGCACCGCGGGTGTCGTGAGCCGGAACGTCATGCCACGCCGCCCAGCGCCCGCAGCCGCGGGCCGATCACGTCCGCGTCGCCGACGACCACGCCGGTGACCGCCGAGGGCGCGAAGAACCGCAGCGCCGCAGCCGCGATCTCCTCCGGGGTGACCGCCGACAGCCGCGCGGGGTAGCTGCGGAGCCAGTCGAGCGTGAGGCCGACGGCGGCCATCGCGTTGATCGACGACGCCAGCCCGCCCTGGCTGTCCAGCGAGATCGCGAGCGACCCGATCGCGTACGCCCGCGCCGCGTCCACCTCCGCGGCCGTCGGCGGCACGGCGACGAGGCGGCCCAGCTCGTAGCGGGTCTCCAACAGGGCGGCGGCGGTGACGTCGCTGGCCACGTCGGTCTCCAGGCCCAGCACGCCGCCCCCGGGCACGAACTCGATGCCGGAGTGGGCGCCGTAGGTGTAGCCCTTGTCCTCGCGGATGTTCTCCATCCAGCGCGAGGAGAAGTAGCCGCCGAACACCAGGTTGGCCAGCTGCAGGGCGGCGTACTCGGGGTCGGCCCGGCCCACGGCGGGGGCGGTGAGCCGCAGCTGCGACTGCACCGAGCCGGGCCGGTGCACCAGCTCGAGGTCGTCCGCGACGATCGGCGGCGGCGGGAGGAGCTCCCGGGCCGCGTGCTCGGCCGTCCAGCCTTGCAGGAACTTCTCGACGTCGGCGATGGCGGCGGCCGGTTCGACGTCGCCGACCAGCGTGAGGATCGACCCCCTCGGCACCAGCGACGCGTGCTGCAGCCCCCGCACCTGTTCGGCGGTGACGGCGGACACCTCGGCTTCGACGGGCATCTCCCGGGTGATCGGGTGGTCGCCGAACCGCTTGCGCTGCAGGGCCTCGCGCGCGATCGTCCGCGGCTGGGCCCGGGCCACCGTGATCCGTTCGACGAGCCGGTCGCGCTCGCGGGCGACCTCCGCGTCGGGGTGCGTGGCCGCGGTGAGCACGTCGGCGAGCACGGCCAGCACGTCGGGCAGGCCTGCGGCGAGGCCGGAGCCGGAGACGAGGAGGCGTTCGGGGTCGACGGTGACGCCGAGGTCGGCGCCGACCGCGGCCAGCTCGTCGTCGATCGTCACGCGGTCGCGGGTCGCGGTGCCGGTGAGCAGGGTCTCCGCGAGCAGCTCGGCGACGGCCGAGTGCTCAGGCGCGTCACCGGCGAACGGCACCCGCAGGCGCAGCTCGACCATGGGGATGCCCGGGCGGTGCGCGGCGAGCACCCGCAGGCCGTTGGGGAGCACGCTGTCGACCACGTCGGGCAGCGGGACCTCCCGGGTGGCGCCGAGCGCGGGCAGCGGGCGGGGGCCCGCGGAGGTGCGGCCGATCTCCTCGGCGGTCCTGGTCACGCGGCACCCCCCGCCGGCTCCACCAGCAGCACGCCGCGACCGCCCGAGCGGAGCGCCGCCGCGGCCGCCCGCACCTGGTCCGGGCTGACGGCGGCCAGCCGGTCCGGCAGCTCGGCGGCGATCTCCGCGCGTCCGTAGAGCAGCTCGCGGGCGCCGAGGCCCAACATCCGGTACATCACGCGGTCGTTCTCCTGGTAGAGGGCGGCCGACCAGCGGGCGACCTGGCGGCGCAGCTCCTCGTCGGTGGGGCCTTCGGCGGCGAGCTTGTCCAGCTCCTCGTCGAGCGCGTTCAGCACCCGATCGGGGTCGACGGCCGCGGGGTGCACCGCCGTGACCGTGAACGTGTCGGGGTCGCGCGCGTCGAGCGGCCCCATGAGGCCCGCGCCCGCGGAGACGTCGGTGACCAGGCCGTCAGCGTGCACGAGGCGGCGCTGCAGGCGGGCGGCCTCGCCGTCGCCCAACACCGAGCCGAGGAGGGCGTGGCCGAGGTAGCCGTCGAGATCGGCGGCCGGGTCGGGCAGCCGGTAGCCGACCGCGAGCGCGGGCAGCGGGGCGTGCGCGTCGGACACGGCCTCGCGGCGCTCGGCCCCCGGTGGCGGCTCGGCGAACGACGGCCGGATGGGGGTGGCGCGGGCCGGGATGTCGCCGAAGTGCTTCTCGACCAGTCGCAGAGCCTCGTCGACGTCCAGGTAGCCCGCCACCGTGACCTGCGCGTTGCCCGGCGCGTAGTAGGTGTCGAAGAACGACGCGGCGTCGTCGAGGGAGGCCTGCTCCAGCTCGGAGAAGTCGCCGTAGCCGTTGTGCGCGTTGGGGAAGGTGTCGTAGAGGACGGGCGGCAGCAGGATCCAGGGGAAGCCGCCGTAGGGCCGGTTGAGGACGTTGAGCCGGATCTCTTCCTTGACGACGTCGACCTGGTTGCGCAGGTTCGCCTCGGTGAGCGTGGGCGCGCGCAGCCGGTCGGCCTCCAGGAACAGCGCCCGCTCCAGCGCGGCGGCGGGCAGCACCTCGAAGTAGTCGGTGTAGTCCTGGTGGGTGGAGCCGTTGAAGACGCCGCCGGAGCTCTGGACGTGCCGGAAGTGGGCGAGCTTCTCCAGGCTCTCGCTGCCTTGGAACATGAGGTGCTCGAAGAGGTGCGCGAAGCCCGTGCGGCCCTCCGGCTCGGAGCGGAACCCGACGTCGACGTGCACGGCGACGCCGACGACCGGGGTGACGGGATCGGGGACGACCAGCACGCGGAGGCCGTTCGCCAACGTCGCACGATGCAGTTCGGGGGGCGGCACCCCACGAATCTAACCCGCGGGCACCGATGCCTTCTCGTCGACGCGAGTGGCGAGGACCAGGCAGCCGACCGCGAGCAGCACGCCGTGCGCGATCCGCAGCGCCGGGTCGGCGAAGAACTGGGGCAGGAAGAGCACCGCGCCCGCCGCGAAGACGATGCCAACGCGCCCCACCGCGACCGCGGTGAGGACGCCCGCGACCGCCAGCAGCCCGAGGCCGAGGCCGAACACCGTCACCTGGGTGGCGCCCATCCGGATCTGCTCGGCGAGCGCCGCCACGTCGGGCGTGCCCGCGAGGGCGTGCAGCGCGAAGGCCTCCGCGCCGTAGTAGGGCAGCACGAGGGCGGTGCCGGCGACCCAGGCGGTCTGGGCGGCGCGGCTCGGCAACCCCGCCACCCCGACGAGCACGAACGCCGCCATCGCGGCCATGTGCGCGACGAGCCAGAACGGCGAGCCGAAGGCGGCGGCCATGCCCTCGGGCGTCGCGTCGCCCCAGGGCCGGACGAGCGGGTAGATGACGAAGAGCGCGCCTGCGGCGGCGAGGGGACGGTTGAACATGGCGACTCCTGTTCGACTTCGAGAGCAGTGCTCTCACTGTCGCACAGACGGCCGCTCCGATACAAGAGCATTGCTCTCGGTTCAGGTGGCCGCGCTCAGGACGGTAGCGGGACGACAGTCGACCTCCTCGAAGAGCAGCGAGACCTCGTGGTAGCGCCGCAGCCGGGCGGTCCCAGCGTCGAGAGCCCAGTTGCGGTCACGGAATCGCCACCTCGCCCTCGATCTCCACCCCCGGCGCGGAGAACGACACCACGCGGTCGCCGGGGGTCTTGTTGAGCAGCAGCCGGGTGACGTCGGGTCGCGCGTAGTGGCCCGCCGGGTCGGCGGCCGCCTTGGCCAGGGAGATCATGCCGAGGTCGACGTCGGCGTAGACCAGGCCCTCCTCGTCCTCGGGCAGCGGCTCGTGCAGCATCTGGCCGTCGGGGCCGAAGATGCGGGCGAAGCCGCCGCCGGGCAGGAGCATCGCCTTCTTCTTGGCGTCGTCGGTGCAGAGCAGCTCCACCATCTCTGGCGAGACGGTGGCGCACGGCGCGACCACGAAGCAGCCGCCCTCCACCGCGTAGACCCGGCTCGCGGCGGTGTTGACCTCCGGGCCGAGCGCGTAGGCACCGCCGCGGTAGAGCGAGAAGCTCGGCCAGGCCGCGATGTGCACCTGCTCGTCCTGGGCGTACATGGCGTACTTCGACAGCGGCTGCAGGTGCTCCCAGCAGCACAGGCCGCCCATGCGCCCGAGCGGCGTCGGGTAGACCGAGAGGTCGCTGCCGTCGCCTTCGCCGAACACCGTGCGCTCGACGTGGGTGGGCTTGAGCTTGCGGCGCTGGGCGATCGTCTCGCCGTCCGGGCCGATGATCCACTGCGCGATGTAGAGGCTGCCGCCGCGCCGCTCGGACAGGCCCAACGCGACGGTGATCCCGTGCTCGCGGGCGGCCGCGGCGAGCTTCTCGGCCTCCGGGGTGCCGTACTCCAGCGAGTTGTCGTGGTAGCGGGGGAAGAACTGCAGGCCCCAGGCGGGCGCGTCGAGCCAGATGAACCACGGGTAGCCCGGGAGCCAGGTCTCCGGGAACGCGATGAGCTGGGCGTCGTTCGCGGCGGCCTCGGCGATGAGGGCGACCGTGCGCTCGATGCCCGCGTCGAGGTCGAGGAAGGCGGGGGCGGCCTGCACGGCCGCGGCGCGGAAGCGGGGGTGCGCGATTGACATGGGAAAAGGGTGCCGACCCCGGGCCTGCGGCGGTGGTCCCTGCGTCGCGGAATCCTTGACCGAGCGTCGCAGCGCGGGCACCGTCATCCCATGCCCCGCGTGCTGACCACCGACGGGGTGGCGGCGCGCGAGCGGCTGGCGTACTGGAACGACGCCGTTTCCGACGCCTACGTGCGCCTGGACACCACGGCGCCCGCGGGCGACGTGATCGGCGACATCCGCGTCGACGCCCTCGCCACGCTGGAGCTCTCCCGGGTGACGGCGACCGCGCAGCTCGTCCGGCGCACCCCGTCGCTCATCGCGACGGCGGCCGAGGACTTCTTCCTGGTCAGCATCCAGACGTGCGGCACGGGCCTGGTCACGCAGGACGGGCGCACGGCGCAACTGCAGCCGGGGGACTTCGCGCTCTACGACTCCACCCGGCCCTACGAGCTGCGGTTCGACGGCCCGTTCCAGCAGTACGTGCTCATGCTGCCGGGCCCGGCGCTGCGGGCGGAGCTGCGCGGGGCGCCGGAGCTGACCGCGCGCGCTGTGCACGGTTCCCGCGGCGCGGGCCACCTCATGATCGAGATGATCCGCACGCTCGCCGCCGACGTCGACGTGTTGGAGCCCGCCGCGGCCACGGCGGTCGCGCAGGGCGTGGAGCACATCCTGGTGGCGGGGCCGTCCTCACTGCGGGCGGCCGAGCCGTCCGCGGCCGCGCGGGCGGCACAGGCGCGGGCGGTGGCCCGGCGGCGGCTGCGCGACCCGGGGCTCACCGTGCCCGCCATCGCCGCTGAGCTGCACGTCTCGGTGAGCACGCTGCACCGGGCGTTCGCCGACCAGCAGTGCACCATCGCGGAGTGGATCTGGGCGCAGCGCCTCGACGGCGTGCACGCCGACCTCGCCGACCCGACGTGCGCGCACCGCACGATCGGCGACATCGCGTTCTCGTGGGGGTTCGTCGACGCGTCGCACTTCAGCCGGGCGTTCCGCGCCCGGTTCGGGGCTACGGCGCGGGCGGTGCGGGCGGGAGCACCACGAACTGGCGAAGCGACAGGTCGACGTAGGTGACCGGGCCGCGGGGCCCGGGCGTGTGGTCCACATTGATGCCGGTCTCGGGCAGGCCCAGCAGCTTGTAGCCGTCGAGGAGCCGGGTGGTGGCGTTCCAGAACACGCCGGTGCCGGTGTAGGCGTCGACGAACGCGGTAGCGGCGGCCTCGTCGGTGGCGCAGACGCAGGCCGCGAGGCCGGACGTCTCGCGGGCCGCGGTCTGGGCGGCGTCGACCGGGCCCTCGACGGTCGCCACGGTGACGTGCGCCTCCGCCCCGGAGTCCAACGCCCACTCGTGGCCGAGCGGGTGGGTGTGCGGCGGCAGGCTGGGCGCGATGCCCCGGGCGCGCAGCGCGGCCTCGGCCACCGGCCACAGGCGGTCGTAGGCGGGGGCGTCGATGAGCAGGAGGTTGAGCCGGTTGCACACGCCGAGCCGGTCGGTGGACTCGGTGACGAGCCGGGTGACGTCCGCCTCGGCCGCGCTGGCGTCGAGGTAGAGCACGCCGCCGCCGTCGGCGTGGGCGAGCACGCGGGTGCCCGCGGCCGCGCCGAGCGCCGAGAGCCGCCGGGTGACCTCGCCGCTGCCCCGCACGACCACGAGCGGCACGAGCCCGGGCAGGCCGACCAGCGCGTCGGCGCCCGCGTGGCCGGGCGTGGGCACGAGCTGCACGGCCTCGGCGGGCACGCCGTTGGCGGCGAGCGCCGGGGCGATCACGTGCTCCACCAGGGCCTGCGCGCTGCCCAGCGCGGCCGCGCCGGTGCGGAGGACGGCCGCACTGCGGGCCTTGAGCACCTGGGAAGCCACGTCGACCGTGACGTTGGGCCGGGCCTCGAACACCGCGCCGATCACGCCGACGGGCACCCGGCGCTCGTACACCCGCTCCCCCGTCGGCAGCTCCCGGACGAACACCTGCAGCGGGGGTTCCGGGGTGGCGGCGAGGACGTCGAGCTGGGTGGCCATGTCGGCGAGGCGCTCGGGGGTGAGGCGGAGCCGGTCGAGCAGGCCCGGGGCCATGCCGCCCGCCTCGGCGGCCTCGACGTCGGCCCGGTTGGCGGCGAGCAGGACGTCGGCCTCGACGCGGAGCAGCTCAGCCGCGGCGCGCAGCGCGGCGTCGATCGCCGGACCGCCCGCGGCCCGGACGCCGGGGGCGGCCGCGGCGGCGCGCTCGGCCGCCGCGCGGACGGCGGTCTGCTCGGGGGTGTGCGTGTCGGCGACGGCGGAGCTCACGGACCCAGCCTGCCACGCCGGTCGGCCCGGCCCGTCCGCGCCCGAACCCACCTCGCCGAGGCGTTCGCCCCCGCACAGGGGCCGCGGCGCCGGTGCGGAGCCCACGCGGTCTGCGACGACGTCCAGCGCGGGCAGGCGCGCGCCCACCCCCCGCCCGGGCGCGCTGCCCGCCCACCCCACCTCGCAGAGGCGTTCGCCTCCGCGCAGAGGCCGCGACGCCGGTGCGGAGCACACGCCATCTGCGAGGTGCGCCGCGCGGCGGCGGGCGACGGGTGACGAAACGGGCTTGACCTCAAGTCGGGTCGAGGTCGGATCATCCTTGACGTGACCGCCACACCGACGACACCGCCGTCCGTCCGCGCCGAGCTGTTCGGCCCCGAGCGGAGGGCGACGACCGTCGGGCTGGTGCTCCTCATCAGCCTGGTCGCGTTCGAGGCGATGGGCGTCGGCACGGCGATGCCCGCGCTGGTCGCCGACCTGGGCGCGGTGACGCTCTACTCATGGCCGTTCGTCACGTTCCTCGCCGCGTCGGTGCTCGCAACCGTGCTCGGCGGCCGCTGGTCGGACCGCTCCGGCCCGCGGGCGCCGATCCTGGTCGGCACGCTGCTGTTCGGCGTGGGCCTGCTCGTCGCGGGCACGGCCACCGGGATGCCACAGCTGCTCGTCGGGCGGGTGCTGCAGGGCCTCGGCGCGGGCTCGTTGGCCGTCGCCACGTTCGTGCTGATCGCCGCCGTCTACCCGGAGCGGCTGCGGCCGCCGGTGTTCGGGCTGATCTCCTCGGCGTGGGTGCTGCCGTCGCTGCTCGGGCCGCCGGTGGCCGGGGTGGTCACCGAGGCCCTGTCGTGGCACTGGGTGTTCCTCGGCCTCGTGCCGCTGGTGGCGGTCGCGTTGGCGCTCGTCGCGCCGGCCGTGCGGTACCTCGGTCCGGCCGCGGAACGGCAGGCCGCCCGCCGCGGCACGGCGCCTGCCGCGGTCGGTGCCGCCGTGGGCGTGGCCGCGCTGAGCTGGGCGGGCCAACACCCGGACGCCGCAGGCGCGGTGGTCGCCGTGGTCGCGGTGCTCGTGCTGGCGCCGTCGCTGCGGGTGTTGCTGCCGAGGGGCGTGTTCCGCGCCGGGCGCGGGATCCCGACGGTCGTCGCCTCGCGCGGGCTGCTCGCGGGCACGTTCTTCACCGTCAACGCGTACCTGCCGCTGATGCTGCACGACACGCACGGCTGGTCGCTGGCCGCCGCGGGCTTGCCGCTGGTGGCGGGCTCGCTGTGCTGGTCGGCCGCGTCGTGGTGGCAGGGCCGCCACCCCGACCTCCCGCGGGCGCGGCTGCTGCGGATCGGCTTCGTCGCCGTCGGCATCGGCGCGGCCGGGATGCTGCTCGTGGCGCCGGCGTGGGGCATCGGCTGGCTCGCGGTGCCGTTCTGGATGGTCGCGGGCCTCGGGATGGGGCTGGGCTTCTCGGCGGTCGCGTACCTGGTGCTGGCGCAGTCGCCCGCGGGCACGGTCGGGTTCAACTCGGCGGCCGCGCAGATGGCCGACCAGCTCTCGGTGGCGACGATGGTCGGCGCGGGCGGCGCGCTGCTGGCGCTGCTGGGCGCGCCCGCCGTCGCGCTCCCGGCGCTGATCGCGATCGTCGTGGTCCTGGCCGCCTACGGGGTGGCGACGGCGGGCCGGGCCGGCGCCGCCTGACGCGCGGCGGGCACCCGCCGGTCAGCGCTTCGGGTTCGACGGGGGCGGCACGACCGGGCCGATGTCGCCGTCGGGCGCCTGGTCGAGGTCGACGATCACCGGCGCGTGGTCGCTCGGCCCGGACCCCTTGCGCGCCTGCCGGTCGACCCAGGTGGCGGCGACCCGCCCGGCGGGGTCGGCCCCCGCGAGCACCAGGTCGATCCGCATGCCCTTGTCCTGGTGGAACCGGCCCGCCCGGTAGTCCCAGTAGGTGAAGATCCGCTCGTTGGGCCACCGCTCGCGCAGCACGTCGCGCAGCCCGGCGCCCTGCAGCTCGGCCAGCGCCTTCCGCTCGGGCGGCGTCACGTGCGTCGACTCGGTGAAGAGCGCCGGGTCCCAGACGTCGGCGTCGGTCGGGGCGATGTTCATGTCGCCCGCCACCACGGTGGTCTCCGGCGCGGTGACCGACTCCCGCAACGCCGCCAGCCACTCCAGCTTGTACGCGTAGTGCGGGTCGTCCGGCGTGCGCCCGTTCGGCACGTAGACGGAGGTGACGCGCAGGCCGTCGCAGGTCGCCGTCACCGCGCGCGCCTCGACGGTGCCGGAGAACGCGGGAGCCTGCGGGAGCGCCGTCGCCACGTCGTCGAGCCCGACCCGCGAGAGGATCGCCACCCCGTTCCAGCGGCCCTCGCCGACGTGCGCGTAGGCGTACCCGCGCTCGGCCAGCGGGCCGTCGAGGGCTTCGGCGAACGCCTCGTCGGACAGCTTGGTCTCCTGGAGGCAGACGACGTCGGGCGCCCGCTGGTCGAGCCACGGCACCAGCCGCGGGAGCCGGGAGAGGGCGGAGTTGACGTTCCAGGTCGCCAGACGCACGGCCGTCACGTTACCCAGGCACTACTTTGGCAACCATGAGCCTGGTAGCCGGGGTCGACTCGTCCACGCAGTCCTGCACCGTCGTCATCCGCGACGCCGCCACCGGCGAACACGTCCGGTCCGGCCGGGCGCCGCACCCGCCGGGCACCGAGGTCGACCCGGCGGGCTGGTGGGACGCGCTGCAGGCGGCGCTGGCGCAGGCGGGTGGCCTCGAGGGCGTCGAGGCGATCGCGGTGGCGGGCCAGCAGCACGGCATGGTGTGCCTGGACTCCGACGGCGAGGTCGTGCGGCCCGCCCTGCTGTGGAACGACACCCGCTCGGCGCAGTCGGCCGCCGACCTGGTGGCCGAGCTGGGCGCGCAGGAATGGGCGGACGCGACGGGCACGCTGCCGGTCGCGTCGATCACCGCCACGAAGCTGCGCTGGCTCGCGAGGCACGAGCCGGAGAACGCCGCGCGCACGGCCGCGGTCTGCCTGCCGCACGACTGGCTCACGTGGAAGCTGCGCGGCACCGGCGCCCTCGACGACCTCGTCACCGACCGCGGCGACGCGTCGGGCACCGGCTACTTCTCCGCCGCCGACAACGCCTACCGGCCCGACCTGCTGGAGCTGGCCTTCGGCCGGTCCGACGTCGTCCTGCCGCGCGTGCTCGGCCCGGGCGAGGCGGCGGCCCGCACCCCCGACGGCGTGCTGCTCGGGCCCGGCACCGGCGACAACGCAGGCGCCGCGCTCGGGCTCGGCGCCGGTCAAGGCGACATCGTGGTGTCACTCGGCACGTCCGGCGTGGTCTCCGCGGTGAGCCGCACCCCCACCGCCGATCCCACCGGCATCATCGCCGGGTTCGCGTCCGCGAGCGGCGAGTACCTCCCGCTGGTGTGCACGCTCAACGCCGCACGGGTGCTCGACGCGGGCACCCGCGTGCTGGGCGTCGACCACGCGGGCCTGGCCAAGCTCGCCCTCGACGCCCCCGCGGGCGCGGGCGGCCTGGTGCTCGTGCCGTACCTGGAGGGCGAGCGCACGCCGAACAAGCCCGACTCCACCGGTGCGCTGCACGGGCTCACGCTCGGCACGTCCACGCCCGCGCACATGGCCCGGGCCGCGGTCGAGGGGCTGCTGTGCGGGCTCGCCGACGCGGTCGACGCCCTGCTCGCGGCGGACGTGCCGGTCGAGCGGGCGATCCTGGTGGGTGGGGCGGCCCGCTCGGAGGCCGTCGCCCGCATCGCGCCCGCGGTGCTCGCGCTCCCGGTGGACCGGCCGACGCCCGGCGAGTACGTCGCGGACGGCGCCGCGCGGCAGGCGGCGTGGGTGCTGTCGGGGGCCGACGCGCCGCCGGAGTGGGCGGCGGCCGGGCAGGAGCGGTTCACCGCCGAGCCCACGCCGCACGTGCGGGAGCGCTACGCCCAGGCCCGCGACCTCACGGTGAACCAGTTGACCTGAGCCCCACTCACTGCTTGTCGGGCGGCCCCGCCTTGCGCACGTAGAGCAGCCGGTCGTCCGCCTCCAGCGTGTCGACGACCGCCGAGTCGACGCGGTGCAGCTCGCCCCCGCGCACCACGCCGAGCACGATGTCGGTTAGGTGCCGCGGCGAGCCGCCGACTTCGGCGTCCTCCACGTCGCGCTCGCTGATCGCGAACCCGGCGTCGGGCGTCAGGAGGTCCTCGATCACCTCGACGACTGTCGGCGTGGTGGTGGCGGCGCCGAGCAGCCTGCCCGCCGTCTCCGCCGAGACGACCACCGAGGACGCCCCGGACTGCCGCAGCAGGTGCACGTTCTCCGACTCCCGCACCGACGCGACGATGTGGAGGTCGGGCGCCATCTCCCGAGCGGTCAGCGTGACGAGAACGGCGGTGTCGTCGCGGTTGGTCGCCACCACGATCGCCTTGGCCAGCGGCACACCCGCGACGCGCAGCACGCTCGACCGCGTGGCGTTGCCCGCCACCGTGACGAGCCCCGCGGCCGAGGCGGCGTCGAGCTGGGCGTGGTCGGTGTCGACGACGACGATCTGGCCCGGCTCGGCGCCGTCGCCCAGCAGCGTCTCGACCGCGGCGCGCCCCTTGGTGCCGTAACCGACGACGACGGTGTGGTCACGCACGCGGGTCCTCCAGCGCTGGATCCGGAACGACTGCCGCGACCGCTCGGTGAGCAGCTCGACCGTGGTACCGACGAAGGTGATGAGGAAGATCAGCCGCAGCGGCGTGACCACGATGGTGGTGATCAACCGGGCGGTGTCGCTGACCGGCACGATGTCGCCGTAGCCGGTGGTGGAGACCGACACCGTGGCGTAGTAGAACGCGTCGGCGAGGGTGATCTCGCCTGCGCCGTAGGCGTCGCGGTAGCCGTTGCGGCCGAAGTACACGATCAGCGCCGTGATCACGAGTGCGCCCAGGGCGATCGCGAGCCGCTGGAGGAGCGCCAGCAGCGGTGAGATCGTCGGGTCGGGCATCCGGATCGCGCCGACCGGCGGGGGCTCCGCGCGCCGAGGTCGTCTCACGCGGCGAGCCTAGGCCGTGCCCCGCGGATCACGGGCGATGGGCTTCGTGATCCAGATGGTTCCCGGCGACTCTCGTACCGGGCGTACTCGAGGCGCCCGACAACGCAGCCGGGGGCCATCTGGGCGCGAAGACCGCGGTCGTGATCCGCGGGGTACGGCCTGAGCCGTGCTCACCCTTCGACGACGATCCCGGCCTCCGCCGCGCCCTTTTCGAGCTCGTCCAGGCCGAACGCCGCCACCGCGTCGAGCGCGCCGACCCCCGCCACGCCGTGCTCGGCCGCCCGGCCCGCCCCCCAGGCCAGCAGGTCGGCCGTGAGCCCGTAGGCCTCCGGCGCCCGCAGCCGCGTGCGGGCCAGCACGGTGCCCGCGGCGTCGAAGGCCTCCGCGACGACGTGCACGGTCGCCCCGGCCAGCGCCGCCCCGGCGGGGGCGGCGGGCACCCGCCGGGTCGCGTAGTCGGCCAGGATCCAGGCCGCGGTGCGGGCGGTGCGCACCCGCCCGACCAGCGACGTGATCCCGGACGTGGCGCCTACCACGCCCGCGGCCCGGCCCAGGTAGACGTCCACCGCCTGCAACTGCGGAGCGAGGCGCGGCAAGGCGAACTGCTCGCTCGCCCCCACGCTCAGCCCCGGCCGCTGCCTGCCGTCGACGGCGAAGGTGCGCCGCCGCGTGCCCGCGGGCTCGTCGCGCAGGCCGCCGCGCCGGAACGCGTAGCCGGGTTCGAACGCGATGCCCAGCAGCGTGTGCAGGGTGCCGCGGGAGATCAGCCGCCCCCGCCCCGTCACGAAGGAGCCGACATCCACCCGCGTGGCGGCAGGCCCCGCGTCCCGCAGCGCCAGCGCGCCCGCCAGCACCCCGGGCACGTGGTGGTGGCCGAACGCGGTGAGCAGCGCGGCGCCGGTGCCCTCCGCCTCGGGCCCGAACCACTCGTACACGCTGCGGATGAACGGCGCCTCGGCCGCCGAGTCGAGGTAGGTCGCGCCCGCGTCGACGGCCGCGCGGATGGCCACCCAGCCCAGCTTGTGGAACGGCCCGACCGTGCTCACCAGCACGTCGTCGGCGCGGATCTGCTCCATGAGCGACGTGCGGTCGGCGACGTCGGCGTAGGTCGTGTCCAGGCCGCCAAGGCGTTCGGCGAGCGCGGCGAGCTTCGCGTCGTCGCGTCCCATGAGGACGGGACGGAGGCCGCGCGCGACCATCGCCGCGGCGACCCGGCCGCCGGTGTACCCGGACGCCCCGAAAAGCACGATCCTCCGCACCCCAGCAGGGTAGGGTGGCCCGGTACCGCACCGGTGGCGGCATCCGCTTCGCTCGAACCCCGGGATGCGCCATGCCACCGATCGCGATCCGCCCGTTCCGCCGCAGCGACCGCGACCAGCTCACCGACCTGGTCAACATGCACGTCGAGGCGGTGTTGCCCGGCGTCACCGTGTCGCCCAACGCCGTGCTGAGCCAGCTGGAGCGCGAGCCGGGCGAGCCCGTCGTCGACCCGTGGGTGACCCACCGGCACACGCTCGTCGCGGTCGTCCGCGAAGCGGTCGTCGGCGCCGCCCACCTCCTGCGCTACGCCGACGAGGAGCGGGTCGGCGTGGGCTACCGCGGCCTCGGCGAGATCCGGTGGCTGCTCGTCGGGCCCGGGCAGAACGCGGAGCAGGCCGCCGAGCTGCGGGCTGTCGCCGACGCGCTCACCGCCGCGGCGCTCGCCCACCTGGGCGGCTGCCGCCGGATCGCCGCCGACTTCGGCCTGCCCGCCCCGGCCGTCTACGGGGTCTCCGACCGCTGGCCGCACCTCGCATCCGCGCTTTCCCGCGCGGGCTTCCGACCCGGCGACCGGGTCGAGGCCGTGCTCGCCGCGGCGATCGACGACCTGCCGCGCGGCGGCCCCGCGCCCGTGCCCGGCCTGGAGCTGCGGGTGGCGCTGGGCGGGCACGGCACCCGGTTCTCCGCCGTGCACGACGGCGCGGTGATCGGCTTCTACGAGGCCGACACCGACCTCACCCAGGGCGGCACCCGCTCCCGCCTCGCCGGGTGGGCCGACGGCTGGGAGCTGTGGACGGCGCCCGAGCACCGCCGCCGCGGCGTCGCGACCTGGCTGCTCGGGCACGCCGCCGACCGCATGCGCTTCGCGGGCGTCCGCCGCGTGCTGGACTACGCGATCCTCGCGCCGGAGCCGCCGGACGGCACCTACCCGTTCCTGCGCCGCGTCGGCTTCCACGAGCTCACGCGCACCACGCGGGCGTGGACGCTGCAGTGAGATCATTGCGGCAGTAGCCTCCCGCCGTGCCCCGGTACGCCGTCCTGCTGCGCGGGATCAACGTCGGCTCGGCCAAGCGCGTCGCGATGGCCGATCTGAGGGAGCTGCTCACCGACGCGGGCTTCGACGACGTCCGCACGCACCTGAACAGCGGCAACGTCGTGCTGACCGGGAAGTCCGCGCCGCCGAAGCGCATCGAGAAGGCGATCACCGACCGCACCGGCCTCTCGGTGTCCTGCGTCGTGCTCACCGCCAAGCAGCTGCGCGCGATCATCGACGGGCACCCGTTCGCCGACGTCGCCACGGACGGCTCGCGGATGATGGCGCACGTGCTGGGCGGCACGCCGTCTGAGGAGAAGCTCGCGGAAGCCCTGGCCCGCGACCCCGACAACGCCCGCTCGGGGCCCGGTGTGATCTACCAGTGGTGCCCGGACGGCCTGCTCAAGGCGCCCGCGGTGACCGAGAAGCTCGGCGTGCTCGTGACGGCGCGGAACTGGAACACGATCACGAAGCTGGACGAGCTGCTGTAGGGACGGATTCCAAGAGCGCGCGCAGGCCTTGGGCGTCGAGCAGGTCGGCGGGGCGCAGCGTGACGTCGGCGCGCACGTAGTGGAACGCCGCCCGAACGTTCTCCGGCGGCACCCCGGCCAGGTCCGCCCACGCCAGGCGGTAGGCGGCGAGTTGGACGGCGAGCGCGGGCAGGCGGGTGTCGTCGGGCAGCGGGCCGGTCTTCCAGTCGACGACCGTGAACCCGCCGTCCGGGTCGGCGAACACCGCGTCCATCCGGCCGCGCACGGCGACCCCCGCGATCACGGTCTCGAACGGCACCTCGGCCTCGACGGGGCGCCGGTCGGCCCAGTCGCTCGCGAGGAAGGCCTCCTGGAGGTCGGCGAGGGCGTCGTCGGAGGCCGACCCCTCGTCGGCGGCGCCGGGCAGCTCGTCGAGGTCGAGGAGCTGCGCCGCGCCGAACCGCTGCTCCAGCCACGCGTGGAACGCGGTGCCGCGACGGGCGTGCGGGTTGGGCGGCTGCGGCAGCGGGCGGCGCAGGCGGGACGCGAGCCCGGCCGGATCGGCGGCCAGCTCCACCAGCCTGCTCACGGTGAGCTGGGTGGGCAGCTCCGCGGCCGGACGCGCGCGGGCGGCGGCCCGTTCGGCCAGCAGCAGGTCGACGTCGACGGCCCAGCCCTCCGGGTCCTCGTCGTCGGGCTCGGGCGGCGGTTCGAGGTCGAGCAACGGGAGCTGGGCCCCGGGGTCGGTGGCGGCCGTGCGGGCGTCGAGCCGGGCGCGCAGGGCGGCGCGCACCAGCTCGGCGCCGTGCTGGACGTCGGGCGCGCGGGCGCCGAGCGGGTCGGCGGGCCAGAGCGCGGTGGGCTGGTTGAGGGTGGCCGGGTTGACCGCGTCGGCGGCGGGCTCCTCGGCCCACGTCTGCGCGCCGTGCGCCTCGGCCGCCTCGACGAGGAACTCCGAGGGCAGCCGGGGCTTCTCGCCGGTGGCGGGCCAGCGGTGCCCGGAGAGCAGCAGCACCCGCTCGGCCCGGGTGACCGCCACGTAGAACAGGCGTCGCTCCTCGACCAGCCGCCGGGCGTCGAGGGCCTCGGAGTGCGCTTTGACGGCGTTCTCGCAGGCCCGGCGGTCGCCGTCGGCGGGGAGGACGAGGCCGGGGAGGTCGAGGACGTCACCGCGGAGGGCGGTGGGCAGCTCGGCCGGGCTGGTGAGCCAGGTGCCGCCGATCTTGCGGCCGGGGAACACCTGCGCCACGAGGTGCGGCACGGCCACGACCGCCCACTCCAGGCCCTTCGCGGCGTGCACGGTGAGCACCTGGACGCGGTCGGGCGTGACCTCGACCTCGCCCGGCGACAGCCCGTCCTCGGCCTGCTCGGCGGTCTGCAGGTAGTCCAGCAGCGCGGGAAGGGTGGCCACCTCGGCGCCCGCCGCGAACTCGGCGACCACGTCGGCGAACGCGTCGAGGTGCGCGCGGCCGACCGGGCCCGGTCGGGCGGCGGTCTCGGCGTCGAGCAGGAGCACGCGCTCGGCGTCGGCGACGAGGTCGGTGAGCGGGGCGCCCGCCCGGGCGCGCAGCCAGCCCAGCTCGCGGGCGAGCCGGGTGATGCGGGCGAAGCCGTCGGGTGAGTAGGCGGTGGCCGGGCCGGGGTCGTCGAGCGCGTCGACGAGGCCCGCTTGCTCGGCCTGCTCGCCGGGCAGGGCGCCGAGGGCGAGGTCGGTGGGGGTGCGCTCGGTGCGGCGGGACGGCGGCGGTACCAGCTCGCGGGCGCGGGCCCACAGGGCGGCGAGGTCGGCGACGCCCAGCCGCCACCGCGCCCCGGTGAGCAGGCGCACGGCGGCGGGCCCGGCCAGCGGGTCGGCGATCAGCCGCAGCGCGCTGACCAGGTCGCGCACCTCGGGGGTGTCGAGCAGCCCGCCGAGCCCGACCACCTCGACGGGCAGCCCGCGGGCGCGCAGGGCCGCGGCGATCGGGTCCATGTCGACGCGGCGGCGCACCAGCACGGCCGACGTGGGCGGCGCTGCCTCCGCGTCGGCCGCGGCCGCCCACTGCGCGGCGATGGCGTCGGCCATCCAGTCGATCTCGGCCGCGACGTCGGGCAGCAGCGCCACCCGCACGTCGCCCGCCGGGGCGTCGGGCGCGGGCCGCAACTCCCCCACGTCGACGTGCGCAGGCCCACCGGCACCGGCGGGAGGGGCGGCCGCGCCCACACCGCCGGACGGGCCCGCGGCCGCCGCACCGCCCCCCGCGGCACCACCGCCTGTGCCGCCCGCCGCACCACCGCCCGCGCCACCCGCCGCACCACCGCCCGCGCCACCCGCCGCACCACGGGCCGCCGCAGCACCACCCGCTGCAGCACCACCTGCCGGGCCCGCGGCCGCCCCACCGCACCCCGCGGCACCACCGCCTGCGCCGCCCGCCGCACCACCGCCCGCCGCACCACCGCCCGCCGCGCGGCCGGACGCCGCAGCACCACCCGCCGCGCCGCCGGACGCCGCAACACCACCCGCGGCGCCGCCGGCCCCGCGCAGGGGCGCCGACGCGGTGTTGGCGAGGCGGAGCACGTCGGCCGGGTTGCGGAAGCTCGTGAGCAGGCCGTACTGGTCGGCGGGGCCGTCGGGCGCGGGGAAGTCGGTGCGGAAGCGGGCCAGGTTGCCCGCGCTGGCCCCGCGCCAGCCGTAGATCGACTGGCAGGGGTCGCCGACGGCCGTGACCGTGGGGCCGTGCGGACGCACGGGATCGCCCGGCCGCGTGCCGAACAGCGCACGCAGCAGGATGCGCTGGGCGTGCCCGGTGTCCTGGTACTCGTCGAGCAGCACCGCCCGGTAGGTGGCGCGCTCCATCTCGCCGACCTCGGGGTGGGCGTCGGCCACGCGGGCCGCGATGGCGAGCTGGTCGGCGAAGTCGACGGCCCGCTCCGCCCGCTTCCGCGCCACGAACGCCGCCACCAGCGGCAGCAACGCCACCCGCTTGCGCTGCGTCGCGATCCACCGCTGGTAGGTCTGCGACGGCTCGGCGCGCTGTCCCTTGCCGCGCGGCGCGGCCTCCAGCACCGCGGCCATGCGTTCGGCGTGCGCCCGCACCGCCTGCGGCTCGACGAGGTGCTCCCCCAGCTCGCCCGCCAGCGCCAACAGCCACGTGGTGACCGTGGCGGGCATGACGTCGACCTCCAGCTCGTCGGCCCAGGTGCTCACCACCCGGTGCGCGAGCTGCCACGACGCCGTCTCCCCCAGCAGCCGGGCGGCGGGCTCGGCGGGCAAGCGCAGGGCGTGCTCGCTGACCAACCGTCCGGCGTAGGCGTGGTAGGTGGCGACCGTCGGCTCGCCCGCGAGCAGCGCGGCGCGGCGTTCGCCGCTGGGGTCGAGCTCGTCGAGCAGGCGCGAGCCCGCGAGCCTGCGCAGCCGCGACCGCACCCGCGCCCCCAGCTGCTGGGCCGCCTTGCGGGTGAACGTGAGGCCGAGGACCTGCTCCGGGAGCACGGCGCCGATGGCCACGAGCCACACGACGCGCGCGGCCATCGTCTCGGTCTTGCCCGCCCCCGCGCCCGCGACGACGAGCGCCGGGCGGGCGGGCGCGGCGATCACGGCCGCCTGCTCCTCGGTGGGCGGCGGCAGGCCGAGCGCCGTGGCGAGCGCGTGCGGGGTGAGCTCCACGAGCCGGTTCTACCGGACCGGGACGACGATTCGGCCGCCGGACCCGCGCACGCGCGTCAGTCGCGGTCGGGCTTGGTGGACGTCGGCGCGGGCGTCTTCGTGGCGCTCTTGTTCGACGACGGCTTGGCGGGGGCGCCCGCCCACGAGTACACCCGCACCCAGTCGACCTGCAGCCGCACCTTGGCGGGCGTGGTGGCGTCCGGCGCGGGCAGCCAGTCCTTCACCGGGCCCTGGTCGAGCTGGATCGCCAGGTGCATCGGGGTGTCCGGGATGCGCGACTTGTCGGTGACCGTGAACCGCGCCCGGCCGTCGACGTACCAGGTGACGCGGTCGGGCAGCCAGTCGACGGCGAAGGTGTGCCACTGCGAGAAATCGCCCGGCATGTTGCCGCCGACGATCGTGTCGCCGCCCTCGCCGGAGTGCAGCACGAAGTGCGCCTTGTCGCGTTGCTCGGCGGGTACCTCGGCGATGTCGATCTCGCCGTCGATCAGCTTCTCCGAGTCGGGCCACAGCAGGATCGCCGAGCCGAGGCCGCGGCCGTGGTCGGTGCGCGCCCGGAACTCCCAGCGGCCGTAGGTCTGGCCGAACGAGTCGGCCATGCCACCGGACGTCTCGCCGGTCGCGGTGATCACCAGGCTGCCCGCGGACTGGCTGATCGCGCTCGGACGGCGCAGACCGTTGCCGAAGCCGCCGATGCTGTCGTAGGCGCCCCACTTGGTCTTGTCGAGCGCCCCGCCGTTGAACTCGTCGCCGCCGATCGGCTTGAAGCCGGGGCCCGCGCCGAGTGCCGGAGCGGCGCCCGCGTTGCCTGCCTGGACGGAACGACGGCCGGGCTGCGCGCTGGCGGGCTTCGGCTTGGCCGTGGGAGCGGGCGTGCTCGTGGTGGTCGTCGCCGACGGGCCGGGGAGGGGCACGGCGACCGGAGACGGCAGCGTCTGGATGTCGGGAGCCTTCGTGTCCGGCGCGGCGCCGCATCCGACGAGCAGGCTTGCGGTGGCGGCACAGGCGAGCAGGACGCGGGTACGCGGTCGGACGCGGTACAAGGACCCTCCTGGCACGCTGGGTGGGTAGCGCAGGGGGAGCGCCAGCGTGCCGCGAACGGTACCGGGCTCGGCGTTCGTTCGCCCACTCGGGTGAGAAACGCCGCCGACCGGCGGCAGCGCGACCGGGAGGCCCACCGCGACCGGCGCACTCGAGTGCTGGCACGTCGGCCAGCGCTCGAGCGGCCTCGCCGCGCCGCCTCCGCCTCACGCATCCGGCACCCCCCGGCCCGCGCCGTGCGCCGGGCAGGCGGTGCGCACGGGGCAACGCTCGCAATCGGGCCCGACCCGGGCCACGAACACCGCTCCGGAGGTGTCGGCCGCGCACGTCTGCAGCACCTGCTGCCAGTGGGCGACGCCCTCGGCGTCGAGCGGGGGTTGGACGGGTTCCTTGGCCTGGCCGTCGGCGCGCTGGTCGGCGACGTACACGAGCCGGGCTCCACCCGGCGGTGCGCCCCGCTCGACGAGCGTGCCGAACGCGCCGAGCGCGGCCGCGAGCTGGTACAGCGCGAGTTGGGGGTGCTCGGCGACAGCGCGGGCGCTGACCGCGGTGCGGCCGGTCTTGACGTCGACGACGACGGGCCGCCCGTCCGCGTCGACCTCCAACCGGTCGACCCGGCCCCGCAGCCGCAGCCCGGGGACACCGCGCCGCGCGGCGACCTCGTCGACCAGGTCGAGCTCCACCGGCTGCTCGACCGCGACCAACCGCAGCCCCTCGGCCCGGCTGGCCCGCACCCAGCCGTCGAACGCGCCGAGCATGCCGCGCACCCGGGAGAGCTCGCGGCGGGAGAACCACGGGGCGCCCGCGTCGAGCCGCGCCCACGCCGAGCGCAGCGCCGCGTCCAGCTCACCGGTACCCGCGCCCGCCGCCTCGGCCTGCACGAGCGCGTGCACCAAGGCCCCGGTGACCGCGGCGAGCGCACCCGCGTCGCTCCCCCCGTGCCGCTCCAACACCCAGCGCAGCGGACAGCGGATGATCTTCTCGACGTCGGAGGGGGACACGGGGACGACGGCGTCGGCCGGGCGCAACGGCGCGCTCGTGGACACCGGGGCGGCGCCGTACCAGTCGTCCGGGTGGGCGCCGGGTATCCCCGCCTCCGCGAGGCGGGCGAGCTGGGCCGCAGCGCGGGCGCGGCGGGCGGCTCCGGCGTCGGCATCCGACGCGTCGGGGGCGCATGCGGCGCGGCGCAGCTCGCCGACCAGCTCGGCCAGCACCAGCGCGCGGCCCGGCCGGTGCACCGGCCGGTCGGCCTGCCCGGCGGGCAGCGGGTCGAGCTCGTCGAGGAAGCGGGACGGCTGCTCGTCCTCGCCTTGCACCGCGCTGACCAGCAGGGTGTGCCGGGCCCGCGTGCAGGCGACGTAGAACAGCCTGCGCTCTTCGGCGAGCAGCGGCGCGACGCGCGACACCGTGGCGCCGTCGGCTTCGGCGACGCCGGCCAGTAGGTCGACGAGCCGCTCGTTGCCCAGGAGGCTGCCGCGCAGCCGCAGATCCGGCCACGCCCCCTCCTGCACGCCGGGCACGGCGACGACCTCCCACTCGCGACCGCGAGCGGCGTGCGCCGTGAGCAGCTCGACGGCGTCGCGCCGCGGCGTGCGATCGGCCAGCGAATCGCCCGGCAGTTGCTGTTCGGCGAGGTACTCGGTGAAGGTGGCGATGTCGGCGCCGGGTAGCCGGTCGGCGAAGCGGGCGGCGGCGTCGAAGAGGGCGAGCACGGCGTCGAGATCGCGGTCGGCGGCCGCACCGACCGGGCCGCCGCGGGCGCTGGCGTCGCTCCAGCGGCGATCGAGCCCGCAGGCCTGCCAGATCCTCCAGAGCACCTCCTCGGCGCTCTCGCCCGCGCGGGCGGCGTCGCCCGCGATCGCCAGGAGGGCCCCGACGCGGCGCAGCGGGGCGGTCTGGTTGGCGGGCAGGGCGTCGAGCGGATCCGGCCGCCCCGCCGCGGCCGCCCGCAAGGCCTCGATCAGCAGCGGATCGCTCCCGACCCGCTCGGCTTCGGCCGCCGCCGAAAGGGCACCATCGGCGCCGTCCCCCCGCCCGGGCGGCACCCCCGCGCCCTCCGCACGCGTCGGGCTGCCCCCCGTCGCTCCCGCAGCGGATCCCGGCGCGGCCCCGTCGGTCGCTGGCGCGGCCCCGTCAGTCGTCGACGCGGCCGCGGGGGTCGTCGGCGCGGCCCCGTCACTCGTCGACGCGGCCGCGGGGGTCGTCGGCGCGGCCGCGCCGGCCCGTGCGGCGGATGCGGCAGGCGCCGCGTCGCTCTCATCGGCGCGCCACGCGGCCGCCGGACCGGCCGCCTGCGGCACGCGGCCTGCCGGGTCGACGCCCTCCGCCTGCAGGCGGAGCAGTCCGCGGCGGAGGCGGCGCATGCGCAACGGGTCGGCGGAGCCGAGTGGGGAGGTGAGCAGCGCCGTGGCGGCGTCGGCGTCGAGCTCGCCGGGCCGCACGGCGTACCGGAGCACCATCAGCAACGGCACGACCGCGGGTTGCCGGGCGAGCGGCAGCTCGTCGGGCGGCGCGGCGATCGGGACGCCCGCCGCTAGCAGCGCGCGCCGCAACGCCGGCAGCGCGCGCCGCGCCGAGCGCGCCAGCACCGCCATCCGCGACCACGGCACGCCGCCGATGAGGTGGGCACGCCGGAGCTGATCGGCGATCCAGCCCGCCTCCTGCGCGGCGGAGGTGAACACGCGAACGGCCACCCGACCGGCGTCCTCCAGGGGCTCGACAGCCTCCTCGGGCTCCGGAGCGGGCGGACCGACCCGATGACGGCCCTCGCCCGCCCCGGCCAGTCGCGCCGCGATCGCCGCACCTGCCGCGCGCACCGCGGGCGCTCCCCGGTGATCGACGGTGAGCACCACCGTCTCCGCCTGGATGGCCTGCATGCCCGTGGGATCGGCGCCGCGGAACGTGAGCACGGCCTGGTCGGGGTCGCCCGCCAGCAGCACCGTGCCCGCGCTGCGCCCCAGCACGCCCACCAGCTCCATCTGCTGCGGGTCGAGGTCCTGCGCGTCGTCGACGACGAGGTGCCGCACCCGCTCCCGCTCCGCGGCGAGCAGCTCGGGATCGGCCGCGAGCGCGTCGAGCGCGGCCGCTACCAGCTCGGCCGCGTCGAGCGCGGGCGCGGTGGCTTGCGGCGCTCCTCGCCCCGCGGCCCCCCGCAGCAGCGTGACCTGCTCGTAGCAACGGAAGAACCGCCCCGCCGCCGCCCATTCGGCGACGTCGTGCCGGGCCCCCACCTCGGCCAGTTCATCGGGACCGAGGCCCCGCTCGGCGGCGCGCAACAGCAGCTCACGGAGCTCGGCCGCGAAGCCCGGCACCGCGAGCGCGGGCTCGATCCGCTCCGGCCACCCCGACCCGGGGACGACGCCCTCGACCTCGCCGCCCAGCAGGTCGCGGACCAACGCGTCCTGCTCGGCGCCCGCGAGCAGCCGGGGCGGCGGATCGCCGTGCCGTGCCGCGTGCAGGCGGAGCACACCGAACGCGTAGGAGTGGACCGTGCGGACCAGCGCTTCACGACTGGTCGCCCCATCACCCGCACCCAGGCGGACCAGCCGTTCGCGCAGCTCGGCGGCCGCGCGACGGCTCCCGACCAGCACCAGCGTGCGCGCCGGGTCGGCACCCGCGGCCAGCCGCCGCGCGACCGCGGTGAGCAACAGCGTGGTCTTGCCCGTGCCCGGCCCGCCGACGATCCGCAACGGGCCCGCGGTGTGCGCCAGCACGCGCTCGGCCGCCGCATCCCACATCGGGTCGGGCTCGGGCGGCCGGACGCGCCGCACGAGCGAGGGAGCGAGCGCTGCGGTCATGCGGGGGATGCAACCACGCGGCCCCGACAGTTCCGCGACGGACGCCCCGACCTTTCCGTCCGCGACCCGACGCCTGGCAGGATCGGGCTGGTGAGCGTCCTCAACGTCCACCTCTTCGGTCCCGACGACGGTCGGCCGGTCGTCGCGCTGCACGGCGTCACCGGGCACGCCCGCCGCTGGGGCGTGCTGGCCGAGCAACTGCCCGAGCTGCGTCTGATCGCGGTGGATTTCCGCGGCCACGGCCACTCCCCCAAGACCCCGCCGTGGGGCTTCGAGCAGCACGTGGCGGACGTCCTCGCCGTGCTGGACGACCACGGCCTCGACCGCGCCCCGATCATGGGCCACTCGTTCGGCGGCGCGATCGCGCTCCACGTGGCCAGGGCCGCACCCGAGCGCGTCGAGAAGCTGGTGCTCGTCGATCCCGCCCTCGGCCTCGACGGCGAGGACGTGCTGCAGACCGCCACCGAAGCCTGCGCCGGAGAGTCCTACCCCGACAAGGCGGCGGCCCGCGTGGTCCGCGCCGAGCGGTGGGCGGGCGTCCCGGACGAGCTGGTCGACAGGGAGCTGGAGCAGAACCTCGTCCAAGGCGAGGACGGGCGGTGGCGCTACCTCTGGTCGACGCCCGCGGTCGTCGCGGCGTGGAGCGAGATGGCCCGTCCCGCGATCCTGCCGCCGCCCCACCTCCCGACCCTGCTCCTGCCCGCGGCCAAGGTCGACTACGTCAACCCGGCCTGGGTCGAGCGCGTGTGGGCCGAGCTGGGTGAGCGGCTCGTCGTCCACGTGATGGACACCGCGCACATGGTCTACCTGGAGCAACCGGTCGAGACGGCGGCCAAGGTGCGGGAGTTCCTCGGCTGATGGACGAGGCGACGCTGGAGGCGGTGCGCACGGCCGTGCGGGCGATCCCGGCGGGCGAGACGTCGACGTACGGCGAGGTCGCGACGGCGGCGGGCATCCCGGGCCGCGCCCGGCTCGTCGGCCGGATCCTCGCCGAGGACGGCCACGACCTGCCCTGGCACCGGGTCCTGCGCGCCGACGGCACCTGCGCCCCGCACATCGCCACCGAGCAGCTGGCCCGCCTGCGGGCCGAGGGCGTCATCCTGGACCGTGGCCGCCGCCGCTGAC
>DATAOO010000368.1:0-12364 GCA_036265695.1 Pseudonocardia sp. | reverse complement strand
GCGACCGCCGACGTCGACAAGGCGGCGCCTACGGCGTTGCGCACGGCAGCGGCCGACGAAGTCGACGAGGCGCCTACGGCGCTGCGAGCGGCGGCGACCGACGAGGCCGTGCCTGCGGCGTCGCGAGCGGCGGCGGTCGACGAGGCCGTACCTGCGGCGCTGCGGGCGGCGGCGGAGGTCGGGTTGCTCGTCGTCGCGGACGGCGAGCTGCGCTTCCGCCACGCCCTGACCCGCGACGCGGTGCTCGCGACGCTGCTGCCCCCGGAGCGCGCGGCGCTGGCCGCGCGGGCCGCGCGCGTGCTCGACGAGCGCGGCGACCGCGCCCTGGCCGCGCGTCTGTACCGCGAGTCCGGCGACCCGGCCCGGGGTGCGGCGATACTCGTCGAGCTGGCCCGCGCCGATGTGGGACGCGGCGCCGTCCGCAGCGCGGGCGCCTTCCTCGACGCGGCGGGCGAGCTCGCCCCGCCCGCCGAACGCGTCCACGTGCTCACGATGCTCGGCCGGGCCGTCGAAGCGCTGGAGATCGGCGAGGCCGCCCGCGACCGGCTCCGCGGCGCCGAGCGCGCCGAGCTGTGCCTCCGGCTCGCGCGCGCCGCGATCGTCGCCGGTCGCTGGGCCGACGCCCGCCGCCACGTCGAGAGCGCGGGCCGCCCCGACGACCCCCGCTCGCTGGTCCTGCTCGCCGACGCCGCCTACGGCGCGGGCGACACCGCCGCGGCCGAGCGCCTCGCCCGCACCGCCGCCGACGCCGCCGACGACCCCGCGCTGCTCTGTGAGGCGCTCTCCGTGCTGGGCCGCGCGATGTTCACGGCCGAGCCGTCGGCGGCGGACGCCGTGCACCGGCGCGTCGCGCAGATCGCCGCCGAGCACGGGCTGCTGCCGTGGCGGGTGCAGGCGCTGTTCGGGCTGGGCAGCCACGAGCACACCTACGGCGACCCGGCGCCGCCGTCGCTGCACGCCGCGCGGGAGCTGGCGGTGGAGGCGGGCATGCTCGTCGTCGTCGTGCAGGCGGACCTGATGCTGGCCAACGCGGCGATGCTCGTCGACGGCCCCGCCGCCGCCCTGCCGCTCCTGCGGGCCACCGCCGAGCAGGCCGGACGGCTGCGGCTCACCGGCCTGCAGGCCATGGCCGAGCTGTTCGCCGCGGTCGACGCCGGGCTCGCGGGCGACGAGCGGGCCATGACCGAGTGGCTCGCCGCCGCCGAAGCCCGGCCGGACGCCCCCACCGAGGTGCGCACGCTCGGCCCGATGGTCCGCGCCATGCCGCACCTCCTGCGCCACGGCCTGGCCACGGCCTCGGCGCTGTTCGACCAGGCCGTCCCCGCGCTGCTCGAGCACGGGTCGGCGATCCCCATCGACCACATCGGGCTGTGGGCGTTGCTGCGCACGGCCGTCGGCGACCGCGACCACGTCGCCCGCGATGCCCTCCGCAGCCACCGGGTGCTGATGGCGGCGGGCAACCGGGCCGCGCTCGAGTACGCCGACGCGATCGCCGCGGGCCGCGCCGGGCACGCCGACGAGGCGGCCGGGCGCTTCGCCGCCGCCGACGCCGCGCTCGCGCACCTGCCGTGGTGGAACCGGCTCCTGCGGCTGTTCGCGTTGGAAGGCGCGGTGCTCGACGGCTGGGGCGACCCGGTGCCCGCCCTGCGCGCCGACCTCGCCGCCCACGAGGCCGCGGGCGCGGAAGGCCTGGCCCGCACCTGCCGCGACCTGCTGCGCACGGCCGGGGCCCCGACCCGGCGCCAAGCGAACGCGGTGGCCCCGGCCTTGCGCGCCCGGGGCGTGACGGCGCGGGAGGCCGAGGTGCTCGCGCTCGTCGCCGCCGGGTTGACCAACGCCGAAGCCGCCGAACGCCTCTTCCTGTCCCGCCGCACGGTGGAGACGCACGTCGCGCGGCTGCTCGCCAAGACCGGCGCGGCCGACCGCTCCCAACTGCGGAGGTGGGCATGATCCGCCGAGCCGACCGCGCCGACCTCCCCGCGATCCGCGCGGTCTTCCGCGCCGCGTCACTGGCGAACGAGGGCGACCGCGCGGCGCTGCTGGCCCACCCGGAGGTCCTCGAGTTCCCCGAGGACGCGGTGGTGGACGGGCGCGTGCGGGTGGCCGTCGACGGGGACATCGTCGTCGGCTTCGCCACCATCACCCCGACCGGTGACGCGTGGGAGCTCGACGACCTGTTCGTCGCCCCGGAGCACATGCGCCGGGGCTTCGCGACCGCCCTCGTGCGGCACCTCCTCGCCGAGGCGGACGTCGCCGCGATCGAGGTGACGGCCAACCCGCACGCGATGGCGTTCTACCGCTCGGTGGGCTTCGTCGACGACGGCGTCGCGGAGACGCGGTTCGGGCCCGCGCCCAGGATGCGGCTCAGCGTCGGCGGAGCATGAGCGCCGTGACCCACCCGAGCCCGATGCCGAGCGAGAGCCGCTGGTAGAGGCCGCCGGGCACGGGTCGCCCCGAGAAGCCCGCGCCCGCCAGGACGAAGAGGCCGAGCATGCAGGCCCCGCTCGCGGCGGATACGGCGCGCCAGGCGCCGCGACCCCGACACGCCTCGACGAACGCCGCCGCCGGGATGCCGAAGAACACCGGCACGCCGAACAGGTCGTGCGCCTTGCCCTCGGGCGTCTTCTCCTCCGGCTCGCCGGGCGGGTAGCCGAGGATCGGGTCGGTGCGGAACGCGCCCGCGCCCAGCAGGCCGACGGCGGCCGCCCCGACCAGCCGTCCCCGCCGACCGAGTCCGGCCGCCCCCGCGAGCATCAGCGTGCCCGCGACCGCGAAGTTGGCCCGTTGCTGCCAACCCCGCTGCCCCCGGGCCAGCGCGCTCACCGGGTGGCGCAGCGGGTCGTAGTCCGCGCGGCTCGCGCCCTCGGCGAGGAAGCCCGCCACGAACAACGGGCCCGCCAGCGCGCCCGCGCGCCGCAGGGTGACGTGATCGAGGCCCATGCGCGTGAGCCTACGAGACCGGCGGTCGGCGCCACCTCGCAGAGGCGTTGGGCACCTCGCAGGGCCCCCGCGCTCTGTGCGGTGCCCAACCGGTCTGCGAGGACGGTGTGGGCGGGTCAGTCGTCGCCCGCCCACGTCCAGCGCGGGACCTCGCGCAGGGGGTGCAGCTGGTCGTCCGTTTCGGCGTTGGAGTTCTGTTTGGCCACCTGCGTGCCGAACTCGACGTGCTCCCGCACCGCGTCGCGGAACTCCGGGTCGGTGGGCATCCCGGCGTCGTCGAGGGCCTTCAGGTAGAGCTCGACGAACCGCTGCCGCTGCTCCTCGGTGATCTTCAGACCGCGGTGGACGGCGATCAGGTGCGCGAAGCCGAGCTCGCGGGAGAAGCGGTCGGGGCCGCCGAACGACTCCGCGGTGAAGGCCGTGAGGTGGTCGACGTGCTGCGGCTGCCCCGCGCCGAAGAGCGGCTGCAGCAACGGGTCTTTGAGGACGCTGTCGTAGAACGTCTGCTCCAGCCGGTGCAGTGCGGGTTCGCCACCGGCATGCTCGTAGAGCGAAGGCATGCTTACACGTTAACAACTATGGTACTACCATAGTGAAGTGCAGCGAGCAGAGCGGGCGCGGCGCACGCGGCGCCGGATCGTCGACGCCGCCACCGCGCTGTTCCTGGAGCGCGGCTACGCGGGCGCGACGATGCGGGCGATCGCCGCGGCGGCCGGGGTCGCGCTGCCGACGGTGGAGCTGGGGTTCGGCACGAAGGCCACGCTCCTGAAGGCCGCCATCGACGTCGCCATCGCCGGGGACGACGAGCCCGTGCCGGTGCTCGACCGCGCGTGGGCCGACACCGCGCGGGGGGCGACCTCACCCGCGGAGCTGCTCACCGTGGCGGCCGAGGTGATCGCCGCCGCCCAGAGCCGCTCGGCCGGGCTGGTGCTGGCGGTGTTCGAGGGCGGCCGCACCGACCCTGACCTCGCCGCCCTCGCGACGCAGCTGACCGACCAGCGCGCGGGCACGGCCCGGTGGCTGGTCGACGCCCTCGCCGCCATCGCGCCGCCGCACGCCGAGGCCGTCGACGACCTCTGGCTGCTCATGGACCCGGCGATCTACGACCGGCTCGTCCGCCACCGCGGCTGGAACCCGCAACGCTACGGGCGCTGGTTCGCCCGGAGCGCCCACGCCCTGCTCTACCCCGGGAGGAACCCATGACCCACGGCCGGATCGACTACCTGCAGCTGCCCGCGCTCGACGTCGACCGTTCGGCGGCGTTCTACACGGCGGTGTTCGGCTGGTCGGCGGAGAACGGCAGCTTCGAGGCGCCCGGCATGATCGGCCAGTGGACGACCGCGCGCCCGCCGCGCGCCGACGCCGGGCCGCTGGTGTGGATCCGCGCCGACAACCTCTTCCCGACCCTGCACCGGGTGGTCGAGGCGGGCGGACGGCTGTGCGAGCGGCCGTACCGCGACGGCGACGAGCGCTGGCTCGTCGAGGTCGAGGACCCGGCGGGCAACCGGATCGGCGTGGTCGTGCACGTGCGGGCGCCGAAGTCGCAGACGCTGATCGCGGTGCGCGACGTCGAGGCGTCCAGCCGCTGGTACCAGCGCCTGCTCGGGCTGCGCAGCGACCACGGCGGCCCGCACTACGAGCGCCTGCTCGCGGGTGGGGAGCTGGTGCTGCAGCTGCACCAGGTCGACGTCGAGCACCACCACGGGCGGATCGGCGAGCCCGGCGGGAGCGGGGTGCTGCTGTGGTTCGGCGACGTGTCCGACTTCGACGACGTCGTCGCCCGCGCCGCCGAGCTCGGCGCCCCCGTCGTGCGCGCGCCGCACCGCAACCCGCCCGAGGGTTTCGGGCCCGGCCACCGCGAGGTCTGGCTCAGCGACCCCGACGGCTACACGGTGGTGGTCGCCAGCCCCGACGGCGAGGCCATCGAGCCGAATCCCGGTGGCGCCCCCTCGTAGGCTGACGCCGTGGGGCCGATCACCTTCGTCCGGTTGACCCGGGACGACTTCCCGCTGCTCGCGAAGTGGCTGAGCGATCCGACCGTCGCCCGCTGGTGGAACCACGAGACCTCACCCGAGGCCCTCGAGAAGGACTTCGGCGCCGAGGTCGACGGCACCGAGCCCTCCGAGGTGTTCCTCGCCTGGACCGACGGGCGCCCGTTCGGCCTCATCCAGCGGTACGCGATCGCGGACTACCCCGAGTACGTCGAGGAGCTGTCGACGATCTGCCCGCAGCCCCCGGGTGCGGTGAGCATCGACTACCTCATCGGCGAGCCCGAGTGCCGCGGCCACGGGCTCGGCGCGGCCATGATCGCGGCGTTCGTCGCGGAGAGCTGGGCGTCCTACCCGGAGGCGAGCGCGGTCGTGGTGGCGATGCACCAGCACAACCCCGCGTCCTGGCGCGCGGTCGAGCGGGCGGGGTTCCGCCGGATCGCCGAGGGCGAGCTCACCCCCGACAACCCGGTCGACAACCGCGACCACTACCTCTATCAGCTGGAGCGGCCGGGGTAGCCCGCGTCGGCGCGGGCCCGGCGGCTGCGCTGCACGCTCTTCACCGAGCGCCGGGCCGAGGTGAGGCCGTTGCGCACCTGCCGCAGCGGCTCGATCTGCGTCGCGAGGTGCAGCTGGTAGCGCCACGCCGCCTGGTCGCCGCGCCGGTCGAACAGCGAGTACGCCACGCGGACGGGATGGCCGTCCATCCGCGCGTCGACGTCCTCGAACCAGCTCATGCTCCGCATCGCCATGTCCTGGATCGGGCCCATCACGGAGCGGCGGCGGCGGTCGTAGATGTCGAGCGCTTCGGGGAGCGGCAGGCCGGGGGCGTGCACGGCGTCGGCGAGCGCGATCGCGTCCTGCACGGCCAGCACGGTGCCCGAGCCGATGCCGAAGTGCGTGGTGTGCGCCGCGTCCCCGGCGAGCACCACGCGCCCGTGCCGCCAGCTGGCGTTGCGGATCTCCCGGAAGTGCAGCCACGGCGAGCGGCCCGTCGTCATGGGCGGCTCCAGCAGCCGGTGCCCGGACAGCACCCTCGCGAACACCGCTTCCAGCAGCCGCAGGCCGTCGTCCGGGGTCGTGCGGTCGAGGCCGAGCCCCGTCCACGTCGACGGCGCGCACTCGACGACGAACGTGCTCGTGCCCCCCGACGACGGGTAGCCGTAGGCCCACACCCAGCCCGCGGCCGTGCGCTCGAACGCGAACGTGAACGCCCCGAGCACCGCGGATGTGCCGAGCCAGATGTAGCGGTTGCGACCGGTGGTGATCGTCGGGCGGAACCGGTCGGCGTGCCGCGCCCGGATGCGGCTGCCCACGCCGTCGGCCGCGACGACCAGGTCGGCGTCGATCTCGGCGTCGTCGTCGACGGCCTGCCCGTACTCCAGCCGCACCCCGAGCTCGCTCGCCCGGTCGGTGAGGATCTGCTGCATGCGGCCGCGGCTCATGCTGTAGCCGTACTTGCCCCCGAGGTGCACCGGCGCCCTGCCGTCGATCCGCACCTGCTGCTTGCCCCACAACAGCGAGGCGGCGCGCAGGCGGCGGGCCGAGACAGGGTCGCACGTGTAGAGGTCGTCCAGGAGCTCGTCACCCCACGTGACGCCCCAGCCGTGCGTGGCACCAGGCGCGTTGCGCTCGATCACCGTGATCTCGGAGCGCGGCGAACGCAGCTTCGAGAGCAGGGCGAAGTACAGGCCTGTGGGGCCACCACCGACGCATGTGATCTTCACAGCCGAACCACCTCCCGCGAGCGACGCGGAAACGTAGCAAGGCGTCACAGCGCTCGATGGAGATCGCCTGACGGCTACTGTCGGTAATTGACAGCCCGCTCGCGCTTGCGCTCCCGCACGATCCGACGCGCCGTGGTGATGCGCTTGCGCGCCTGCCGCAGCGGCTCCACCTGGGTGGCGAGGTGCGCTTGGTAGCGCCACGGGGCCTGGTCGCCGCGGCGGTCGAACAGCGACCACGCGACGCGCACGGGATCGGCGGCCAGGTGCCGGTCGACCTCCTCGAACCACCGCATGCTGCGCATCGCCGCGCCCTGGATCGGGGTGAGCGCGGCGCGACGGCGGCGGTCGTAGGCGTCGAGCGCGATGTCCAGGCCGACGCCCTTCGCGCTGACCCCGCTCAACGCGTCGGCGAGCGCGATCGCGTCCTGCACGGCCAGCACGGTGCCCGAGCCGATGCCGAAGTGCGTGGTGTGGGCGGCGTCGCCCGCGAGCACGAGGTTGCCCGCGCGCCAGGTGGCGTTGCGGATCTCCTTGAACCGCAGCCACGATGCCGGGCCGAGCAGCGGCTCACCGGACAGGACGTCGGCGAAGATCTCGGCGGCGACGTCGAGGCCCCCGTCGGCCGAGAGCCCGAGCCCCTCCCACGTCGACGGCGCGCACTCGACGATGAACGTGCTGGTGGCGCCGGAGGACGGGTAGCCGTAGGCCCAGACCCAGCCCGCTTCGGTGCGCTCGAAGGCGAAGGTGAAGGCGTCGAACACCTTCGGGGTGCCTAGCCAGACGTACTGGTTGCGGCCCGTGGTGACGGTCGTCCGGAACGTCTCGGCCTGGGTGGCCCGCAGCCTGCTGCCGATCCCGTCGGCGGCCACGACGAGATCCGCGTCCAGCTCGGCCGGGTCCACGACCGCGCGCTCGTACTCCACGCGGCCGCCGAGCTCGAGGACGCGCTCGGTGAGGACGTCGATCATGCGACTGCGGTCGACGCAGTAGCCGTAGCGGCCGCCGATGTGCACGGGCTCGCCGCCGCCCACGCGCACGACCTGGTCGCCCCACACCTTCGCGGCGGCGCGCAGCCTGCGCCCGCTCACCGGGTCGGCCGCGTACACGTCGTCGAGGAACTCCTCGCCCCACGTGACGCCCCACCCCTGTGCCGTGCCGGGCGGGTTGCGCTCCAACACCGTGACGTCGTGCCGCGAGCCGAGCCGAGCGAGCAGGGCGAGGTACAGACCGGCGGGCCCACCTCCAACGCATACGATTTGCACGATTACATCCTGTCACCAGATCGAGCGACGGCTGCGCGCGGGCGGCGGATGAAGCGCTCCGGGATCGGGGTGCCGTTGCGCCACAGCTCGCCCAGCGCCCGGTCGAACGCCCGCGGCCGCAGCCGCACGAGCCCGCCGCCGGGGTTGTGGGTGATCTCGCCGAAGTAGATGCGGCCGTCGACGTTGTAGAGGTCGATGCGGGCGAACGCGAAGTCGGCGGCCAACCGCCGGGCCACCTCCAGCATCTCCTCGTAGTTCGGCGGCTGGGCGGGCAGCTCGTCGGCCACGTCGAACTTGCCGCCTTCGACCGCGAACGCGTGCCAGTCCGGGTGCAGGATCGTCGAGGTGTGCGCGGAGAAGCGGTCCTGGTCGACGACGACCATGCCGACCTCCCCGTTGAACACGAAGAACTTGTAGTCCGACGGCGGGGCGTCGCCCGTGCCGATGAACCGCTCGACGACCGCCCGCCGCGGCAGCCCGCGGTAGGGCGCCTCGCGCCAGCCCGTGCGGTAGAAGTCGGTGTCGAGCCAGCGCCGGACCGTCGCGCGGATGGCGCGCTCGTTCCGCGGGGCGCCCTCCGGAAGCAGGATCGTCATGTTGCACCCGTGCGTCCCTTTGATCACGCATGGCTCGGTTAGCGCCGCCATGTCCAGATCATCCGCATGGCTGACAACTTGGAGCAACGGGATCAGGTAACCCTCACCGACCGTGTCCGCGACGTACGACCGAACGGCGTACTTGTCAGCTGTTAGAGGGACAAGAGGGGGTTGCGGAGCGAGGTTCTTGGCCGCCGCCATCTGGGCGTATCCCCGGGGTTGACGCAGGGTGCATAGCTCCTCTTGGAACAGAAGGTGCAGGCCAATGGCGTAAAGCCGGGGCGGCAAGAAGCCCAGTCGTCGGCCGATTACGATACGAGCAGTAAGCGACATAGTTCGTAGAGTAGTCGCCTGGTCCGGGCGCTCCCCACCGCCTACAGCCCGGCAGATGGCCTAACCACAGTGGTCTGGAGGGGTGATGAACGACGCACCGATGGTCTCCGTCGTCACGCCTGCGTACAACGTCGGGCCCTGGATCGGGCAGGCGATGGACTCCGTGCTGAGCCAGACGGAGGGCAGGATCGAGTACGTCGTCGTGGACGACGGTTCCACCGACGACACGGCGGCGATCGTCGCCGAGCGGGCCGAGCGCGACCCGCGCCTGCGGCTCATCCGCACCGACAACGGCGGCTCCGGCCGGGCGCGCAACGTCGGGATCACGGCGACCTCGGCCCCGTTCGTCGCCTTCCTCGACGGCGACGACCGCTGGCACAAGGACTTCCTGAGCACCGCGCTGGCCACGCTGGCCGACGCGGCGCCGCTCGTCGGCGCCACGTACAGCCACACGCGGGTGCTGCTGGAGAGCGGCCGGGTGGTGGGGATGCGCTGGCAGCCCGCGGGCATCTGCGACATCGACCGCCTGCTCGTCGACCACAACCCGCCGCACAACGGCAGCTCGCTGGTGCTGCGGCGGTCGTGCTTCGACGAGGTCGGCACGTTCGACGCCAGCCTGCGCAGCGGGGTCGACTTCGAGATGTGGCTGCGCATCGCGGCCAAGTCGGCCACCCCGGCGTTCCAGGGGATCCGGCGCTGGCACGTCGACATGCGGCTCATGCGCACCGGCTCCATCAGCCGCGACCGCACGGGCCGCTACCAGGCCTTGGAGAAGATCCTGGGCGAGTACGCGCCGATGATGCAGCGCCGCCACCCGGGCCTGGCCTACGTGCGGCCCGCCGTCTTCGCCTACCGCGACGGCCACGACGAGATCGGCGACCGCTGGGCGGCCGAGGCCCGCACCGCGGGCACCGCCGCGCTGCGTCGCGACGTCTGGGGTGTCGCACTGCTGGGTTGGCACAAGGCGGGCCCGAGCGGCCGGGCCCGGATGCGGGCGGCGCGCGACGCCGCCCGCGGGGGCGTGTACCGCGTGGCTGCGAGGGTCGTCGGTGGCTGAGGCAGCATCCGGCACGAGCAGCATGGACGGGCCCACCGTCCAGGTGCGTGCTCAGCCCGTCCACGGACCGGCGTGGATCAGCACGCTCGACCGCGCCGCGCCGATCCAGCCGATCTCGGTGTCCAGCCGCTACGTCGCGGCGCGGCTGCTCGTGACGGTCGGCGACATCCCCGTCGGGATGGCGACCGTGCGGCTCGACCGCGGGCACGCCTCGACCGAGACCGTCGCCAGGGCGCTCACCGCCCAGCTCGGTCCGGTGCGCCCGGTGCGGCAGCCCCCGGCATCGGCCGCGCCGGTTACCGCGGTCGTTGCCACGCGCGGGCGCGCCAACAGCCTCGCCCGGTGCGTGCGCAGCATCCTCGCGGGCGACCACCCGGCGATCACCGTGCTCGTGGTGGACAACGCGCCCGACGACGACCGCACGCTGCACGCCGTCCAGGCGCTGGCCGACCCGCGGGTGCGCTACATCCGCGAGCCGCGCCGCGGCGCCTCGGTGGGCCGCAACCGCGGGCTGTTCGAGGCGACGACGCCGGTGGTGCTCTTCACCGACGACGACACCGAGGTCGACCGGGCGTGGGCCACCCGCATGGCCGGGGCGTTCGCGCAGGACCCGACGCTCGCGTGTGTGAGCGGCCCGGTGCTCGCGGCGCGCCTGGACACCGAGCAGGAACGCGCCGCCGACACCGCGCTCGCCTGGAACAAGGGCTTCCTGGCCCGCCGGTTCAGCCTGCAGGACCCGCCGCCGGACTCGGCGATCTTCCCGTTCTCGCCGGGCCTGTTCGGCATCGGCGCGAACATGGCCGTCCGCACGGAGTTCGCGCGGGCCGCGGGCGGGTTCGACGAGGCACTCGGCCCGGGCACACCCACGCACGGCGGGGAGGACGGCGAGTTCATGATCCGGCTGATCCTCGCGGGGCACGCGGTCGGGTACGAGCCCGGCGCAGTGCTGTGGCACCACCACCGCGTGGACGGCGACTCGATGCGCGAGCAGCTGCGCGGCTACGCCGTGGGGCTGTCCGCGCTGCTCACCAAGATCGCTTTGGACAAGGGCGCGCGCAACGCCGCGCTGAAGCGGCTGCCCGCGGCCTTCGCGCAGATGAAGGTGATCTCCGAGCGGGAGGCCGACGCGGGCGCCGGGATGCCCGAGGACACCGCGCGCCTCCGCGTCGGGGGCACGCTGCGCGGGCCCGGGGCGTACGTGCTCGCGCGCCGCGCCGTCCGCCGCGCGGGCGGCCGGGTGCCGTCGCTGAGCCCGGCGCGGAACGTGCCGGAGCCGCAGCCGGTGTCGCGCTAGCCCGCGCCTCACCGGCGGTGCGGCAGGCTGGGCGGGTGCGGGCGGAGGCGTGGGTGGTCGCGGGGCCGCCGGGGGCGGGCAAGTCCACGGTGACCGAGCGGCTGCTCGCGCTGCTCGACCCGGTGCCCGCGCTGCTGGACAAGGACACCGTCTACGGCGGGTTCGTGGCCGCCACGCTGGCCGCGGCCGGGCGGGCGCCGGGCGAACGCGAGGGCGACTGGTACGACGCCCACGTCAAGGTGCACGAGTACGCCGGGCTCGCCGCCGTCACCCGGGAGATCCGCGCCCACGGCTGCCCGGTGCTCGTGACCGGCCCCTTCACCACGGCGATCCACGACACCGCGCGCTGGGCGCAGTGGGTCGACGAGCTCGGCGGGCCGCCCGTCCGGCTGGTCTGGGTGCGCACCGACGCCGCCACGCTGCGGCGCAGGCTGCTCGCGCGGGGCTCACCGCGCGACACCGGCAAGCTCGCCGACCTCCCCGCCTTCCTCGCCCGCATGCGCCCCGACGAGCCGCCCCCGGTGCCGCACCTCGCCGTCGACAACCGCGACGGTGCAGCCGACGTCACCGCGCAGCTGTGCGCCCTCGGCGTGGATCGCCCATCCAGCCGACATCTCGGCTGAACGATGCCGCCGCGGCCCCAGCGCCTCGACGACGCGGGCGCGCGCGGCGAGGCCGAGTCGGCCGGAACGGAGACGAGGAGGCCTCCGCGGACCTCCCCGTCGCCGCCCGAGCGGGATGGCGCCCGGCGGTGCGACCCCCACCGCCATCGACGCCTGCCCGCCGCTCAGGTGCCCGCGAGCGCGTGGAGCTCCGGGTCAGCCACGACCGAACGGGCCGTGGACACCATCGTCAGCCGCCCGCCGTCGATGATCCTGGTGTCGATGTTCATGCGTGACACTCGCTCTCCGCTGTCGCGATTCCCGGCCGGTGTGCTTCGCCGCCGAGATGACGACGGAGAGGATGACGAGGTCGACGACGACCCAGACGAGGTTGACGCCGAGCGACAACAGGTCGAACGACGCGGTGCCCATGAGGTAGCGGGCCGTGCCGACGCCGCCCGCGGCCACGAGGAGCACCATCGCGGTGAGCTGTGGCCAGATCAGCCGCCACGGCGGGCCGGTCTGCTCCTGCTTCGACTCCGGGGTGACGACGAAGCCCAGCCGC
>DATAOO010000367.1:0-4049 GCA_036265695.1 Pseudonocardia sp. | reverse complement strand
GCCCAGGTGACCTCCGGCGGCTACGGCTACACGGTGCAGAAGTCGATCGCGTACGCCTACCTGCCGGTGGAGGCGTCGAGCCCCCCGGCGGTGGCGGTCGACGGCGAGTGGGTCGAGGCGGAGGTGGCGCCCGGGGTGCTGTACGACCCGAAGGGAACCCGGATCCGCACCTGACCCGTCGCTAGGGGGAGACCTCGGCGAGGGTGTCGAGGACGGCCTGGCCGTGGCGGGCCAGCTTGGCCTCGCCGATGCCGTTGATCCGCCCGAGCTCGGCGAGCGACGTCGGGCGGCGCGTGGCGATCTCCCGCAGCGTGGCGTCGTGGAAGATCACGTAGGCGGGCACGCCCTGCTCCTTGGCCGCGGCCCCACGCCAGGCCCGGAGCTGCTCGAAGATCGGCGCGACGCCGTCGGGCAGCGGGGCGGCGGGGGTGCGGGACGAGCGGGTGCGCGCCACCTTGACCGGGTCGCGCCGGAGGAGCACCGTGCGCTCCCCGCGCAACACCGGCCTGCTGGCCTCGGTGAGCTGGAACGTCTGGTAGTTGCCCTCGACCGCCAACATCCCCTGCGCGAGGAGCTGGCGGACCACCCCGCGCCATTCGCCTTCGGACAGCTCGGTTCCGACGCCGAACACGCTCAGCTCGTCGTGGCAGAACTGCTCGACCTTCGGCGTGCGCTTGCCGAGCAGGATGTCGATGATCTGCCCGGCACCGAAGCGCTGGTGCCGCTCGCGGTCCAGCCGGAACACGGTGGAGAGCAGCTTCTGCGCCGCGACCGTGCCGTCCCACGACTCCGGCGGTACCAGGCAGGTGTCGCAGTTGCCGCAGGGCGTCGCCGTCTCGCCGAAGTAGGCGAGCAGTTGCACCCGGCGGCACTCGACCGTCTCACAGAGCGCGAGCATCGCGTCCAGGTGCTGCGCGAGCCTGCGCCGGTGGTCGCGGTCGCCGGGTGAGTCGTCGATCATCTTGCGTTGCTGCACGACGTCGGCGAGGCCGTAGGCGAGCCAAGCGGTGGACGGCAGGCCGTCGCGTCCCGCGCGGCCGGTCTCCTGGTAGTAGCCCTCTACCGACTTGGGCAGGTCGAGGTGGGCGACGAACCGGACGTCGGGCTTGTCGATGCCCATGCCGAACGCGATCGTCGCGACCATGGCCACGCCGTCCTCGCGCAGGAAGCGCGTTTGGTGCGCTGCGCGGGTGAGGCTGTCGAGCCCGGCGTGGTACGGGAGGGCCGGAATGCCGGACGCGACCAGGAACTCGGCGGTCTGCTCGACCGACTTGCGCGAGAGGCAGTAGACGATGCCCGCGTCGCCCGCGTGCTCGGTGCGCAGCAGCTCCAGGAGCTGGCGGCGCGGCTCGTTCTTCGGCGCGATGCGGTAGGTGATGTTGGGACGGTCGAAGCTCGCCACGAACTGCGCCGCGTCCTGCAGCTTGAGCCGTTTGCTGATCTCCGCGTGCGTGGCGCGGGTGGCCGTGGCGGTGAGCGCGATGCGCGGGACGTCCGGCCAGCGCTCGTGCAGCTCGGAGAGCGCCAGGTAGTCGGGGCGGAAGTCGTGCCCCCACTGTGCGACGCAGTGCGCTTCGTCGATCGCGAAGAGCGCGATGCGGCCGCGTTCGAGGAGGTTCGTCGTGGACGGGACGCGGAGGCGCTCGGGGGCGAGGTACAGCAGGTCGAGCTCCTCGGCGAGGAAGAGCGCCTCGACCGTCCGGCGCTCGTCGGGGTTCTGCGTGGAGTTGAGGAAGCCCGCGCGGACGCCGAGCGCGGTGAGCGCGTCGACCTGGTCTTGCATGAGCGCGATCAGCGGGGAGATGACGACGCCGACGCCCGGACGGACGAGGGCCGGGATCTGGTAGCAGAGCGACTTCCCGCCGCCGGTGGGCATGAGCACCACCGCGTCGCCCCCGCCGCAGACGTGGTCGACGATCGCCGCCTGCTCGCCGCGGAAGCCGTCGTAGCCGAACACGCGCCGCAGGACGTCGAGCGGGGCGGGCGCGGTGTCGGGGAGCACGCCGCCGATGGTAGGCGCGGCGCGGGGGTCGCCGGGGCCCGCACCGGCGTTGCGGACTGCGGCGTCCCGGAAACGGCGACTCGCCGTCTTGGAAGCGGAGACTCGCCGCCCCGGAAACGGAGACTCGCCGCGTCGAGATGCACGACTCACTGCGTCGAGATGCACGACTCACTGCGGCGAGATGCACGACTCACCGGGATGGGATGTACGACTCACCGGGATGGGATGCACGACTCACCGGGGTGGATCGTGCGACTCATCGGGGGTGTGGAGGCTGGCGTGCCAGGCCGCGTGGAGCTCGGCGAACTCGCCACCGCCCGACAAGAGCTCGGCGGGCGGGCCGTCCTCGACCACCCGGCCGTCGGCCATGACGAGCACGCGGTCGGCGATGAGCACGGTCGAGAGGCGGTGCGCGATGATCAACGCCGTGCGGTCGGCGAGCACCGTCTCCAGCGCCGCCTGCACCGCCCGTTCGCTCGGCACGTCCAGCGACGACGTGGCCTCGTCCAGCAGCACCACCGCCGGGTCGGCCAGCACCACCCGGGCCAGCCCCACGAGCTGCCGCTGGCCCGCCGACAGCCGCCCGCCGCGCTTGCGGACGTCGGTGTCGAACCCGTCCGGCAGCGCCTCGACGAACGCCCGCGCCCCGACGGCCTCCGCGGCGGCGACGATCGCCGCCCGCGGCGCGTCCGGTCGCCCCAGCGCGATGTTGTCGGCCACCGAACCGGAGAACAGGAACGCCTCCTGGGTGATCATCGCGAGCGCAGTGCGCAGCTGGGCGTCGCCCACGTCGCGCAGGTCGACGCCGTCCAGCGTGACCGCTCCGTCGGCGGGGTCGTAGAACCGCGCGGCCAGCTTGGCCAGCGTCGACTTGCCCGCCCCGGTGGCGCCGACCAGCGCCACCGTCTGCCCCGCGGGCACGGTCAGCGACAGCTCGGGCAGCACGGTCCGCCGCCGGTCGGACCGGTAGGCGAACCGTACGCCCACGAACCGCAGCTCCCCGCGCACCGGCGACGGCAACGCCACCGGCTCGACGGGCTCGGGCACGTCCGCAGGCGTGTCCAGCACCGCGGCGATCTTCTCCAACGCCGCGGCCGCCGACTGGTAGGCGTTGAAGAACTGCGCCAGCTCGTCGAGCGGGTCGTAGAACCGCCGCAGGTAGAGCAGGAACGCGGTGAGCGCGCCCAGCTCCAGCGCACCGCCCGCCACCCGCAGCCCACCGACGGCGAGCACCAGCGCCAGCGTGAGGTTGCCGACCGCGCGCAGCGCCCCGACATACCACGCGACCGTGCGAATCGTGTCGGCGTTGGCGTCGCGGTAGGCGGCGCCGAGGCCGTCCATGATCGCGTCGTTGCGCTCCTCGCGGCGGTAGGCCTGCACGGCGCGGATGCCGTTCATCGACTCGACGAAGTGGACGATCAGCCGGGCGACCGTGACGCGGGTGCGCCGGTAGGTCGCCCGCGAGCGCCGTTGGAACCACCGCGTGAGCAGCAGCAGCGGCACGAACCCGGCGAGGACGATCGCGGCCAGCGTCGGGTCGAGCCACACCAGCAGCACGGAGATGCCGACGAGCGAGAGCACCGCGCCGCCGAAGCCGTCCAGCCCCTTCTCCAGCAGGTCGTTCAGCGCGTCGACGTCGCTGGTGAGGCGCGAGATGAAGCGACCGGAGGTGAAGCGCTCGTGGAAGTCGAGGGAGAGCCGCTGGCCGTGGGCGAACACCCGGCGCCGCACGTCCAGGAGCACGTCCTGCCCGATCCGCCCGGTGAGCAGCAGGAAGCCCGCGCGGAACCCCGCCGACGCCGCGGCCGTGCCCGCGTAGCCCCCGATCGCCCGGATGAGCGGGCCCACGTCGCCCGCCACCGCGGCCGGGATGCCCGTGTCGATCGCGTACGCGACGAGCAGCGGCCCCGCCAGCTCGGCAATGCTCTGCCCGACGAGCAGCAGCAGCGCCGCCGCCACCGCCCGCCGGTGCGGCCGGATGAGCGTGCCGAGGAGCCGCCGGGCCCGCGCCTGCAGACGGAGCCCGGCGCCTGCGGGGTCGGGCTCG
>DATAOO010000366.1:0-6192 GCA_036265695.1 Pseudonocardia sp. | reverse complement strand
CGCCGCCGACCTGATCGTCAAGGTCAAGGAGCCGGTGCCCGAGGAGTACCACCGCTTCCGCCCCGGCCAGCAGCTGTTCACCTACCTGCACCTGGCCGCCGACCGCAGGCTCACCGAGTTCCTGCTCGAACGCCGCATCGACGCCATCGCCTACGAGACCGTCCAGACCCCCGACCGCAAGCTGCCCCTGCTCACCCCCATGAGCGAGGTCGCAGGCCGCATGGCCGTACAAGCCGCCGCCCACCACCTGGAAAGCCCGGCAGGCGGAGCGGGCATCCTGCTCGGCGGCGTGCCCGGCACCCCCGCCGCCAACGTCCTCATCATCGGCGGCGGCGTGTCCGGCACCGAAGCCGCCAAGATCGCCCTCGGGATGCGGGCCATCGTCCGCGTGCTCGACACCAACCCCAGCAGGCTGGCCTACCTCTCCGACATCTTCGGCGGACGCCTCGACCTCATCGTGCCCAACCGGGCCCGCACCGCCGCCTACGTCGCCGAGGCCGACGTCGTGATCGGCGCCGTGCTCGTGCCCGGGGCCAAAGCGCCCAAGCTGGTGAGCCGGGAGATGCTCGCCGCGATGCGCCCGGGCAGCGTCGTCGTCGACATCGCCATCGACCAGGGCGGCTGCTTCGAGACCAGCCGCCCGACCACCCACTCCGACCCGGTCTACGTCGAAGAAGGCGTGATCCACTACTGCGTCGCGAACATCCCGGGGGCCGTGGCCCGCACCTCCACGCTCGCCCTCACGTCGGCCACGCTGCCCTACCTCGTCCGCGTGGCCGAGCACGGCGTGGTGGGATCCGCCCGGTCCGACCCGGCCCTGCGACTCGGCCTCAGCACGCTGGGCGGGAAGCTCGTCAGCCAGCCGGTCGCCGAGGCGCACGAGCTGGCCTACACCGACCCGGCCGAGCTCCTCTGAGCCTCCGCCCGCGCGCGGGCGGCCTGGCGCACGAGGTGGTCGCGCTCGGCGACGTCGGTCGCCCGGCGGCCGGCCTCCGCGTACGCCGCGCCCGCCGCGGCCGGGTCGCCGCCGAGCTCGTGCAGGTAGCCGCGCACGGCGTGCCAGCGGTGGCGGTCACCGAGCACCGCGCGCAGCCGGTCGGCCTCGCGCAGCCCCGCGGCGGCGCCCAACACGTGCCCGACGGCGACCGCCCGACCAAGCACGGCCGCCGGGTCCTGGTGCACCGGGTCGGCGGTGAGCGCGACCAGGTCGTCGTACCAGGCGAGGATCTGCGGCCAGTCGGTCTCGGCCGCGTCGGCCGCGTCGTCGTGCAGGGCGGCGATGGCGGCCTCGATCTGGTAGCGCCCCGGCCGCTGCTCGGCCAGCGCCGACTGGAGCACGCGCACGCCCTCGGCGATCTCGCGGGTGTTCCAGCGGCTGCGGTCCTGCCGGTCGAGGGTGACGATCCGGCCCTGCGCGTCGAGGCGGGCCGGGAGGCGGGCGTGGTTGAGGAGCATGAGCGCCAGCAGCCCCCGTGCCTCCGGCTCGTCGGTGGCCAGGGTGAGCTGGCGGGCGAGCCGGAGCGCCTCGGCGGCGAGGTCGAGCCGCCCCCCGTGCCCGGTCGTGTAGACCAGGTAGAGCACCCGCAGCACGACCGCGAGGTCGCCCGGCTCGTCCAGGCGCCGGTCGCGCAGGCTGCGCTTGGCCCGGCTGATCCGCTGCGCCATCGTCGCCTCCGGCACGAAGAAGGCGTCGGCGATCTCCCGCGTGGTCAGGCCGCCGACCGCGCGCAGCGTGAGCGCCACCTGGGAGGCGGGCGTGAGGTCGGGGTGGCAGCAACAGACGAGCAGGAAGAGGGTGTCGTCGCCGGACTCCGTGTCCACCGGCTCGGGCAGCACCTCCTCGCGGTCGCGACGGGCGGCCTCGCTGCGCCGCGCGTCGATCAGCCGCCGCATCGCGACGGCGGCGAGCCACGCCCGCGGGTTGTCCGGCGGGCGCTCCGGCCAGACGCGCAGCGCGTCGAGGAGGGCCTCCTGCAGCGCGTCCTCGGCGGCGTCGAAGTCCTCGCCGCGCCGCACCAGGCCCGCGAGCACCCGGGGGACGAGGGCCCGCAGCTCGCCCTCGTCCACCCGGCGTTCCTGCCCGTCGGACACGCCGTCAGCCCATGATCTCGCGGACGTCGATCCACTCGTACATCGGCTCGCCGCCGGGGCCGGGCCCGCCCGAGACGAACGCGGCGACCTCCAGCGCGCGCTCGTACGTCTCGACGTCGATCATGTACCAGCCCGCGACCAGGTCGCTGGTCTCCGGGTGCGGGCCGTCGGTGGTGACCGGCGCGGCGTCCGGGCCGCTGTAGCGCACCCAGGTGCGGGCGGGCACGAGCGCCTGGGCGCCGACGTACTCGCCGCGTTCTTCGAGCACCTCGGCGACGTGGCGGAGGAACGCCAGGTGCGCCTCGACGTCCTCGGGGGCCCACTGGTCCATCGGCGGCACCGCGCGGTGCGGCTCCGGGCCGCCGCGGTAGTGCTTGAGGAGCAGGTACTTCGGCATGGTGATCTCCTGGTGTCGGGGCCGCGCCGTTTCGCGGCTCACACGGGGTGAGCGGAGCCGCCCTGCGGTTCTCGACATCCGATGACGCCGCGATCGTGCAGGCTCGCGATCTCGGCCGCGCTCAGCCCGAGCACCTCGGCGAGCACCGCGTCGGTGTCGCGGCCCAACGCGGGCGCGGCGCCCGCCTGCCCGTGCTCGCCGTTCCAGCGCAGCGGGGAGCGGGCCGTGATGCCGGTGGCGCCGCCGGGCAGCGCGAGGTCGGCGAGCACCGGGTGCGCCCCGCCGCGGTGGGCGGCGACCACGTCGGTCATCCGCTGGTAGCGGCCCCACAGCACGCGGGCGGCGTCGAGCTCCTCGGCCACGGCCGCAGAGTCGCGACCGAGGAACCACGGCTTGAGGACGGCGGCGATCGTGTCGCGCAGCCGGTAGCGCTCGGACTCCAGCGTGAGGTCGGCGGACAGCGCCTGCTCCAGCGCCGCGAACACGGCCTGCGTGCCGGTGACGGACGTGAGCGCCGTCCACTGACCGGGCGTGAGCGCGACGACCATCACCCGCTGCCCGTCGGAGCAGGCGAAGTCCACGCCGAACGAGCCGTAGACGTGGTTGCCGTGCCGGGGACGGTCGCGGCCGCGCTCGGCCGACTCCGACAGCCAGCCCAGGTTGGCCACGCCCGCCAGCGCGACGTCGGCCAGCGCCAGCTCGACGTAGGTGCCCCGGCCGGTGCGGTCGCGGTCGTAGAGGGCGGCGAGCACGGCGGTCGAGACGGAGAGGCCCGCGACCAGGTCCCAGGCGGGCAGCACGTGGTTGACCGGCGCGCCGCCGTCCTCGGGCCCGGTGATCTGCGGGATCCCGACCTCGGCGTTCACGGTGTAGTCGACGGCCGGGCGCCCGTCGGGGTAGCCCTGCACGCGCACGTGGATCAGGTCCGGCCGCTGCGCGACGAGCGCGGCGTTGGCCATCCAGCGGCGGCCGACGACGTTGTCCACCAGCACCCCGGCCGCCGTGATCAGGGCGGTGACCAGCTCGCGGCCCGCGTCCGACCGCAGGTCGACGGCCACCGAGCGCTTGCCCTTGTTCAGCGACGCCCAGTAGTACGACTCGGCGTCGTCGGGCCCGGCGCCGACGCCCACGACCGGCCAGCGGTGGTGGTCGGAGCCGCCGCCGAGCGGGTCGATCCGGATCACCGAAGCGCCGAGCTGGGCCAGCGTCATCCCGCCGGTGGGGCCCGCGACGAAGCTCGCGCACTCCACCACCGACAGCCCGGTGAGCGGCCTCACCGGGGGAACCGGGGCGCGCGGCGCTCGCGGTGCGAGGCGAGGCCCTCGTGCACCTCGGGGCCGCCGAAGCCGTAGAACTCCAGCGCGAGGGAGGCGTCGAAGATCGCCCCCGCCACCTGCCGGTACCAGTGGTTCAGCACCTGCTTGGTCGACCGGAGCGCCAGCGCGGCGCCGTCCGCGAGCTCGTGGGCGACCTCGCGGGCGGTGGGCAGCAGGTCGGCGTCCTCGTCGACGCACAGCGAGACGAGCCCGATGCGCTCGGCCTCCTCGCCGGACAGCGGACGGCAGGTCAGCAGGTAGTACTTGGCCTTCGCCATGCCGCACAGCAGCGGCCAGCACACGGCGGCGTGGTCGCCCGCGGCCACGCCGAGCCGGGTGTGCCCGTCGATGATCTTCGCGGTCTTCGTCACGACGGAGACGTCGGCCAACACCGCTGCGACCAGGCCCGCCCCGACCGCGGGGCCGTGGACCGCGGAGACGATGGGCTTGCTGCAGTCGAGGATGTTGAAGACGAGGTCGCGGGCCTCGCGCATCGTGCGGGTGCGGGCGTCGAAGTCCTGGGTGAGCTTCTCCACCAGGTCGAACGAGCCGCCCGCCGAGAAGCCCCGCCCCTCGCCGCGCAGCAGGACCGTGCGCACGTCCGGGTCGGCGTCGAACGCCCGCCAGACCGCGGCGAGGTCGCCGTGCGCGGCCTCGCTCACCGCGTTGAGGTGCGGGGCGTCGAGGACGAGCTCGATCACGCCGTCGTCGTCGGGCCCGTCGATGCGCAGGTTGGTGAAGGGGGCGTAGCGGCTCATGGGGGTGAGCCTAGGTTGAGCCCATGGACAGGCTGGTGGTGATCGGCGGCGACGCGGCGGGCATGAGCGCGGCGAGCCAGGCGCGCAAGCGGCGGGGGCCCGACGAGCTGCAGATCGTCGCGTTCGAGCGGGGGCGCGCCACCTCCTACTCGGCGTGCGGCATCCCGTACTGGATCAGCGGGGCCGTCGAGCGCGAGGAGCAGCTCGTCACGCGGTCGCCGGAGCAGCACCGCCGCAACCACATCGACGTGCGCACCCGCACCGAGGTGGTCGGGATCGACCTGGCCGCCCGCCACGTGCGCGCCCGCGATCTCGAGAGCGGCGAGGAGTACACCGAGCCGTTCGACGACCTCGTCTACGCCGCGGGCAGCGTGCCCGCCCGGCCGCCGGTGCCGGGCATCGACGCGGCGGGCGTCTACGGCGTGCAGACCCTCGACGACGGGGCGGCGCTGCGGGCGGCGCTCACCGACGCCGTGCACCGGGTGGTGATCGTCGGCGGCGGCTACATCGGCCTGGAGGTAGCCGAGGCCTGCCAGGTGCGCGGGCTGGCCGTGACGGTCGTCGACCGCTCTCCCACCCCGGTCGGCATGTTCGACCCCGACATCGGCACGTTCATCGCCGACGCCGTGCGCGGCCTCGGCATCGACCTGGTGCTCGGCGACGGCGTCACCGAGATCGCCACCGACGCGGACGGGCGCGCCACCGCCGTCCACACCGCGTCGGGGCGGCAGCTGCCCGCCGACCTCGTCGTGCTCGGGTTGGGGGTGCGGCCCAACGTCGCGCTCGCGCGGGAGGCCGGGATCCCGCTCGGCCCGTCCGGCGGCATCGCGGTCGACCACCGCATGCGCACCGAGGCGGCGGGGGTGTGGGCGGTGGGCGACTGCGTCGAGTCGATCCACCGCCTCTCCGGCCAACGCGTGGTGGTGGCGCTGGGCACGCACGCCAACAAGCAGGGTCGCGTGGCGGGCATCAACCTCGGCGGCGGCTACGCCACCTTCCCCGGCGTGATCGGCACGGCGATCACGAAGGTGTGCGACGTCGAGGTGGCGCGCACCGGGCTGTCGGAGGCCGAGGCCGAGGCGGCCGGGTACCGGTTCGTCAGCGCGGCGGTCGACTCGACGACGCGCGCGGGCTACTTCCCCGGCGCCCAGCCCATCCGCGTGAAGCTGGTGGCCGAGAAGCGCACCGGGCGGCTCCTCGGCGCCCAGATCGTCGGCCGCGACGACGCCGCCAAGCGCATCGACGTGCTGGCCACCGCGATCTGGAACGAGATGCACGTCGAGGAGGTGCTCTCGCTGGACCTGTCGTACGCGCCGCCGTTCTCGCCGGTGTGGGACCCGGTGCTGATCGCCGCGCGCAAGGCCCAGGACGCCGTCGAGGCCGACGTCAGGTGAGCGGGCCCCGGGTCAGCGCGTCTGCGGGGCGGCGTCGACGTCGCCGCGCCAACCGCCCTCTTCACTGCCGCGCTCCTCGATGAACTTCCGGAAGTTCTCCAGGTCGCCCTTGACCCGGTGCTGCACGATGCCCAGCGCGTCGCCCGCCTTCTCGACGAAGCCCTCCGGGTCGTGGTCGAGCTGGAGCGTCACACGCGTGCGGGCGTTGTCGAGGCGGTGGAAGGTCACGACACCGG
>DATAOO010000365.1:0-4055 GCA_036265695.1 Pseudonocardia sp. | reverse complement strand
GGCGCCCAGCTCGTCGAGCGGCGCGGCATCGACCTCGATCTCCCGCGGCTCGCTCGCCCGCGCGACCCCGAGCAGCCGGGCGACCCACGGCAGGGTGGTGCCCTGCAGCAGGGTGAGCACGACCACCAGCACGAACACGACGTCGACGAGGGCGGTGGCGTTCGGCGCGCCTTCGGTGAGCGCGATGAGGGCGAGCACGATGGGCACGGCGCCGCGCAGGCCCGACCAGGAGAGGAACGCCTGCTCACGCCACGGCACCCGGAACGGGACGGCCGCGGCGACCACGGAGAGCGGCCGGGCGGCCAGCAGCAGCACCGCGCCCGCGACCAGGGCAGGCACCACCGCGTTCACCAGCCGGGGCGGCGACGCGTACAGCCCGAGCAGCACGAACAGGCCGATCTGGGCGAGCCAGCCGGTGCCCTCGGCGAACGAGCGCACGCCGCCGCGGTGGGGCAGGTCGGAGTTGCCGAGGACGAGCGCGGCGACGTAGGTGGCGAGGAGGCCGGAGGCGTGGGTGAACTGCCCGGCGGCGAAGCCCAGCAGGCAGACGGCGATCGCGGCGAGCGGGTAGAGGCCGGTGGAGGGCAGCGCGGCTCGGCGGAGCGCCCACGCGCCGCCGAGCCCCAGCAGCCCCCCGATCACGGCGCCCGCGACCAGCTCGTAGACGACCAGGACGGGCGTGAGCCAGGTGAACGGGTCGGACGAGGAGAGCAGCAGGACGGCGAGCACGACCGGCGCGTCGTTCATGCCGGACTCCAGCTCCAGCGCGCCGGAGAGCCGCCTGCTGACCCCGACGCCGCGCAGCACGCTGAAGACCGCTGCGGCGTCGGTCGAGGACAGCACGGCGCCCCACAGCAGGGCGGTGCGCCACTCCAGGCCGAGGAGGACGTGCAGTCCGGCGCCGACGACGCCGATGCTGACCAGCACCGACACCGTGGAGAGCGCGACGCCGAGGCCGAGTGAAGGGCGCACGGCGCGCCAGCTGGTGGTGAGCCCGCCCTCGGCCAGGATCAGGACGAGCGCGGCGAGCCCGAGCGACTCGGTGAGCGCGGCGTCGGAGAACTCGATGCCCAGCACCGACTCCCCCAGCACGATCCCGATGCCGAGGTACAGCAGCAGCGAGGGCAGGCCGAGCCGCACGGACACCCGGACCGCGACGACGCCGACCAGGACGACCCCCGCTGCGATCCCGAGCAGGACCTCCAGGCTCGGCATGCCCAACCCTAACGATCGCCACGCCCCCAACCTGCGCAGGCAGCCGCCCCCACCCGGCGAGTCCCCGTTTCCGCGACGCCGAGTCGCCGTTTCCACGACGGTGAGTCGTACATCTCGTCAGGGTGAGTCGGGCAAACCAACGCGGTGAGTCGTACGTCTCGCCACGGTGAGTCGGGCATCCCATCGCGGCGAGTCGTACGTCTCGCCACGGTGAGTCGGGCAAACCAACCCGGTGAGTCGGGCATTTCGCCGTGGTGAGTTGGCCGTCTGGCCGCTGCTCGACGTGGGTTGCGGCGGCCGAGCGACGTCGGTCAGGACCGCCAGGTGAGCGTGACGGCGGTGCGGGGGCGGCTGAGGGCGTCGAGCGCGCCGGCGACCTCGGCCACCCGTTGCGGCGCGAGGCACAGCCGCCGCGCCACCCACGCCGGGTCCTGCCGCGGCGGGTTGCCCCGCTCCCACCGCGTGACCTGCGGCTCGAGTCCGATCTCGTGGAGCACCGCGACGGCGTCGGCCGCCGTCGCGGGCTCCGGCCTGCGGAGGCCGTGGAAGTGCTCCCACAGCGGGTCGAGCCACGCCATCGGATGTTGGTCGAGCATCTCGACGACGACGCCGCGGCGCGCTGTGGCCGTCAAGGCGCGCAGGAACGGCGCCAGGTCGACGACGTTGTGCAGCACATGGTTCGCCACCACCACGTCGGCTTGTCCTGCCTCTCTCGCCGCGTCGGGCCACTCGCCGAGCACCACCCGGGCCGGGACGCCCCGTTCGCGGGCGGTGGCGGCGAAGATGTCGAGCATGTCGCGCTGCCGGTCGATGCCGATCAGCTCGGTCGCGCGCTCGGCGAGGGCGAACGCCGCGCTGCCGCCGCCGCAGCCGACGTCGAGAACGGCGCCCGGCGGGACGAGCAACGCCAGCCCGGCCGCGCGCGACGGCGTGTCGGCGGCCACCGGCGGCGGCACGAACCACGAGGGTTCGTGGTGCCAGGGGTTCCAGTCGACGCGGGCCCGGATCGCCGGTGGGATCCCGCGCCCGGACTGCAGCTCGGCCCACCGCGCCGCCGCCCCGCCGTCCGCCACGTCAGCAGCGTAGAAGGCGACGGCCGACGCCGGACATCACGTCACCCAGGTCGCGTTCCGCCGATCCGGTGGCCGACGGTGGGTCGCGACGTACCAATCGCTCAATCCGCCGGGCCGGACTCCCACCTCTACGCGCCAAGTCGGCCGATCCGCCGTTTCGAGATGCACGACTCACCGGGACGGAACGGCCGACTCACCGGGGTGGATCGCACGACTCACCGGGGTGAAACGTACGACTCACCGGGGTGGAACGTACGACTCACCGGGGTGGAACGTACGACTCAGCGGGGGGTTGGGGTCACCTGCACCTTGACCTTGGTCGACGTACCGTCGGCTGCCGTCACCGAGCCCTCCGATGCCGGGCTGCCCGCCGGTCCGTAGGTGACGGTCGCGGCCAGCACCTCGCCCGCCACGAAGGCCTCGTGGGCGCGGACCGCCTCTCCGACCGCCTCCGGGGCCTCCAGGACGAGCGTGATCCGGTCGGACACGTCGAGCCCGGCCTCGCGCCGCGCCTGCTGGACCACGCGGACGACGTCGCGCGCCGCGCCCTCGGCGGCCAGCTCCGGCGTGACCACCGTGTCCAGCAGCACGAGCCCCGTGCTGCCGGGCAGGGCGGCGGTGCGCTCGGCGTCCACCGCGACGAGCCGCTCGGTGAACTCCCCCGGTCGCAGCGTGATCCCCGCGGCGGTGACGGTGCCGTCGGGTTCGGCGGACCACTCGCCCGCCTTGACCGCGCGGATCACCTTCTGGGTGTCGCCACCGAGCCGCGGCCCGCACACCCGCGCGTTGACGGCCACCTCGAACCGGCCGTGCGCCGCGACGTCCTCGGTGAGGACGACCTCCTTGACGTTCACCTCGTCGCGCAGGATGTCGGCGAACGGCGCGAGCGTGGCGGCGTCGGCGGCGGCCACGGTGAGCGCGGCGAGCGGCAGGCGCACCCGCAGCCCGCGCGCCTTGCGCAGCGACAGCGCCGCCGAGGCGACCTGCCGCACCCGCTCCATCGTCGCCACGAGCGCGTCGTCGCGCGGGAGGAGGTCGGACTGCGCCGATGCTCGCTCCGCTGACGCTCCACTCGTGGGCCAGTCGGCCAGGTGCACCGACCGGCCGCCGGTGAGCCCCTGCCACAGCTTCTCCATGGTCAACGGCAGCAGCGGGGCCGCGACGCGCGCCGTGACCTCCAGCACCGTGTGCAGGGTGTCGACCGCGTCGGCGTCGCCGTCCCAGAACCGGTCGCGGGAGCGGCGGACGTACCAGTTGGTGAGCGCCTCGGCGTGGTCGCGCACCCGCTCGCACGCGCCGGCGATGTCGTAGACGTCCATCGCGGCCGTGACGTCCTCGACGAGCGCCGCCGTGCGGGCCAGCACGTACCGGTCGAGCACGTGGGTCGAGTCGGTGCGGAAGGTGCCGGTGCGCCCGGCCGCGGTGCCGTACAGCGACAGGAAGTACCACGTGTTCCAGAGCGGCAGGATCGCCTGGCGCACACCCTCCCGGATGCCCTGCTCGGTGACGATCAGGTTGCCCCCGCGCAGGATCGGCGACGCCATGAGGAACCAGCGCATGGCGTCGGAGCCGTCGCGGTCGAACACCTCGTTGACGTCGGGGTAGTTCTTGCGCGACTTCGACATCTTCAGCCCGTCGTCGCCCAGCACGATGCCGTGCGCGACGCAGGAGCGGAACGCCGGCCGGTCGAACAGCGCCGTGGCTAGCACGTGAAGGAGGTAGAACCAGCCGCGCGTCTGGGCGTTGTACTCGACGATGAAGTCGCCC
>DATAOO010000364.1:0-10572 GCA_036265695.1 Pseudonocardia sp. | reverse complement strand
GTCGTCGATGCTCGCCAGCAACGGCTCGAGGTCGGCGCGGTAGGCCCGCACGGTGTGGGCCGACCTGCCTTTCTCCAGCTGCAGATGCCGGAGGAACTCGGTGAGCAATGCGGCGACGGCGGGCCGCAGCTCCGGCGCGGGGGACATCGGGCGACAGTCGGACCTCGACGCCCCCGCGTCAAGCACCGCCACGCCCGTGACGGCAACCGTGGCCTGGGAATACCGGCCAACGGTCGGTCAGGCACGACTCGACCGCGCCGATTCAGCCGACCGCCGTGGCCGCCCGGCAGGGGCTGACCACCGTCCGCCTGGCGGTTCGACGTCCGCGGCGGGTCGCCGTCCACGCGGCGGGTCGCCGTCCACGCGGCGGGTCGCCGTCCACGCGGCGGGTCGCCGTCCGGGCGGCGGTTCGTCGTCCGCGCGGCGGGTCATCCTCGCTGCGGCCGCTGCCAGCGGCCGCCGACCTGTTCGACCAGCTCTCGGCGGACCAATTCGTCCAGCGCCGAACGCACGGCGTTGGGTGGCACCCCGGCCTCGGTGGCGAGCCACGCAACGGCCTGGGCGGCCCGCGCGGGCAGCGCGTCGTGGACGAGGACGGCGAGCGCGCTGAGCCCGTCGGTGGGCCGGGAGCCGTGGGTGGTGGAGGGCTCCGCGAGGTGCAGGCCGATGCGCCCGACCTCTTCGAGCACCTCCTCGACCCGGGTGACCAGCACCGCGCCGTCGCGGATCATCCGGTGGCATCCGGCGGACCGACCGGAGGTGACCGGGCCCGGGACGGCCATCACCGGGCGGCCCAAGGAACGGGCGTCGGCCGCGGTGCGTTGGGCGCCGCTGCGCAGCCCGGCTTCCACCACGACGGTGCCACCCGACAGGCCAGCGATGAGCCGGTTGCGGACCAGGAAGCGATGACGCGCGGGCACTGACCCGGGCGGGTACTCGGACACGACCAGGCCCGTCGCGACGATCCGTTCCAACAGGGCCTCGTGCGCCGCCGGGTAGCTGCGATCGATGCCGCACGCCAGCACGGCAACGCTGGCGCCACCCGCGGCGAGCGCTCCGCGGTGCGCAGCGCCGTCGACCCCGATCGCGGCCCCGGAGACCACGGTGAATCCCACCGCCGCCAGCCCGGCGCCGAGCTCCCCCGCCACGTGCAAGCCGTAGCTGGTGGCCGCCCGGGCCCCGACGATCGCGGCGGCCTGCTCGCAGAGTTCGTCGAGCGCGCCCGACCCGCGGACCCACAGCGCGATCGGCGGCGCCAAATCGCCCCGCGCAGGCCGGGCTCCTGCCCCGATCCGGCTGCGCCGCGGCCAGCCCGCATCCTCTCCTGCGCCGTCATCGGCCCACACGCCATCGGTCAGCGTTCCGCCGCCTACCGAGCCGCCGCTCGCCCCGCCGCCCAGCACCGCTTCGTTGAACACCGCGGCATCAGCCGCGCCGCCCTCCAACGCGCCGTCTCCCCGGCGCGGATCGCCCGCCGCGCGCTCGCCGGGCGCGCGGTCGCCCGAGCTCGACGTGGACGGGCTCCATGAGTGATCGTCCGGCGGGCAGGCGGCGCGGACGGCCGGGTCGCGGGCGGCGGCCAGGTCGCCCACCGCATCCGCGGCGGGTGGGCCGTAGGCCGCGTTCTCCAGCGCCGTGAACGCCCAGTGCGGCCAGGCCGGGTCTTCGGGGGTGAGGAGCCGTGCCCCGCAGGCTTCGGCGGCGGCGAGGTCGTCGTCGACGCGGTCGACGGCGCGGCGGCCCGCAGTCTCCCGCGCGACGCTCTCCGGCACGGCGCCTGCCCGCACCCGGGCCGCCGCCTCCACCGGCCCGAGGGCCGCGATCATCCGGGCCAGGGCGGACGCGGGCGGCTCGGCCACCCGCAGCAGGTAGGCCCGCGCCCGCCGCACCGCACCCGCAGACCCCGCCGCCGCGCTCACGCCGCCCGCCGATCGCGGAAGAACAGCGCGGTCTCCACGAGCTCGCGGTCGGGCCGATCTCGCCCCGCCAGGTCGGCCAGCGTCCACGCGACCCGCAGCGCCCGGTCGGCTCCGCGCGCGGTGATCTCGCCCGCCCGCAACGCGGAATCCAGCGGCCGGACGACCCCGGCGGGCAGCGCGAAGCGGGTGCGCAGGACCGGGCCCGGTACCTCGGCGTTCGTCGCCCAGCCGTGCCCGGCCCACCGCGCCGCAGCCGCCGCCCGCGCCCCGATCACCCGACCGCGCACCTGCGCTGTGCTCTCCCACGGCTCCGCGACGGTGGCCAGCGTCGTGATCGGCAGCATCCGCGCGCGGAGATCCACCCGATCGAGCAGCGGCCCGGACAGCCTGCCCAGGTAGCGGCGGCGCACGAGGGACGGGCACACGCAGTCGCGGTCGTGCGCGGGCGCGCACGGGCACGGGTTGGCCGCGAGCACGAGCTGGAACCGCGCCGGGTACTCCACCGTGCCCTCGGCCCGCGACAACCGAACCGCGCCATCTTCCAACGGCGTGCGCAGCGCGTCGAGCAGGTGCGGCGCCCATTCGGGCGCCTCGTCGAGGAACAGAACACCGCGGTGGGCCAACGACACAGCACCGGGCCGGGCCAAGCCGCTGCCCCCGCCGATCAGCGCGGCCATAGACGTGGAGTGGTGCGGCGCGATCAACGGTGGCACGGTGCTGAGCACCCCGGCACCGGGCAGCCGCCCGGCGGCGGAGCGGATCGAGGCGAGATCCAGCGCCCCTGCGGCGTCGAGCCGGGGCAGCAGCCCGACGAACCGCTGAGCCAGCATCGTCTTGCCCGTGCCAGGCGGCCCGACCAGCAGCACGTGGTGCCCACCCGCGGCGGCGATCTCGCAGGCGTGGCGCGCGTCGTGCTGCCCGACGACATCGGCGAGATCGGCGGGCGCGGCGTCGTCGACCGGGTTCGGCCGCGGCCCGGGCCGGGCCAGCTCGGCCTCGCCTGCGAGCCAGCGCAGCACGTCGGTGAGGCTGGCGGCCCCAAAGACCGCCAGCCCGTCGACCAGCGACGCCTCACCGAGCGCGGCCGCGGGCACCACGACCCGCTCGGCACCGGCGGCGCGGGCCGCGAGCAGGCACGGCAGCACACCGCGGATCGGGCGGAGCCGCCCGTCCAGCGCCAGCTCGCCCAGCAGCACAGAGCCGTTCAACGCGGACTGCGGCAGGATCCCGTCGGCCGCGAGAACAGCGCACGCCAGCGCCAAGTCGAAGCCGCTACCGGCCTTACGCAGCATGGCGGGCGAGAGCGCCAGCACGATCCGCTCGTTCGGCCATTGCCACCCCGAGTTGACGACGGCCGCCTTCACCCGGTCTTTCGACTCGTGCAGCGCGGCGTCCGGCAGCCCGACGAGGTGGATGCCGGGCAGCCCGCCGCCGACGTCGGACTCGATTTCCACCAGATGCCCGGCCACGCCGTGCAGCGCGACCGACCACGTGCGCGCGAGCCCCATCAGAAGGCCGCCTCGTAGTGGTGGACGCGCACCGGCGCTCCTGGTTCGACCAGCACCGCCAACACGTCGTAGCGGACCTCGACCCACGGCACGTGGTGCGCGGCCAGCCAGGCGCCCGCGAGCTGCCGGATGCGGTGGGCCTTGCGCGCGTCGACCGCCTCGGCGGGCAAGCCGAACCGGGTGCTCGACCGCGTCTTGACCTCGCACACCACCAGGCGGCGGGTATCGGTGCACACGATGTCGAGCTCGCCGAGCCGACAGCGCCAGTTGCGGTCGAGCACCACGAGGCCGTGCTCGGCGAGGTACGCCGCGGCGAGTTCCTCACCCCGTCTGCCCAGGGCGTCCTTCGCAGCCATGCCCCCACGATGGCGAGACCACCGCGCGCCCGGGCGGCGTTCTCAAGATCTGTGGATGGCCGACCGCGATGGGGACAACTCCGAAGTCAGGAGCCGATGCTCGCTCCGCAAGCTCCGCTCAGGAGCCGAACTGATTGCCCTCCGGCAGCCGCAGGTCGGGCTTGTCCAGCTCCTCGATGTTGACGTCCTTGAACGTGACCACCCGCACGTTCTTGACGAACCGGGCGGGCCGGTACATGTCCCACACCCACGCGTCGGACATCCGGACCTCGAAGTAGATCTCGCCGTCCGAGTTGCGGGGGGTGACGTCGACCGAGTTGGCCAGGTAGAAGCGGCGCTCCGTCTCCACGACGTAGGAGAACTGGGAAACGATGTCCCGGTACTCCTTGTAGAGCGTGAGCTCCATCTCGGTCTCGTACTTCTCGAGATCCTCGGCGCTCACGGTTCCAACCCTCCCTCTCCCGCGTCGGACGGCCCGACCGGCAGCAGCTCATTGTGGACCAGAGCGCTCGGTAGTCCGAACCGGGAGGCCCATGCGCCGCGCACGTTCACGAACGAGTACCGGTGCACCGGGCTGGGGCCGTGCTCCAGCAGCGCAGCGTCGTGGATCGGCGTGCAGTAACCCTTGTGCTCGGCGAACCGGTACTGGGGAAGCTCGGCGTCGAGCGCGACCATGATCCGGTCCCTGGTCACCTTGGCCAGCACCGACGCGGCCGCGACGCAGGCCGCCACCTGGTCGCCCTTGGGCACCGCGAGCGAGGGGCGGCCGAACCCCCGCACCGGGAAACCGTCGGTGAGCACGTAGCCGGGCGGCCCCGCCAGCCCCGCCACCGCGCGCCGCATGCCCTCGATGTTCGCGACGTGCACACCCCGCCGATCGACTTCGTCGGCCGGGATGACCACGACGCAGGAATCGGCCGCCCACCTGGTGATGAGGGCGAAGTACTCCTCGCGGGCGGCCGGGCTGAGCAGCTTCGAGTCGGTGAGCCCGTCGAGGCGCTTGGCATCGCCGGGCCGCAGTACGCAGGCGGCGACGACGAGCGGTCCGGCGCAGGCCCCGCGACCCGCCTCGTCCACACCCGCGACCGGCCCGAGCCCGTGCCGGTGCAGCGTGGTCTGCAAGGTCCAGCTCCCGGCCGAGCGGCGCACGATGGCCCGTGCAGGGCGCAGCTCGGCGGGCAACAACACCCGAGGCCTGCGTCGACGGGCCGCGGTCACGTACGGCGCCGGGGCAGGAACTCGCCCAGCTCACGCTCCCGCCTGCGCAGCACGACGAGCGGGAGCAGACCGATCATGCCGAGCGCGGCCGGGGCGCCCGGATCCCCGCCGCCCAGCGCCGCCAGCGTCTGCGGGTTCGGCGACGGGATCGAGCCGATCCGGGCGAACGGCAGCACGATGAACCGGGCCTGGCCGATGACGTTGGAGATCGGGACGGGGCCGTGCCCGGGCACCCGGGAGTCGGCCGAGTTGTTGCGGCTGTCGCCCATCATCCACAGCGTGCCCGCGGGCACCGTGATCGGGCCGAACGCGTCCTGCCGGGCCGTGCCCGCCTCGGGCAGGAAGTAGATGTAGGGCTCGTCGAGCGCCTTGCCGTCGACGAGCACCCGATTGCGGGAGTCGCAGCACTGGACGGTCTGGCCGCCGACCGCGATGACCCGCTTGATGAAGTCCTTCTCGTCCGGCGGAGCCAGGCCGATGAGCGAGCCGAGCCCCTGCAGCGCCCGCACGACGACGTTGCTGGGCGGATCGGCGGTGAACTCGCTGGTCCAGCCGTCGGGACCGCGGAAGACGACGACGTCGCCCGGCTCCGGATCGGAGAAGCGGTACGTCATCTTGTCGACCAGCACCCGGTCGTTCTGGCAGCCGGTGCAACCGTGCAGCGTGGTCTCCATCGACCCCGAGGGGATCACGTAGACCTTCGCGATGAACGTCTGGATGAGGAACGTGAGCACCAGCGCGACGACGACGAGGATCGGCAGTTCCTTCCAGAACGTCGATCGGCGGCGCTTGCCCCCCCGGCTCTTGTGGCCCGCCTGCTCGCGGTAGGCGGCGGCGGGGCGCTCGTCGGGCGACTCGCCCGCCCGGCGGCGGTGCCTGCCGGGGAACCCGGCGGGGCCGTCGTCGGCCTCCTCCGCCACGGGCTCGGCCCTGGCGAAGCCGGTCGGCACCGTGGGCTCCTCCACCGGCTCGGGCGGCTCGGAGCCGACCCAGGCCGTGCCGTCGTCGGCGGGCTGGGCGCCGGTCCACGTGTGCGGGCGCGTGCCCGGCCCGTTGACCGCGCGCGGCGGGGGGACGTCACTGTGGATGCGGCGCGCCGGGCCGTCGGGGGCAGGCAACGGATGACGGCCGCTGTGCTGCGGACGGCTGACCGGAGGCGCGTCTACCGGCGGCGACGGATGACGGCCACCGTGCTGCGGTCGACCGACGGGAGGCGCGTCCACCGGGGGCAGTGGATGACGGCCGCTCTGCTGCGACCCGTTCCAGACCTCCGGCGGCGGGCTGTCGGGAACAGCGAAGCGGGCGATGTCGCGGCCGTTGGTGGGGGTGGGCCGCTCGCCGTGGCCGTTGCGCGGCCGCGCGTGCCCGTTCGTCGCCGGGTATGCGGGGACGGTGCCGTCGTCGACGTCGACCGGCCACGGTGTGGACGGCAGCCGGACGGGACGCTCCGGCACCCCGGGCGGCCCCTGAGCTCCGGGCTGGACCCAGCCGGTCGGCGCGTCGTTCCTGCCGTGCCGGGGAGGCTGGGCCCGCCGGTCGTCGGGGAGCTCGGGGAGGGCCACGCTCACGAAGGCTACGCCGTACCGCGCGCGGCGGTCAGGACGCCGACGGAGTCTCGCGCTTCTCCTTGATCTTCGCGGCCTTGCCGCGCAGATCACGGAGGTAGTAGAGCTTGGCGCGGCGGACGTCGCCGCGGGTGGCGACCTCGATGCGGTCGATGTTCGGCGAGTGCACCGGGAACGTGCGCTCGACGCCCACGCCGAACGACATCTTGCGGACGGTGAAGGTCTCGCGCGCGCCCGCGCCGTGCCTGCGAATCACGACACCCTGGAACACCTGGATGCGGGACCGGCTGCCTTCGATGACCTTGACGTGCACCTTGAGCGTGTCACCCGGGCGGAAGGCGGGGATGTCGGAGCGCAACATCTGCGCGTCCAGTGCGTCCAGGGTGTTCATCGCGAAGTTCCGTTCAGTATCACGTGCAGGGCATGCTCGGGAGCGCCCGACGGGCGCGAGCTCGCCGTCCATGATGCCAGATGCCCCGCCTACCCCTCGGTGACCCCCGCCAGGAACGCCCGGTCGGCGGCGTCGAGCGCGTCGGGCGGGAGCGCGGCCAGCAGGTCGGGCCTGCGTGCTGCGGTGCGCTCCAGCGCACGGTCGCGCCGCCACCGGGCGATCGCGGCGTGGTTGCCGCTGCGCAGCACGTCGGGAACCGGGAGGCCGCGCCAGAGCTCCGGACGGGTGTAAGCCGGGCCTTCGAGCAGGCCGTCGGAGAATGAGTCCTGCGCTGCACTCTGCGGGTTGCCGAGCACGCCGGGCAGCAGCCGCACCACGGCCTCCACCATCACGAGCACCGCGACCTCGCCCCCGACCAGCACGTAGTCGCCGATGCTGACCTCCTCGACCGGCGCGAAGTGCTCCATCACGCGCTGGTCGATCCCCTCGTAGCGGCCGCAGGCGAACACCAGCCGCTCGGCGGTCGCCCACTCTTGCGCGGTGGCCTGCGTGAACGGCCGCCCGGCGGGCGTGGGCACCACCAGCCTGCCGGGCGGACCCGCGGCGAGCACGGCGTCGAGCGCCTCCCCCCACACCTGCGGGCGCATGACCATGCCGGGGCCGCCGCCGTACGGGGCGTCGTCGACCGCCTGGTGCACGTCGTGGGTCCAGGACCGCAGGTCGTGGACGGCGAGCTCGACGAGCCCGCCCTCGATCGCCCGGCCGGGCAGCGCCTCCCGAAGGGGCGCGAGGTACCCCGGGAAGATCGTCACGACGTCGATGCGCACCCCAGCGATAGTGGCCTACCCGGCCTGGCGCTTGCGCACCAACTCCTCGACCAGCGCCCGCGTGCCGTCGAGCCCGACCCCCCGCGCGACGAGCACGTCGCGGGCCCGACCGTCGTGCAGCAGCCCGAGCAGCAGGTGCTCGGTGCCGATGAAGCCGTGCCCGAGGCGCACGGCCTCGCGCAGCCCCAGCTCGAGCGCCTTCTTGGCGTCACGCTCGAAGGGGATGTGGCCGCCGCGCCAGCGCCCCTGCGCGGCCTGCGTGCGGTCGAGCGCGCCGGGCCCGAACGTCTCCTCGGCCTGGCGCCGCACCTCCTGCAGGTCGATGCCCAGCGTGGCGAGCCCCTCGGCGTCGAACGGGGCGCCACGGCTGAGGTCGGCCTCGACGTCGGCCCGGTCGACCTGAAGCCGGCTCAGGATCGTCGCGGCCAGGCCGTCGGGCACCGCGAACAGCCCCAGGAGCAGGTGCTCGGACCCGATCGTCGGCGACCGCCGTTCCCGGGCGATCTCCTGCGCGTGGACGACGACCGTGCGCGCCCGCTTCGTGAACCTCTCGAACATCTCCCCGCCCCTCAGATCCCGAACCGGCGGTACTTCTTGTGCACCGCCTGCCTGCTCACGCGCAGCGCCTGGGCGATCTGCTGCCAGGACCAGCCCTGGGCGCGCGCGTTGCCCACCTGCAGCTCTTCCAGCGACTCGAGCAGCCCCCGCAGGGACGCCACGGCCGCCAGCCCGACGGCCGGGTCCCTGCTGGACGCCGCCGCCGCAACCTGCGTCGCATCCGTCATGGCGTCAACCTACGTTGACAGCATGGCTCGTGTCAACCCAGGTTGACAATGCGATGCTGGCGAGATGATCGTCAAGGTCGGCCGGTTCGAGATCGACGACGATCCCGCGCGGGTCGACCGCGACGCGGTCTGGCGGTTCCTCTCGACCGAGGCCTACTGGGGCCGCAGCCGCAGCCGGGCCGACGTCGAGGCGCAGCTCGACGACGCGTGGCGGCTGGTGGCGGCCTACGACGACGGCGCGACCGTCGGGTTCGCCCGCGCGGTGTCCGACGGCGTCAACTTCGCCTACCTCGCCGACGTCTACGTGGAGGCCTCGGCGCGCGGCGCCGGTCTCGGCACGGCGATCGTGCGGGCGATGGTCGACGACGGGCCGGGCCGCGCCTTCCGTTGGACGCTCTTCACCAACGACGCGCACGGCCTGTACGCCCGCTTCGGCTTCGCGGCACCGGACGCGACGGCGATGGTGCGGCCTGCGCTGGAGGGTCCGGCGGATGAGGGATCCGCGAGGCTGTGACGTCCAGGTGGTTCCAGCGCAAGGCGCCCCCGCGGCCGCGTGCCGGGGCACTCGGCTGCGGGGGCAACGCCGCGATGGGCCGCCTGGGCGTTACAGCCCGGGGCCCTCATCCGCCGGGCCTTCGTGGTCCAGGAGGCCCTCGGGCGGGGTGAGGACCACCCGGCCGCCCGGCAGGTCGACCGTCGGGACGATGGCGTGCACGAACGGCACGAGCGCGTCGTCCGCGCCCTCCCGGCGCACGACGAGGAGCTCGCCGCCCGGGCCGTGGATCACCCCGCTGACCACCCCCACGACGGCGCCGTCCGCCAGCTCGGCACGCAGGCCTTCGAGCTGGTGGACGTGGAACTCGTCGGGGTCGTCGGGGGCCGGGAGCGCGCCGGCGTCGACGAGGAGGCGGGTGCCGCGCAGGGCCTCGGCGGCGGTGCGGTCGGGCGCCTCGGCGAAGCGGACCAGCAGCCGCCCGGAGTGCGGTCGGCTCGACGCGATGCGCAGAGCGCCGTCCGGCGCGCCCGGCCGCCGCGCGACCAGCACGGCGCCGTCGGCGAACCGGGCGTCGGGCGAGTCGGTGTGCACATCCACCACGACCTCGCCGTGCAGGCCGTGGGCCCGCACGACGACACCCGCGAGGAGGAGCCCGTTACCGGTCGGTGTCGACGACATCGACCCGCACACCACGGCCGCCGATGCCGCCGACGACCGTGCGCAGCGCCGTGGCCGTGCGACCGCCCCGGCCGATCACCTTGCCGAGGTCTTCGGGGTGCACCCGGACCTCGAGGGTGCGACCGCGGCGGGTGGTGACGAGGTCGACCCGCACCTCGTCGGGGTGGTCGACGATGCCCCGGACGAGGTGCTCCAGCGCGTCGGCCAGGACGGCGCTCACAATGCCTCCGCAGGAAGGGTGCGGCCGAACCTCACGACTCGGCGGGCGCTTCGTCGGTCGCTTCGGCGTCCTCCGCCTTCGGGCGGCGGTCGGCCTTCCTCCGCGGCGTGGTGGCCTCGGTGGTCGGCTCCTCGCCCGCGGCAGCGAGGGCCGCGTTGAACCGCTCGAGCTTGTCGGGCTTCGTGGGCTGGGGCTTGAGGGTGCCCTCGGCGCCGGGGAGGCCCTTGAACTTCTGCCAGTCGCCGGTGATCTCCAGCAGGTGCTGGACCGGCTCGGTGGGCTGGGCGCCGACCCCGAGCCAGTACTGGGCCCGCTCCGAGTCGATCTCGATGAGGCTCGGCTCCAGCTTCGGGTGGTACTTGCCGATGGTCTCGATCGCCCGGCCGCTGCGCCGGGTGCGCGAGTCGGCGACGACGACGCGGTAGTACGGCTGACGGATCTTGCCCAACCGCATCAGCTTGATCTTGACGGCCACGCTTCTTGCTGCTCCTCGTGATACGAACTGCTCGGATGAGGCCGCGACGACCGCGTGGGGTTACGGACAGCGCGTCTCGACGTCTGCAGGCCGCGGCACGGTTAGAGGGCCAACCGCGGCACCGGGTTGTCATT
>DATAOO010000363.1:0-5612 GCA_036265695.1 Pseudonocardia sp. | reverse complement strand
GTGCCCATGAGGTAGCGGGCCGTGCCGACGCCGCCCGCGGCCACGAGGAGCACCATCGCGGTGAGCTGTGGCCAGATCAGCCGCCACGGCGGGCCGGTCTGCTCCTGCTTCGACTCCGGGGTGACGACGAAGCCCAGCCGCCGGTGGAACGCGACGTTCGCGAACGCCGTCCAGGTCGCGCGGATCCACAGCGGGAACAGGGCCAGGCTGTACTGCGTGCCCCGCCATGTCCGCTTCCCGTAGCCGATGACCAGGAACAGCAGCTGGTTGACGACCAGGTACGGCACGAGCCGGATGAGGAAGTCCGGCCCGTAGCTGGTCACCGGCCGGACGTCGAAGCACAGGAAGACGATCGGGGCCGCGAGGTAGGCCAGCGCGAAGAAGCCCGACAGGTAGCTCCACATCATCGCGACGTACATGAGCCGCTGTCCGACCGAGAGCCCCTTCTGCACGAGGGGGTTCTCCTTGAGCATCACCTCCAGCGTGCCCGTTGCCCAGCGCAGCCGCTGCTGCAGCATCGTGCCGAGGTCCTCCGGCGCCAAGCCGTGGGCCAGGTTCTCGCGGTGGTAGACGCTCTTCCAGCCCATGGAGTGCAGGCGCATGGCGGTGGCCACGTCCTCGGTCACCGGCAGCGTCGCCGTCGGGAGGATCGGCTGGGCCTCGTCGGAGCGCGAGACGTCCACCGCGTCGACGAGCGCGCGCACCGACGCGAGCGCGTGCCGCGGTGACATGTGCTTCTGCGCGAGCCGGGTCAGCGCGGTGTCGTCGAGCACCGGCCCGACGTGCGCGGCGTGCCGCCCGTAGGGCTGCTCCAGCTCGGCGAGGTCGGCGAGGTCGGCGACCCGCCCGGCGACGTCGGCGTCGACGAGCCCCTTCGACGCCTCGTCCACCCGCTGGCGGAAGCGGTAGGTGATCTCGGCGATCGACGCGCGCCCCGGTTTGCCCACGTCCCGGCGTGCGTCGCGCACGGCGGCCGCCACCTGGTCGATGGCGGCGAGCATCCCGGGGCTCTGGCCCTTGGCTTCGGAGCGGGCCTTGGCCAGCACGCTGTCGGCCGTCTCGAGCACCGTCGTGACCGTGCGCTCCACCTGCTTGACGTAGCCGGAGATGCCCAGCTGCATCAGCGCCTCGCGGCGCAGCACGGCGTTGGAGCCGCAGAAGAAGGCCGCGTTCCAACCGTCCTTGCCCTTCTGGATCGGGCCGTGGAACAGCGGGGCCTGGCTGCCGAGCGGGTCGAAGTTGCCGACGTCCACGAAGAACTGCGGCGTCTGCACCACCGCGACCTGCGGGTCGCGGAAGTAGCCCAGCACCCGGTCGAGGATCGTCGGCTCGGGGATCTGGTCGGCGTCCAGGATGAGCAGGAACTCGCCCTCGGTGGCGAAGAGCGCGTTGTCGAGGTTGCCCGCCTTGGCGTGCCGCGGCATGTTCGCCCGGTCCTCGGACCGGGTGATGTAGCCGATGCCCTCGGCGTGCGCCGCCGCCCGCATCTCGGGTCGGGCGCCGTCGTCGAGCACCCAGGTCTGGTGCGGGTACCGGATCCCGGCCGCGGCCCGTGCCGTGGTCATCACGAGGTCGACGGGCTCGTTGCCGGTGGTGACGAACACGTCGACGGTCGCCTGCGGGTCGGGGGGCGGCGGCTCGCCGCGCTCCTTGATCCGCCACATCGTCACGCCGAAGAGGACAGCGTCGATGAGGCTGTAGGTCTCGGCCACGATCAACGGGACCGCGATCCACCAGACCGACCAGTTCACCGACGCGGTCCAACGCCAGAGGACGTAGTTGACGCCGAGCGACAGCGTGAGGATCACCAAGACCCGGACGACGGCGCGCTGCATGGCCGCAGAATAGGGAACGTTAGGCCGAACAGACCAGCATCAATGGGCCTTACAGTGCAAGTGCCTCCATCTAGTCAGCTGGTCGGATGCGGCTGTAGCACTCCAGTACCGCGCGGTGGACGCGACCAACTCGGGGCAGCCCGCGTGCACGAGCCCCGGCGCCGATCACTGCGGCCTGCTCGCCCGCGCGGGCGTCGCCGTTCACCCGCAGAGGTGGCTACCGGCCGAAGTCCTGCACCCAGTAGATGCCGTAGCTGCCGCCGTTGGCGCTCGCCGCGCCCATCGCCACGGCCGAGCAGTCGAGGATGTTGGCGCGGTGGCCCGCGCTGGCCATCCAGGCGTCCATCACGGCCGTCACGGTGGGCTGGCCCGCGGCGATGTTCTCCGACCGGGGCACCGGGTAGCCCTGCGCCTTGATCCGGTCGACGAACGTCCGGCCGTCGCGGCTGGTGTGGCTGAAGTAGTTGTTCGTCGCCATGTCCTGCGCGTGGCCCGCGGCCGCGGCGGTGAGGCGGGGGTCGAGCACGACCGCCTTGCAGCCCGCCTTGGCCCGCTGGGCGTTGACGCGGGTGAGGATCTGCGTGGCGGGGGCGGGCGCCGTCGTCGTCGGGCGGGGAGTGGTCGTCGGGCGCGGCCGCGCGCGGGTGGTCCGCGGCGTGACGGTGCTGCGGACCGCCACGGCGGCGACCTCGTGGGTCTCGGGGGCAGCCGCGCCGACGGGCTGGGGCGCGGCGTCACCCAGGCCGGTGAACGCGGTGAGGCCGCCGAGCGCGACGGCGGCCACCGCCGCCGCGCAAAGGGCATGGCGAACGGATCGCACGGTGTGTGTCCTCGGGCGCGCCGCCGGTGGGCCCGCCATCCGGACCGGTGCCCGGAATGGGGGGAGCGGAGCCCCTCGGCGAACGCGCTGTGCAGGAAGTGCTCCGCGACGGTACGAGCGCTCACCCGGTCGGGCAATGGCCCGCGCGGGCAGCGGCCGCCGGACGACGCCGAGCGGCGACCTCCCCCCGCGACGATGATCCGAGCGGGCTACCGACGTTGATCCACCCGGCCGGTTGGTGTCGACCTTGGGCGCCGCATGGGGCACGGTGGCGCCAACGGCGTTCGCTCGCATCCAAACGGAGGATCCATGGCCCGTCCCGCGGTGTTCATCCACGGACTGTGGCTGCACGCCACCAGTTGGCGGCCGTGGCTGGACCTGTTCGCGCAGCGCGGCTACGACCCGGTCGCGCCGGGCTGGCCGCACGAGCCCGAGACCGTCGAGCAGGCCAGGGCGCAGCCCGACGCCGTCGCGGGCCTGGGCATCGAGGACGTCACCGACCACTACGCGGGCGTGATCGCGGGCCTCGCCGAACCACCGGTGATCATCGGGCACTCGTTCGGCGGTCTGATCGCACAGAAGCTGTTGGGGCGCAACCTGGGCGCCGCGGCCGTCGCGATCGACCCCGCCCAGATCCGCGGGGTGCTGGTGCTGCCGCCCGCCCAGCTGCGGGCGTCCGGGGTGGTGCTGGGCAACCCGGCCAACGCCAAGCGTTCGGTGAGCCTCTCCGCCGCACAGTTCCGCTACGGGTTCGGCAACACGCTGAGCCGCGACGAGTCGGACCTGCTGCACGAGAAGTGGACGATCCCGTCGCCGGGGCGGCCGCTGTTCGAGGCGGCCACCGCGAACTTCGTGTCGCACTCACCCGCTGCCGTCGACACCCGCAACGCCCGTCGCGGCCCGCTGCTGCTCGTCTCCGGCGGCAAGGACCACACGGTGCCCGACAGCGTCACGCGGTCGACGTTCAAGCAGTACCGCCACTCGTCCGCCGTCACCGAGCTGAAGCAGTTCCCCGACCGCGGGCACTCACTGGTCATCGACAACGGCTGGCGCGAGGTGGCCGACGCGGCGCTCGACTGGCTGGACACGTCGCTCTGATCGGCGCGAGCGGCGGTCCTCGGGGGGCCGTGGGGGCACCGCTCGCGGTGATCTCGGGCTACGGAGGGGTCGGGGCGTACTGCGCGCAGGCCTCCTGGGCGGCAGCCCAGGCCGTCGCGTCGACGCCGGGAGGAGCGGGCATCGCGCCCCCGCCGCCCGCTCCTCCCGCCTGCGGCGCGCCGGAGGGTGGACTCACCCCACCCGGTCCCGGCCCGGCGGCGCTCCCCGCGCCACCGGCGCCCGGCCCGGCGGCGCCGTCCCCAGCGCCACCCGGGCCCGCGCCGCTCCCCGCTGCGGGGCCCCCGTCCGAAGCCCCGCGCTCCGGGAGGGTCACCCCGTTCTCGGCCATGCACGACGCGAACGCGGCCATCGCGGTGTCATCGGGCGCACCTGCCGAAGACGCCGTGGCCGCCCCCGTCCCGCACGCGACCAGACCGGCCAGGCCGACCGCGGCCACCGGGACCAGGATCAGCCGCCACCGGCGGCGGGCGGGGTCTGCGGTCGTGCTCAAGCGGTGTCCTTCCTTCGGCGGGCCCCTGCGGCCCGGGTGAGCACGAGCCTGTCGAGGGCGCCTTGGCGTGCCGTGTGGCTCGCCTGTGCCTGCGCTGTGGGTTGATCCCGGGTTGATCCACCAGGATGGGGACATGACCGTTCGCTGGGGTGTCGTCGGGCCGGGTCGCATCGCGTCGAAGGTGGTCGGCGACGCGCCGCTCGTGCCGAACGCGGAGTTCGTGGCGGTGGCCTCCCGCTCCGCCGAGCGCGCCGAGGCGTTCGCCGCCGCACACGGCATCCCGCGCGCCTACGACTCCTACCAGGCCATCCTCGACGACGACGGCGTCGACGTCCTCTACATCGCCACCACCCACCCCCAGCACCGGGCGATCGCGCTCGCCGCGCTGCGGGCGGGGAAGGCGGTCCTCGTGGAGAAGGCGTTCACGGTCACGCCCGGAGCGACCCGGGAGATCGTCGAGCTGGCCACGGCGACCGGCACGTTCGCCATGGAGGCCATGTGGACCCGCTTCCAGCCCGTCGTGGTGCGGCTGCGCGAGCTGGTCGCCGACGGGGCGCTCGGCGATCTCCGCTCGGTGCAGGGCGAGCTGTGCGTGCAGGCCAACCTGGACCCGCAGGACCGCTTCCTCAACCCGGCCATCGGCGGCGGCGCGGTGTTCGACCTCTCCGTCTACCCGATCTCGTTCGCGCAGATGCTGTTGGGCGACCCGGAGACCGTCCACGCGCAGGGCACGCTCACCGACACCGGCGTCGACCTGGAGGAGTCGATGCTCCTGGGCTTCCCGGGCGGGCGGTCGGCGGCGCTGTTCTGCTCGTTGCGCTGCGCGTCGCCGGGCCAGCTGCGGGTGTTCGGCACCGAGGGCTGGATCGACGTGCTGCCCCGCTTCCACCACCCGGACACGATCGTGCTGCACCGCAGCGACCGCGAGGAGACCGTCCACGCGCCGCGCACCGGCGGCGGGTACGCGCACGAGCTGATCGAGGTGACGGAGTGCGTCGCGGCGGGCAAGGCGCAGAGCGACGTGATGCCGCTGGCCGACACCGTGGCCGTGCAGGACGTCATGGCCGAGGTGGTGCGGCAGGTCGGGGTGCGGATCGAGGAGGGCCCAGCGCAGCTTTGAGCACCGCCCGTATCCGCGCGACGGCGTTGTCGGGCGGCTCGTGCTCCCAGATCCGCACCACGCGCCAGCCCGCGGCGGCGAGCCTGAGGTCGGTGGCCCGGTCGCGCTCGACGTTGGCGTCGAGCTTCGCCCGCCACCACTCCCCGTTGTGCCGCGGCGACGTGGCGTGCTGCGGGCAGCGGTGCCAGAAGCAGCCGTCCACGAACACCGCCACCCGGGCCCGGGTGA
>DATAOO010000362.1:0-12014 GCA_036265695.1 Pseudonocardia sp. | reverse complement strand
GACTCACCGCAGCGAGATGCCGGACTCACCACAGCGAACGCCCGACTCACCGCAGCCCAAGACGCCCAACTCACCGGGGCAGAAATGACCGACTCGCCACGGCGAAACGTACGACTCACCGCGGCGAAACGTACGACTCACCGCGGCGGAACGTACGACTCACCACGGCGAAACGTACGACTCACCGCGATGAGGCGCGGGACTCGCCGTCGTGGAAACGGGGACTCGGGTCAGGGGTGGCGGGGCGTGCCGCACTGGGGGCAGAAGGGCGTGCCTTGGGCCGGGGCGCCGCAGCCGGTGCAGGCGGGCGGGGCGAGGGGGGTGCCGCACTGGGCGCAGAACCGGCCTGCGGCCGTCGCACCGCAGTTCGTGCAGCACACCGCCGGGCTGCTCGGGCGGCCGGGGTGGCGCAGCGACACCCGCGGCGGGCCGTATCCCGGCGGCGGGCCGTACCCCGGCTGCCCGCCCGTCGGCTGCGGGCCGAACCCCGGCTGCGGGTGGCCGCCATACCCGGCCGGGCCATACCCAGACGGCGGGCCGTACCCGGGCTGCCCAGGCGGCGACCCGTACCCGGGCTGACCGGGCCCGACCCCCGACGGCCCGAACCCCGACGGGCCCGACCCCGGCGCGGGGTCGAGGGCGGGGGCGGGCACGCACCGGCTGCAACAGCCCGCCCGACCGTCCCAGCAGACGTCCCGGCACACCCACTCCGCACACCCGCGGCACTGCACGAAGTGCCCGGCCACGTCCTCCGACGCCTCGAGGAGCCGCCTGTCGTTGGTGCTGCCGCGGGTGCTGCTGCGGTCCCACTGCGCGAGCAGCCCCACCTCCTGCACCCGCGACCCGATCTCCCCGCCCAAGATCCCGCCGCCGAGCGCGGCGAGCCGCCCGCCGAACCCGGTGACCGAGTGCCGGAAGGCCGACCGGTAGCCGTTGCCGCACCGCTGGCAGTGGAACTCGAACTGGTAGCCCTCGTACGTGCTGACGTCGGTGTAGTTGCTCGTGAACGGGATCAGCGCGGCCATGGCCAAATCATGATCTATCGCAACGACATCGGACGAGCGGCGGTCCGGCTACAACTTGGTGCGCGTCGGTAAGGCCGATCTTCCCGTTGGGTCAGGCATGGGCCAGAGTAGATCAATGATCATCAGCCGGATCGCGGCGCTGTGCGTCGTCGCCGTCGCCCTCGTGGGCTGTTCGACGACCGTGACCGGCTCCCCCGCCGCGGAGGGCGCCGCGCCCGCGGCGGCGGGGAACGACGGCGAAGGCGCCCCCGTCGACGCCTGCAAGCTGCTGGAGCCCGCCGAGGTGCAGCAGCTCATCGGCGCCAACGACGGCGGCAAGGGCCACCCGGGCGCGGCCAGCACCTGCACGTGGAAGACGGCCGACGAGCTCTCCGTGACGGTCGACGTCGGCCAGTCGGGGACGGCGATCAACGGCCTCCCCGCCTGGGACCCGGCGCTCGGCCCCGAGAAGCCCCTCCCCGACGGCATGCGCTCGCTCAGCGGCGGCCAGGTGCAGTTCGTGGCGGGCACCCGGGACTGCGCGGTGCAGGTCGTCACCGACCCGTTCTCGAAGGACGACGAGCAGAAGGCGGTCGCGCTGGCGAAGGTCGTCCAGTCGCGGCTCTGACGCCGGGCCACCGCGGACGGCGGCCCGGCGCAGGCCGGATCAGGAACGGAGACGGCGGATCAGGAAGATCACCAGGAGCAGGAGCCCCAGCCCGCCGATCGCCGGGGCCAACCGCTTGAGCACCGGCGCACCCGCCGTGTCGAGGAGGTCGATCGCGTCGATCTCGCTCTTCATCGGCGCGGTCGACGCCGCGGGCTTCGCGGTGGCGGCCGGAGCCGTGGCGGTGGCGGCCGAGCCGGTCGAGCCGTTGGACGACGCGGCACCGGCCGCGGACGCCGACCCCGACACCGCCGCGGGCACCGGAGCCGACCCTTCCGAGGACGAGGAGGCGTCCGCCGCTTCCTCGCCCTGCAGCTTCGAGGCCACGCACGACGCGAACTGGCCGATGATCTTGTCAGCGACGTCGGAGATCACGCCGCGGCCGAACTGCGCGGGCCGCCCCGTGATCTTCATGTCGGTGACCATCGTGACCGCGGTCTTGTCCGGCCCGTCGGCGGTCATGGTGCCGACGACGGTGGCCTCGGCGGTGCCGTTGCCGCGCGAGTCGCGGCCGCTGGCGTCGATGACCACGCGGTGGGCCGCGTCGTCACGCTCCTTGTAGACGCCCTTGCCCTTGTAGGTCAGCGAGATCGGGCCGAGCTTGACCTTGACCGTGCCGCTGAAACTGTCGCCTTCGTACTCGGTGAGCGTGGCGCCCGGGAAGCACGGCGCGATCGTCTGCGGGGTGTTCAGGGCCTCCCACGCCTTCTCGATGGGCGCGTCGATCGTGAAAGAGTTTTCCAACTGCATACCCGACAAACCTCCTGGAACGGCGGACGCCTGCCCCGGCTGCCCGGAGCAGGCGTCCGCGTCGAAAGCGATCAGCCCGCCGCGGCCAACACCGCGCGGCCGGTGAGCACCTTGGCCAGGTGCTCACGGTAGTCGGAAGCCGCGTCCGCGTCACTCGGAGCGGCCGTGCCCTCGGTCGCGTGCTCGGCCGCGGCCCGCACGGCCTCGGCCGTGGCGGGCTGACCGACGAGCGCCTGCTCGACGCCGGTGGCCCGGATCGGCGTCGTGCCCATGTTGGTGAGCCCGACGCGGGCTTCGGCGATCGAGCCGCCCTCGACCCGCACCGCCGCCGCGACCGCGCACATGGACCACGCCTGCGCCGTGCGGTTGAACTTCTCGTAGTGGCTGCCCCACCCGGTGTACTTCGGGAACCGGATCTCGGTGAGGATCTCGCCCTCGCCGATGGCCGTGGTGAAGTAGTCCACGAAGAACTCCGCCGCCGAGACGGTGCGGCTGCCGGACGCCCCGGCGATCGTCATCTGGGCGTCGAGCGCGAGCGCGGGCGCCCCGAGGTCACCGGCCGGGTCGGCGTGCGCGAGCGCGCCGCCCAAGGTGCCGCGGTGGCGCACCTGGTTGTCGGCCACCGTCTGCGTGGCCTGGGCCAGCAGCGCGACGTGCTCCTGGACGAGGTTGTCGCTGATGATCTCGAAGTACGGGGTCATCGCGCCGACGACGATGCCGTCGCCGTCGTCCCGGATCCCCTTCAGATCCGCGATCCCGCCCAGGTCCACGAGCAACGACGGCGCCGCGAGCCGCAGCCGCAGGACCGGCAGCAGGCTCTGCCCGCCCGCGATGATCTTGGCGTCCTCGCCGCCCTCGGCCAACGCCCTGACGGCCTCCTCGACCGACGAGGGCTTGACGTAGTCGAACTTGGCGGGGATCACTGGACCTCTCCCTGGGGGTTGTTCGGGTCGATCGAGCCAAGCCCGGCGCCCGGCGAGTGGGTGTCGACCGGGGTCTCCTGGGTGGCGTGGCCCTTGGCCTCCTGGATGGCCCGCCACACGCGCTGCGACGTCGTCGGCATCTCGATGTCCTTGACGCCGAACTGGCGCACCGCGTCGAGCACGGCGTTCACGATGGCCGGGGTGGAGGCGATCGTGCCCGCCTCGCCGACGCCCTTGACGCCCAACGGGTTGGACGTGGCAGGCGTCGAGACCACCGCGGTGTCGAAGCTGGGCAGGTCGGCGGCCGAGGGCAGCGTGTAGTCGACGAACGTGCCGTTGACCAGCGTGCCCTGCTCGTCGTAGTTGGCCTCCTCGAACAGCGCCTGCGCGATGCCCTGCGCGAGCCCGCCGTGCACCTGGCCCTCGACGAGCAGCGGGTTGATCACGTTGCCGACGTCGTCCACGCAGACGTACTTGCGCAGGTGGACGCGCCCGGTCTCGGTGTCGACCTCGACGCAGGCGAGGTGCGTGCCGTGCGGGAAGGAGAAGTTCTCCGGGTCGAACACGGCGTCCGCGTCGAGGCTGGGCTCCATGTCCTCGGGGTAGTTGTGGGCGGTGAACGCGGCCCACACGACCTCTTGGATGGCCAGGCCCTTGTCGGTGCCCTTGACCCCGAAGCGGCCATTCGCGAACTCGAGGTCGTCCTCGGACGCCTCCAGCAGGTGCGCCGCGAGCTTCTTGGCCTTGCCGATCACCTTCTGCGCCGCGTTGAAGATCGCGATGCCGCCGACGACCAGCGACCGCGAGCCGTAGGTGTCGAGGCCCTTCGGCGAGACCTGGGTGTCGCCGTGCAGGATCTCGACGTCCTCGAACGGCACGCCCAGCTGGTCGGCGACGATCTGGCTGAACGCCGTCTCGTGCCCCTGCCCGTGCGGGGAGGTACCCGTGACGACCTCGACCTTGCCAGTGGCCAGCATCCGGATCGACGCCGCCTCCCAGCCGCCCGCGCCGTAGGCCAGCGAGCCCAGCAGTCGCGACGGGGCGATGCCGCACATCTCGGTGAACGTCGAGATGCCGATGCCGAGCTGGACCGGGTCGCCGTTGGCGCGCCGCTCCTCCTGCTCGCGGCGCAGGCCCGCGTAGTCGAACGTGGACATGGCCTGCTGCGTGGCCTGTTCGTAGTTGCCCGAGTCGTAGGTGAGCCCCACGACCGTCGTGAACGGGAACTCCTCGTGCTTGATCCAGTTCTGCTCGCGCAGCTCCATCGGGTCGCGGTCGAGCTCGACGGCGAGCTCGTCCATCATCCGCTCGATCGCGAACGTCGCCTCGGGGCGGCCCGCGCCGCGGTAGGCGTCGGTGAGCGTCTTGGTGGTGTAGACGTTCGTGCACGTGAACTTCAGCGCCGGGATCTTGTAGATCGCGTTGTACATGAACGCGCCCAGGATCGGCACGCCCGGCCCGACCAGGCCGTTGTACGCGCCCATGTCGGCGAAGAGGTGCACGTCGAACCCGGTGATCGTGCCGTCCTTCTTGGCCGACATCACCAGGTCCTGGATCTGGTCGCGCCCGTGGTGGGCGGCCAGCAGCGACTCCGAGCGGGTCTCGGTCCACTTCACCGGCTTGCCGAGCTTCTGCGCGACCGCGAGGCAGAGCATCTCCTCCGGCAGCACGGCGATCTTGCCGCCGAAGCCGCCGCCCACGTCGGGGGCGATGACCCGGATCTTCGCTTCGGGCAGGCCCATCGTCGCGGCCGTCATCGTGCGCAGGATGTGCGGCACCTGGGTGGCGGCGTAGATCGTGATCTGCTCGCCCGTCGGGTCGACGACGCACGAGCGCGGCTCCATGAACGCCGGGATCAGCCGCTGCTGACGGAGGCGGCGACGGACGACGACCGAGTCGGGATCGGCCTCGGCGGCGGCGATGGCCTCGTCGACGCTGCCGCCGGTGCCCGCCGCACCGGAGTCGAACACCCAGGTGGCGTTCTCGTTGGTGCCCAGGTCGGGGTGCACGAGCGTGGCGCCCTCGGCGAGGGCCGCCTCCATGTCGAGCACGGGCGGGAGGTCGTCGTAGTCGACCTCGACGAGATCGGCGGCGTCCCGGGCCTCCGCGGCGCTGCGCGCGACCACGACCGCCACGCCCTCACCGGCGAAGTGCACGGTGCTGGTCGCCAGCAGCGGACGCTGCGGGGACTTCATGTCCGGGGTGATCGGCCACGCGCAGGGCAATCCCACGCCCTCGACGCCGAGGTCGGCGGCCGTGTAGACGCCGAAGACACCGGGCGCCTTGCGGGCCTCGGTGGTGTCGATCCCGGTGATGTTCGCGTGCGCGCTCGACGACCGGACGACGTGCAGGTGCAGCGTGCCGGGCGGCGTGATGGCGTCGGTGTAGCGGGATCGGCCGGTGATCAGCCGGGCGTCCTCCTTGCGGACCCGGGCCTTGCCGACCTCGGGCTCGGCGACGGCGGTCACTGGCCCACTCCCGCAGGCGCGGGGGTCTCGGCGGGAACGCCGGGCTTCATCTTCTGCGCAGCGCCCTGCACCGCACGCACGATGTTCTGGTAGCCCGTGCAGCGGCAGAGGTTGCCCTCGATGCCCTCACGGACCTCCTCCTCGGTGGGGTCGGGGTTGTCGCCGAGGAAGTCGATCGCCTGCATGATCATGCCGGGGGTGCAGTAGCCGCACTGCAGCGCGTGGAACTCGTTGAACGCCTCCTGCACGGGGTGCAGGTTGCCGTCGCGGGCCACGCCTTCGATCGTCGTGACCTCGCCGCCGTCGGCCTGCACGGCCAGCACGGAGCAGGACTTCACGCTGCGCCCGTTGAGGTGCACGGTGCACGCGCCGCAGTTGCTGGTGTCGCAGCCCACCAGCGTGCCGGTCTTGCCCAGCCGTTCCCTCAGGTAATAGACGAGCAATGTGCGGGGCTCGACGTCGTCGGCGTAGTTCACGCCGTCGACGGTGACCCGTACCTGTGCCATGTGGACTTCCCTTCGACCGCAACACTGTGGTGGCGAGCACATCACACCGCCGATCATGGGGTGGTGCAACGACGGCCTTTTGCCCAGTTCACGCCTGCCCGACACGGACGGGGAACGGGTCCGCGATAGCGGATACATATCCCTGTGAACGCCGCAGAAGCGGATCCCGAGGCCCGACGGATTCAGTCTTTCGGAGTAGCCCTCTCGGTGGGCACGACGGGCCGCAACGGGGCGAGCGTGCGGTTGGTGAAGGCACCCCACCAGAGCCCGGCGCCGTACGCGAGGTCGTCCAGACGGCGGGCGAGCAGGAACGCGGGCGGGGCGGGCCGCTCGGGGCCCGCGCGCCACCAGTCGAGCACGCCGCTGCCGAGCGCGACGGCCGCCACGGTGCCGCGGGCGCGGCGCGAGCAGAGCGCGGCCAGCACGGCCAGCGGCCAGTAGTGCCGGGTGACGGCGTCCGCGGTCTGCGCGGCGGCGCCGACCGCGCCGAGCGCGATCAATCGGGCCGCGGTCGAACGGGGGTGGCGGAGGCGGCCGAGCTTCGTGGAGAGGCGGTACGCGGCGACGGCCGACACCGCCGCCGCCGCGCCGGGCCGTCGCGTCAGCAGCAGCGCGCTGGTGAGCGCGGCCCACGGGCTCAGCACCATCGGCGGTACCGCGCCCCGGTGCCGCAGCGCGAGCGGAGCCGCGCCCGTGCCGTAGAACGCCTTGCGCAGCCACCACGCCTTGAGCGAGGTGCGGTGGTCGTGGGCGACGCGGGCGCTCGGCTCGTAGCGCAGTCGCCAGCCCGCGGCGTGCAGGCGCAGCACGAGGTCGACGTCCTCCGCGACGTGCATGTCCTCGTCGAACCCGTCGCCCGCGGCGGCGCGCCGGACGAGCAGGGCGGCGCTCGGGACGTAGGCGACCCGCGAGCGCGGGACGACCAGCGCCGGGTCGGGGCCGAGGTCGAGCGACGAGCGCACGGCCTCGTAGCGGCCCAGCCAGCCCGTGACCGGGGGCAACGCGACGATGCGCGGTGCGACGAGCCCGACCGCCGGGTCCGCCAGGCGCGCCAGCAGCGGCCCGAGCCAGCCGGGCTCGGGCACGACGTCGGAGTCGAGGAACGCCACGAGCGGGGTGGCGGCGGCGGCGAGGCCCGCGTTCCGGGCGGCCGCCGGACCGCGAGGGGCGGCGTGGCGCAGCACCGTCGCTCCCGCACGCTCGGCGACCGCCCGCACCGCCGCCGGGTCCGCCGAGCCGTCGTCGACGACGATCACGCGCAGGCCGACCGACGGCCCGGTCCCCACCGCGCCCGCCGCAGGCCGAGCCGCCTCGCCCACCCGGCCGAGATCGACCTGAGCGGGGTTCCGGTCGCGGCGAACCCCCTTCACGTCGATCTCGAGCGCGGTGAGCAGGCGGGCGAGGCCGTCGGTGCGGTCCTTCACCGGGATCACCACCGTCACGTCGGACGGCGGGGGCACGGCGTCGGGAGGCTCGGCGACCGGGTGCGCGATGCCGGCGTCGAGCAGGCGCCGGGCGAGCGCGGCGGACGTCGCGTCGGTGACGGTGAGCCTGCGCTCGACCAGCCGGTCGGCCGCGGCGGGCGACAGGTGCAGCATCCGCGGCGGCGACCCGCCCAGCAGCACCGCGCCGTCGTCGAGCACGCGGGCGCGGCGCTCCAGCACGACGGTCGTGCCGTACGCGACGGCGGTGCGGTCGGGCCCGGCGCTCACCCCGCGCACAGTAGGCGCCTCGGCGGCCCCGGCGCCGCGCTCACCGCCGTCGACCCAGGCCGCGACGGCGTGGCCGACCGGCCTCGCGCCCGCGCACGGCCGATCGCGGACGAGGAGCACGTCGAGGAGGCAGACTGCGGGGGTGGACCGACCCGTCGTGCCCGAGTACGGGCGCCGCTCGCTGGCCGAGGTGCTGCCGGCCGCCATCGCCGCGCTCGGCGGCCCGGCCGGCTCCCCGGGCATCCTCACGCTGCCGCGCTCGCGGGCGGTGGCGTTGCTGCTCGTCGACGGGCTGGGGTACGAGCTGCTCCGCGCCCACGCCGCGGACGCGCCGTTCCTCTCGAGCCTCACCGAACTCGGGCCGTTGACGGCGGGCTTCCCGTCGAGCACGGTCGTCAGCCTCACCTCGCTCGGCACCGGCCTGCCGCCGGGCGCGCACGGGCTCGTCGGCACCTCGGTGAAGATCGGCCGCGACGTGCTCGACGCCCTGCACTGGCGCAAGCACGCGCCGAAGGGCCGCGACCTGCGCAACACCCTCGTCCCCGAGGATGTCCAGCCGTTCCCGACCGCGTTGGAGCAGGCCGTCACGGCGTGCATCGGTGTCACCTCGATCGGCGCGGCCGCGTTCCGGGGCTCCGGACTCACCCGCGCGGCGCTGCGCGGCGGTCGGTTCCGCGGCGTCTACGCGATGGGCGACCTGGCCGCCGAGATGATCACAGCCGTGCAGCGGCCTGGGCCGCAGCTCGTCTACGGCTACCACGCCGACCTCGACATGCTCGGCCACGGGCACGGCCCCGGCTCGCTGTCGTGGCGGCTGCAGCTGCGCCAGATCGACGGGCTCGCCGGGCTCGTCGCCGAGGCCCTCCCGCCCGACGCGCTGCTGCTGGTGACGGCCGATCACGGCATGGTGACCGTCGACCGCACCTTCGACGCCGACACCCACCCCGACCTGCGCCGCAACGTCGCCGCGGTGGCGGGCGACGGGCGCGCCCGGCACGTCTACGCCAAGCCCGGCGCTGCGGCGGACGTGCTCGCGACCTGGCGTTCCGTGCTCGGCGACGCGGGCTGGGTGGTGCCGGGCGAGCAGGCCGTCGCGGACGGTTGGTTCGGCCCGCTCGGCCCGCACGTGGCCGACCGCATCGGCGACGTGGTCGTGGCCGCGCGCGGCTCGGCCGCCGTCACCCGCACGGTGGCGGAGCCGGTGATCTCGAAGCTGCCCGGCCAGCACGGCTCGCTCTCGGCGGAGGAGCAGCTCATCCCCTTCCTGCTCCACCGCCCCAGCTGAGTCGTACGTTCCGCCGGCGCGTGTTGGCCGATCCGACGCGGTGAAACGGCCAACACGCGGTGTCGGATCGTGCGACTCAGGTGGGGGTGATGCGGTAGCGCACGTGGGTCACTGTCGGGGAGGCGATCACCTCGGTGGGCTCGGCGGCCAGGCCGTCGAGCCCGTCCCAGAGCCGCTCGCCGTCGCCGAGCACCACGGGCACGACGTGCACGAGCAGCTCGTCGAGGAGACCGGCCGCGAGGTACTGCCGCACCGTGGTGGCCCCGCCCGCGATCGACACCGCCCGGTCGCCTGCCGCGGCCTGGGCCTGCTTCAGCGCCGACTCGATGCCGTCGGTGACGAAGTGGAACGTGGTGCCGCCCTCCATCGGCAGCGGTGCCCGCTCGTGGTGGGTCAGCACGAACACGGGTGCGTGGTAGGGCGGCTCCTCGCCCCACCAGCCCCGCCAGGACAGGTCCCACTCGCCCGCGTAGCCGCCGAACATGTGCCGTCCCATGACGAACGCGCCCACGCCGTCGCTCCAGGTGCCCCGGATCGCGGCGTCGGCCTCGCGGCCCGGCAGGTCGGTCTCGAACATCCACTCCGTGAGCCGGCCGCCGCCGACGCCGAACGGCTCCTCTCGGCTCTGCCCCGGCGCCGAGCTGAAGCCGTCGAGCGAGATGGCGAGGTTGCTCTTCACGATGCCCATGCCCCCTAGACCACCACGGGACCGCCAACTCATCGCAGGCGGGCCCGCTCGTCGGGCTTCCAGCGGCCGAGCTCGTCGCGCAGGTTCTCGACGAGGGTCGCCAGCAGCGCCTCGCCCTCGGCCGCCGTTGCGCCGCGGGGGTCGCCCAGCACGCCGTTCGGGGCCGCCGCCCGCACGCCGCCGCTGGTCAGCGTGGCCATCAACTCCTGCAGCGGCGCGGTGTTGCCCACCTCGGCCGCGGCCATCCGGACCATCGCCGGGTCGAGCGCGAGCAGGATCGAGGTCTCGGTGCGGCCCGCGTGCGCGTCGCCGCCGGGCACCACGCAGCCCGACCACGCGACGTCCCGGCCCTCGGCGCGCAGCTGGACCGCGGCCTCGGCCACCGTCGGGAGGTTGCCGCCGTGCCCGTTGACGAACACCAGCCGCGACGCCCACACCCCCGCCGAGCGGCCCAGCTCGACGAGCACGGCCCGCAACGCCGCGTGCCCGATCGACAGCGTGCCCGCGAAGCCCGCGTGCTCCCCCGAGGCGCCGTAGGCCAGCGGCGGCGCGACCAGCGTCGACGGGTCGGCGGCCCGGCGGGCGACGGCCGCGGCGATGCGGGCGTCGGTGTCGAGCGGCAGGTGCGGGCCGTGCTGCTCCAGCGACCCGACGGGCACGAGCACCGTGGTGCGCCCGACCTCGGTCCAGGTGCGCTCGCCCAGCCTCACCCCACCCTCCGTCGGCCGCCCGTGATCGCCGGTTTGTTGCTGGAGGCGGCCCTATCTGGCCGCTTCTGCACCGAACCGGCGATCATGGGGTGGGGCTGGGTCAAGCCCGGGCCGACGCCGCGCTCAGCCGGGTGTCGGCCGAACCGTCGACCAGCGGGCTGGTTTCGCACGCCTTGTCCGGCCGCACGCCGAGCGTGAGCGGGATCGGCTTGCGCCGGGAGTGGTCCACGTCCGAGCGCGGCACCGCGGCGTCGACGGAACGCGCGGCCAACGCCTGCTCGCCGAACCCGCGCACGCATTCCGGGTCGGGCCCGTCCAGCGGCAGCCCGGTGAAGAACTTCGCCGCCATGCACCCGCCCTGGCAGGAGTCGTAGAACCCGCAGGAGCGGCACGCGCCACCCGTCTGCGGCTCGCGCAACGACAGGAACAGCTCCGAAGACCGCCAGACCCCCTCGAAACCGCCCGGCGACCGGACGTTGCCCGCCAGGAAGTTCTCGTGGATCGCGAACGGGCAGGCGTAGACGTCGCCGACCGGGTCGATCAGGCACACCACCCGCCCGGCCCCGCACAGGTTGAGCCCCGGCAGCGCCTCGCCGTAGGCGGAGAGGTGGAAGAACGAGTCGCCGGTGAGGACGTTGTCGCCGTGCGCGACGAGCCAGTCGTACAGCTGCCGCTGCTGGGCCGCGGTGGGGTGCAGCTCGTCCCACACGTCCGCGCCCCGCCCGGACGGCCGCAGCCGGGTGATCCGCAGCTGGGCGCCGAACTTGTCGGCGATCGCGGCGAACTCGTCGAGCTGGTCGACGTTCTGCCGGGTCATCACGACCGAGATCTTCGGCTTCGCGAAGCCCGCCGCGGCGAGGTTCTCCAACGCCCGCATCGCCATGGCGTACGAGCCCGGCCCACGGACGACGTCGTTCACCGCGGCGGTGGCTCCGTCGAGGGAGATCTGCACGTCGACGTAGTCGGTGTTCGCCAGCTGCTGCGCGCGCTTCTGATCGAGCCGCACCCCGTTGGTGGAGAACTTGACGCCCACCTGGTGGTCGATGGCGTAGTCGAGCAGCTCCCAGAAGTCCGGCCGCACGGTGGGCTCGCCGCCGCCGATGTTGACGTAGAACACCTGCATCTTCTGCAGCTCGTCGACCACGCCCTTGGCCTCGGCAGTGGTCAGCTCGCGCGGGTCGCGGCGCCCCGAGGACGAGAGGCAGTGCACGCACGCGAGGTTGCAGGCGTAGGTCAGCTCCCAGGTGAGGCAGATCGGGGAGTTGAGGCCGTACTGGAAGTGCTCGACCAGCTTCACATGC
>DATAOO010000361.1:0-8852 GCA_036265695.1 Pseudonocardia sp. | reverse complement strand
CGCCTGCAGGTCCGCGCGCAGCGTGGCGAGGTCGGCGGACCCCAGCCCGGTGGCCTCCTGCACGCGCGCCTGGATGGCCGCGGCCTCCTCGCGCAGCTCGCGCCCGCGCCCGGTGAGGGTGAGCTGCACCGTGCGCTCGTCTTCGGCGCGGCGGCGCTTGACGACCAGACCCTCCGCCTCCAGCCGCTTGAGCAGCGGCGAGAGCGTACCGGTGTCGAGCTGCAGCCGCGCGCACAGCGTGCCGAGCGAGACGCTCTCGTGCTCCCAGAGCACGAGCATCACCGCGTACTGGCTGTAGGTGAGCCCGATGCCGTCGAGCAGCGGCCGGTAGCAGCCGGTCATGGCGCGCGACGCCGTGTGGAGCGCGAAGCACAGCTGCTCGTCGAGCAGGAAGTCCGACCGGGTTGCTACGGGCATCCCGGCAGCCTAGGCCGCGGGCGGACCGCCGACGAGCCGCCGCTCGTGGGCAAACTGCGTGCGGTAGAGCGCGGCGTAGCGGCCGCCTGCCGCGAGGAGGTCGTCGTGGGTGCCGCGCTCGACGACCGTGCCGTGCTGGACGACGGCGATCTCGTCCGCCGCCCGGATCGTCGAGAGCCGGTGGGCGATCACGATCGCCGTGCGCCCTTCGAGCGCCTCGACCAGCGCCTCCTGCACCGCGACCTCCGACTCGGAGTCCAGGTGCGCGGTGGCCTCGTCGAGGATGACCACGCGCGGCCGGGCCAGGAGCAGGCGGGCGATCGTGAGGCGCTGGCGTTCGCCGCCCGAGAGCCGGTAGCCGCGCTCCCCCACCACCGTGTCCAGGCCGTCGGGCAACGACGCGAGCAGCTCACCGAGCCGCGCGCGATGCAGGGCGTGGATCAGCTCGGCGTCGGTGGCGTGCGGGGCGGCGTAGCGCAGGTTGGCCGCGATCGTGTCGTGGAACAGGTGGCCGTCCTGCGTGACGACCCCGACGGCGCCGCGCACGGCGGCGAACGTCAGGTCGCGCACGTCGATCCCGCCGATCTCGACGGCGCCGCCGTCGACGTCGTAGAGCCGCGGGACGAGCGAAGCGATCGTGGACTTGCCCGCACCGGACGGGCCGACGAGCGCCAGGAGCCGCCCGGGACCCACCTCCAGGTCGACGCCGTGCAGCACCTCCTCGCCGCCGCGCTGGTCGAGCACGGCGACCTCCTCCAAGGAGGCCAGCGAGACCTGGTCGGCGCGGGGGTAGGTGAACCGGACGTCACGCAGCCGCACACCGACCGGCCCGTCGGGCAGGGTGCGGGCGTCCGGGCGCTCGGTGATCATCGGCGGGAGGTCGAGCACCTCGAAGACGCGCTCGAACGACACCAGCGCGGTCATCACGTCGACGCGGGCGTTCGCGAGCGCGGTCATGGGCGTGTAGAGGCGGGTGAGCAGCAGCGCGAGGGTGACGATCGTGCCCGCCTCGATCCGCCCGGTGACCGCAAGCCAGCCGCCGAGGCCGTAGATCAACGCTTGGGCCAGCGCCGACACCAACGACAACGAGGTGACGAACACCCGCGACAGCATCGCGGTGCGCACGCCGATGTCGCGGATCTGCACCGCGCGGTCGGCGAATTCGGCGACCTCGTCGTCCGGCCTGCCGAAGAGCTTCACCAGGGTGGCGCCGGGTGCGGAGAAGCGCTCGGTCATCTGGTTGGACAGGCCCGCGTTGAGGTCGGCGGCCTCGCGGCGGAGATCGGCGATCCGCCTGCCCATCCGCCGCGCCGGGATCACGAAGATCGGGAGCAGCACGAGCGCGAGCACCGTGACCTGCCACGCCAAGGTGATCATCACGGTGACCGCGAGCGTCAGCTGGATGACGTTGGCGACGACGCTGGCCAGCGTGGACGTGATCGCCGACTGCGCGCCGATCACGTCGTTGTTCAGCCTGCTGACCAGCGCCCCCGTGCGCGTACGCGTGAAGAACGCGACCGGCATCGTCTGCACGTGCGCGTACACGGCCCGGCGCAGGTCGGCGATCAGACCCTCGCCGATGCGGGCGGAGAACCAGCGGGTGGCGAGCCCGTTGACCGCTTCGACGACCGCCAGCGCGGCGATCCCGGCGGCCAGCCCCACCACGGTGGCGGCGGCGACCGCCGCATCCCCGCGCGCGACGATCGTGTCCACGACCCGACCGGCGAGGATCGGGGTGATCACACCGACGACGGACGAGACGACGGTGAACAGCAGGAAGGCGACCAGGCCACGGCGGTACGGGGAGGCGAAGCGCCAGATGCGCGCGACCGTGCCCCTTTTGATCGAACGGGGGGCGTCGACCCCGTGGGTGACGCTCCGCAGCATCCCGAACGGCCTATCCACGCGTTCTCCTCCCGACGGAGGTGCAACGCGCGCCGGTCCGGCCGAACTTCCCCGCCGAGCCTACTTCTTCTTCGTGCGGGTGGCCCCGCCTCGGCCCCGGAGCGTGACTCCCGTCTCGGAGAGGACGCGGTGCACGAACCCGTAGGACCGGCCCGTCGACTCGGCGAGGGCGCGGATGCTGGCCCCCTTCTCGTACTTCTTCTTGAGGTCGGTCGCGAGTTTGTCTCGCTGGGCGCCGGTGATGCGCGCCCCCTTCTTCAGATCGGCCACAGCCCTGGTCCCCTCCAGCTCGTAGTCCCTGGTCCGAGCCGGTGCGGCCCGGGTCCGGCAATGATCGTCCACTCGATGGGGCCGCGAACAGGAGATCTTTTCGAAGATCGGTGAACGGTTCCGCCGAATGGATCACGCACTCGGGTGATCATTGCGCCCGTTTGATCACCTGGCCGTCACCCCGTCGCCACTCTCCGATCACCCGTGGCTGCGCTCCGCCGCCGCCCGTCGGCGACAGTGTGACCCAGGCCACGTCAGAAGGCGTCGTTGACGGGTGGCGATCGGGTGGTGACGGTCCCGGGCGGATCGTCCGATCAGGCCAGCTGAACGAGGTCCAGGTAGTCCGCCGACCACAGGTCCTCGGTGCCGTCGGGCAGCACGATGACCTTGTCCGGCGTGAGCGCCTCGACCGCACCGGGGTCGTGCGTCACCAGCACGACGGCGCCCGCGAACCGGCGCAGCGCGTCGAGCACCTGCGCGCGGCTGGCCGGGTCGAGGTTGTTGGTGGGCTCGTCGAGCAGCAGCACGTTGGCCGAGCTGGACACGAGCCCGGCCAGCGCCAGCCGCGTGCGCTCGCCACCGGAGAGGGTGGCCGCCCGCTGGTCGAGCTGGGGGCCGGTGAACATGAACGAGCCGAGCAGGTTGCGCAGCTGCTGCTCGGGCGCGTCGGGCGCGGCGTGGCGCACGTTCTCCCAGACGGTGGCGTCCATGTCGAGTGTGTCGTGCTCCTGCGCGAAGTAGCCGGTGCGCAGCCCGTGCCCGGCGATCACCGCGCCGGTGTCCGGGGTCTCCGCCCCGGCGAGCAGGCGCAGGAGCGTGGTCTTGCCCGCGCCGTTCAGCCCGAGCACGACGACCTTGGCGCCGCGGTCGACGGCCAGGTCGACGCCGGTGAAGACCTCCAACGAACCGAACGCCTTGGAGAGCCCCTCGGCGGTGAGCGGCGTGCGCCCGCAGGGCGCCGGGTCCGGGAAGCGGATCCGCGCCACCTTGTCGCGCTTCTGCTCCGGTTCGAGCGCGGCGAGCAGTTGGTCGGCGCGGCGGGCCATGTTCTTCGCCGCGACCGCCTTCGTGGCCTTGGCGCCCATCTTGGCCGCCTGCAGGTGCAGGACCGCCGCCTTCTTCTCCGCGTTGGCGCGCTCGCGGCGGCGGCGCTTCTCGTCGGTGACCCGCGCCTCCAGATAGCGGGGCCAGTCCATGTTGTAGACGTCGACCTCGCCGCGCACGGCGTCGAGGAACCACACCTTGTTGACGACGGCGGCGAGCAGCTCGGTGTCGTGGCTGATCACGACGAGCCCGCCGCTGTGGGCGGAGAGGAACGAGCGCAGCCAGGTGACCGAGTCGGCGTCGAGGTGGTTGGTGGGCTCGTCGAGCAGGAGGGTGGTGGCGCTCGGCGCGCCCCCGCCCCCGCCGTCCGAGGCGGCGAACAGGATGCGGGCCAGCTCGACCCGGCGGCGCTGACCGCCCGACAAGGTGGCGATCCGCTGGCCGAGCACCCGCTCGGGCAGCCCGAGGTGGGCGCAGATGCGGGCGGCGTCGCTCTCGGCCGCGTACCCGCCGAGCGCGGCGAAGCGCTCCTCGATGCGTCCGTACTCGCGCACCGCGCGCTCGTTCTGCTCGCCGTCGACGAGCTCGGCCATCGCGGTTTGCGCCTTCTCCATCTTCCGGAGCATCTCGTCGAGGCCGCGGGCGGACAGCACCCGGTCTTTGGCGGTGACGGTGAGGTCGCCCTCGCGGGGGTCCTGCGGCAGGTAGCCGATCGCGCCCGCGCGGTGGAGCTTGCCCGCGTACGGCTCGCCCTCGCCCGCGAGCACCCGCATCGTGGTGGTCTTGCCCGCGCCGTTGCGCCCGACCAGGCCGATCCGGTCGCCGGGCTGCACGCGCAACATCGCGTCGGACAGCAGGATGCGTGACCCGGCCCGAAGCTCGAGGTCGGTGGCGGTGATCAAAGGGGATTCTCCGGGAGGACGGGGGCCAGGTCGGGGCGCGGCGCCGACTACCCGATCCGGATCACGTCATCCAGAGTACCGGTCGGCGCGAGCGGGTTTCCGCCGTAGGGTCACCGTCATGACGGATCTCACGGGTAGGGCGGCGCTCGTCACCGGGGCCAGCCGCGGCATCGGACACGCCATTGCCGCCGAGCTGCTCACCCGGGGGGCCTCGGTGACGATCACCGCCCGCAAGCCCGACGAGCTGGCCGCCGCGGCGAAGGAGCTGGTGGCGGGGCCCGCGGGCGGGGCGGGCGACCGGGTACTGGCCATCGCGGCCAACGCGGGGTCGGCGGAGTCCCGCGAGGAGTCGGTGCAGCGCACGGTCGCGGAGTTCGGGCGGCTGGACATCCTCGTCAACAACACCGGGGTCAACCCGGTCTACGGCCCGCTCGTGGACGCCGACCTCGACGGCATCCGCAAGATCTTCGAGATCAACATCGTGTCGATGATCGCCTACGTGCAGCTGGCGTACCGGGCGTGGATGGCCGAGCACGGCGGCGCGATCGTCAACCTGGCGTCGGTCGGCGGCCTGCGCTCGACCGGCGTGATCGCGGGCTACGGCGCGTCCAAGGCGGCGGTCATCCGGCTCACCGAGGAGCTGGCCTGGGAGCTGGGGCCGTCGATCCGGGTCAACGCCGTGGCGCCCGCCGTCGTGAAGACGAAGTTCGCGGCTGCGCTCTACGCGGAGGGCGAGGACAAGGTCAGCGCCGCGTACCCGATGAAGCGGCTCGGGAACCCGGAGGACGTGGCCGCGCTGGTCGGGTTCCTCGTCTCCGACGAGGCGTCGTGGATCACCGGCGAGACCGTGCGGGTCGACGGCGGCCTGCTCGCCACCGGCACCCTGGGCTGACCCGCCCCCGCCCCCGCGGCGAGTCCCCGTTCCCCCGACGGTGAGTCGTACGTTCCGACGTGGCGAGTCGTACGTTCCGACGCGGCGAGTTGGTGTTTTCGACGCGGCGCTACAGGACCGGGGCGTCGGTCCAGAGGCGGCCGGAGCGGCCGGTGAGCACGTCGAGCAGCGCGGTGGCCTGGCCGTCGGTGAGCGAGGCCACGTAGTCGATCACCGCCCGGCCGCGGGCGGGAGCCGTGGCGCCCAGCTCGCCGCGGGAGAGCTCGACGAGGTCGTGCAGGCGCGGCGGGAGGCGGGGGCCGTCGCCGTCCTCGGCGAGCCACTGGCTGAGCGCGTCCACCAGAGCCGCCAGCACGGTCGCCTGACCGCGTTGGTGGGAGGCGAGGTCCGCGCGGCGCAGCACGAAGCGCTGGTGCACGAACTTCAGCACCGCCACCTCGTGCCACTGCGCGGTGGCCAGCGCGACGTGCGCCGACCGGACCGGCGGATCGCCGTTGACCGTCACGCCCGCCACGAGCCGCGACGTCCAGCGCGCGGAGAACTCCGCGACCGTCCGCTCCCCCGCCATCGAGCCGTCGAACGGCACGGCGAGCAGGCCGTCCACCAGGTCGTCGCGGACGCGGGCGACGGCCGCCGCGAACGCGTCGTCGTCGTAGGCCCAGCCGTCCTTGTCGCGCAGGCGCCGCCGCAACCGCTCGAGGTCCGACCCGGGGCCGTACTCCCCCGCGTGCTTGGCCCAGCCGGTGAGCTCCGTGGCCACCCCGGACTGCTGCAGCACGCCGACCCGGTGGAAGTCCTCGAGGTCGTGGATGGCGTAGGCGATGTCGTCGGCGGTGTCCATCACCGCGGCCTCCACCGTCTGCTGCCACGGGCCGACCGGGAACACGGCGCGGCAGTCGAGGAGGTCGTCCAGCTCGGTGCTGTAGGCGGAGAACTTGGCCGAGCCCGCGTCGGGTGCGCCGGGCAGCGGGCCGCCGCCGCGCGGTGGCAGCAGCGCGTCCGACGGGTGCGGATCGGGATGGCCCCGCCGGGTCCACGGGTACTTGAGGACGGCCGCGCGCACGGCGGCCGTCAGGTCGAGCCCGGTGCCGCTCGGGCCGTGCAGGTCGATGGTGGTGACGATGCGGAAGCTCTGCGCGTTGCCCTCGAAGCCGTCGGGGAGGCCGAGGCGCTCGCGCGCCACCCGGTCGAGCACCTGCTCGCCGAGGTGCCCGAAGGGCGGGTGTCCGAGGTCGTGGGCCAGCGCGGCGGCCTCGACGACGTCGGGGTCGCAGCCGCCCAGCGCGGCGATCGACGAGGCCACCAGCGGGTCGCAGCTCACCCGCTCGGCGATGGCCCGGGCGACCTGCGCCACCTGCAGGCTGTGCGTCAGCCGGTTGTGCACGAGCAGGCCTGCGCCTGCCGGGCTCACCACCTGCGTGACGCCCGCAAGCCGCGCGAAGAACGGCGAGGCGGCGATCCGGTCGCGGTCGACGCGGAACGGGCTGGTCGCCAGGCCCACGCCGGACTCGGCGACCCACGACCGCCGCGCCGCCCGCGCCTCGTCGTCCACGCCGCGCAGGCTATCCCGACCCCCCCGGCGCGGGGCGGATACTGACGGCGTGATCGAGGTGCTCGTCGTCGGCGGAGGGCCCGCGGGCCGCGCGCTGGCCGCCGAATGCGGGGCCCTCGGGTTGGCGACCGCGCTCGTCGACCCGGCTCCGCACGCGCCGTGGCGGGCCACCTACGGCGCCTGGCTCGACGAGCTCCCCGCCGACCTGCCCCCGCTCGCCGCCACGGCCCGGGGCCGGGTCGTCGCCCGCACGTCCCACGAGCTCGAGCGCACATACGCCGTGTTCGACGTGCCCGGGCTGCGCGACCACCTCGACACCCGCCTCGCGGCAGCCGGGGTGCGGATCGTCACCGGACGCGTCGTCGACGTGGCCCACGATCCCGGAGCGCCCGGCGGGCGGGTGGTGCTGCTCGCCGACGGCACCCGCCTCGCCGCGCCCGCCCTCGTCGACGCGGGCGGCCACCGCGCTCCGCTCAGCCATCGAGCCGGCCGCAACCCGCACGACCACGCCGCCCGCCGTGCAGCGCGCGACGAGCCCGGCGACGCAGCGCGGCGCCACGACCCCGGACGACAGCCGCGCGTCGCCGCCGAGCAGACGGCCTACGGCGTGGTGGTGGACGCCGCCACCGCCGGACCCGTCGTCGGTCCGGGCGAGGCGTTGTTCATGGACTGGCGCCCCGACCACGGCGAGCCCGACTGGCCCACGTTCCTCTACGCGATCCCGCTCGGCGGCGACGCCGTGCTGCTGGAGGAGACCTCGCTCGCCCGCCGCCCCGGCCTCCCGCTCCCCGTGCTCCGCCGCCGCCTCCACGCCCGGCTCGCGCACCACGGCATCACCGCCCCGCCGGACGCGCGGGTCGAACGCGTGCGGTTCCCCGTCGACGGGCACCGCCACGCCACACCCGGCGTGCTCGGCTACGGCGCCGCGGCCCCGCTCGTGCACCCGGCCTCCGGGTTCAGCGTGGCCGACGCGCTGCGGCTCGCCCCCCTCGTCGCCGACGCGCTGGCGACCGGCGGCGTGCCCGCCGCCCAGCGCCTGGTCTGGTCCGCCCGCGCCGTCGCCGTCCACCGCCTGCGGCGCATCGGCCTGGAAGCCCTGCTGCGCATGCCGCCCGAGGCCGTTCCGGACTTCTTCGAGACCTTCTTCGCCCTGCCCGCCCGACACCGCCACGCCTACCTCTCCGGCCGCGACGACCTCGCCGGGCACCTGGCCGCGATGGGCGCGCTGTTCGGCCACGCCGACGTCCGCCTGCGCCGCCGCCTCGTCAGCCCCGCCTTCCGGCGACCGGCGCCCGCGCTGCCCACACCGCTCTGAGCGCTGCACCGATCGGAGTACCAACGACCGACTGATCGCCCGTACTACTGGCGGCTTCGCGGACCTGGTCGGCTTCACCCGCGCGACGCGGCGGCGCTCCACGGCCGAGCTCGCGGAGATGATCGAGCGGTTCGGGTGAGCACCACCGACGTGATCGCGGAGGGCCGGGGCCGCATCGTCAAGACGATCGGCGACGAGGTGCTCTTCGTCGCCTACGACGTCGACGACGGCGCGGCGGCCCTCCAGGACCGGGTGCGCGCCGAAGCCGCCCCGCCGCCGCTGCGATCGGCCTCGCCGTCGGTTCGGGTGCTGTGCGGTACGGGGACGGCTACGGCGAGGTCGTGAACATCGTGGCCCGTCGCGCGGCCCCACACCGTGCTGGTCGACCGGGAAGCGGCCGAGACCCTCGCCGTCGATCCCCGCTTCGCCGCTGCGGCCGGTGGCGGTGCCGAGCTACCGCCACCTGCACCCGTGGGTGCTGGAGCGGCCGAGCTACACCCGGAAGCCGAGGGCTCGCAGCTGCTCGCGACCGTCCTCGGTGATCTTGTCGGGGCC
>DATAOO010000360.1:0-8372 GCA_036265695.1 Pseudonocardia sp. | reverse complement strand
CGGGCCCGGGCGGCCAAGCCTGCGACGGCCACCGCGACAGCAGCGATCGCGATGATCGGCAGCCCAGCCCACACCGCGGCGCCGAGCCAGTTGCCGCCCGCACCCGCTCCAGCGGGCCCACCGGACCCGCCGTCGGCGAGTCCCGCCGCGCGGGCGGCCGTCCACGCGGCCAGCACCACCAGCAGGCCCACCGCGACCGCCACGGAGCGCGGCATCCGCCGCCGACCCACCGCCGACACCGCCGCCGCGAGGACGACCAGCCCGAAGACGACCACGGCCTGGTCCGCCGCGAACGCGCCTTGCACCACGGTGGCGTAGACGAGGGCGACGCCGACGAGCAGCGCATCCACACGATGCGTCGCAGTAGCCCACATAGCCGTGTGCTCTTGCGTCCGTTCGGCGGTCACGGGGCGGAATACTGGCCCAGCGCCCGGCGATCTGTAACCACCGTTCGCCCCATCTGGTGGATGACGTCGCACGTCCGCGTTGGTCGGGTCACGGGCTGTTTACGCGGGCCCGTGGCACAGTGGAGCCATGGAGTCAGTGGTGGGCATCGTGGCGTTCGTCATCGCCCTCGCGGGGTTGCTCGCCGCCCTGGGTCACGTCGGCTACCTGGCGATGCTGAACAACGCAGCGCGCAAGCGCGGCGTCTCCGGCGGCGCCACGAGCGAGTACGTGTCGGGCCGGTGGAAGGTCGCGGGCGGCACGGCCGCCGTCGCGCTGCTCGGGCTGCTGCTGACCACGGGCGGGCTCACCCCCGACATCCTGGGGATCATCCTCGGCGGCGGCGCGGGCATCGCGGCGAAACAGTCGCTCGACAGCACACGCAAGCAGTTCCGCGGCATCCCGTGACGGACGCCGCGCCGCCGATCGAGCGCGCGCTGGTCGTCGTCGCCCATCCGGACGACGTCGACTTCGGCGCTTCCGGCACGATCGCAGGCTGGGTCGCCGAGGGCGTGCAGGTCGCGTACTGCATCTGCACCTCCGGCGACGCGGGCGGCTTCGACGACACCCCGCGCGCCCAGATGGGCCCGCTCCGCGAGGCCGAGCAGAAGGCCGCGGCGGCCGAGCTCGGCGTGCAGGACCTCACGTTCCTCGGCTACCCGGACGGCCGCGTTACGCCCAGCATCGAGCTGCGCCGCGACATCAGCCGCGAGATCCGCCGCGTGCGCCCGCAGCGGGTGCTCGCGCCGTCGCCGGAGATCTACTGGGACCGCCTCGGCGTCTCGCACCCCGACCACCGGGCCGTCGGGGAGGCCGCGCTGGCCGCCGTCTACCCCGATGCGCGCAACCCGTTCGCCCATCCGGAACTGCTCGCCGACGAAGGCCTCGACGCGTGGACGGTGGCCGAGCTCTGGCTCATGGGCGCGCCGCCCGAGCGCGCGCAACATGTGGTGGACATCACAGCGACCTTCGACCGGAAGGTCGCCGCGCTCCGCGCGCACGTGTCCCAGACCGGCCGGTGGACCGAGCTGGAGCAGCGCATCCGCGGCTTCGGCGCCGCGACGGCCGCCCGCTTCCGCCTGCCCGAAGGACACATCGCCGAGGTCTTCCAGGTCGTCACGATCGGGTGAGCGGTCGGTCCTCGTGGACGAGCGGACGCCGCCCGTTCGGGTGGTCCCCCCGCCCGATTGAGGCCGACCGGGGCATCCGGTAGACAGTCACCGTCCGGTTGCGCGCAGTGTTCGTGGAGGTTCGAGGCGTGGGCTCTGTTGTGACGGTTGCGGAGCTGATGCGACGCTGCACCCCCGCGCCCGAGGCCGAGGACGACGGCGCCGCGCCGATCCCCGTCGCCGCCCTCCTGCGCCGCGAAGGCCGCAGCGCCGCCGGGCTCCCCGCGGTGCAGCCGCCCGCCGTCGACGAGGTCCTCTCCACCCTGCCCGCGCGGCAGCCGGTCCTGCGCCGCGGCGCGATAGCGGCGGGTGCACTGCTCGCCGCGGGCTCGGTGTTCGGGCTCACCGCCGCGATGAACGCCCCGTTCACGCCGCCGACCTCGTCGGGCGTGTTCCCCGGCCAGGGTGCGCCCGGCGGTTCGGCCTCACCCGGTGTGCTGGACGCGGGCGAGGCGGCCCCTTCCACGTGGTTCCCGGTGGCGTTCCCGACCCTGTTCCCGGAGGCGAACGCGCCCGCCAAGCAGCAGGCCGCCGCGCCCCGGGCGGTCGCCCAGCCCGCCGCGGCGCCCGTCCAGGCGAACGGGGCGGCCCGCCAGGCGAGCTCCCCCGCCACGTCGGCCCCGCGCAGCACCCCGACCAAGCAGAAGGACGGCAGCAGCGTGGTGGGCGGCACGGTCGACGCGGTCGGCGGCACCGTGCGCGACGTCGGCGAGAACACCCCGCTCAAGGACGTCACAGACGGGGTCGGCAACACGGTCTCCGGCGTCGGCCGTCAGGTGGGTGCGCTCACCGACCCGATCACCGACCCGATCACGGTGCCGCTCACCACGACGGTGAAGCGCGTGGCGACCCCGCTCACGACCCCGGTGACGACGCTGCTGACCTCGTCCAGCACCGCGCCGACGTCGTCCAGCAAGACCACGACGAGCAGCGCGAAGCCCAGCACCAGCGTGGCCCCCACCGGCATCGTGAAGGACCTGCTGGGCTAAACGAGCCGCCGGTCCGACGCCCAGCGCGACAGCTCGTAGCGGTTGGACAGCTGGGTCTTGCGCAGCACGCTGGACACGTGCGTCTCCACGGTCTTCACGGAGATGAACAGCTCGGACGCGATCTCCTTGTACGCGTAGCCGCGGGCCAGGAGGCGCAGCACGTCGCGCTCGCGGCGGGTGAGCAGGTCGAGCTCCGGGTCGCCGGGCGGGGCGGCGCCGGGGCGGTCGGAGAACACGTCGAGCACGAACCCGGCCAACCGCGGCGAGAACACGGCGTCGCCGGAGCGCACCCGGTGCACCGCGTCGGCCAGCTCGCGCCCGGAGATCGTCTTGGTGACGTAGCCGCGCGCCCCCGACCGGATGACGGCGATCACGTCCTCGGCCGCGTCGGACACCGACAGCGCGAGGAACACCACGTCGGGCTGCTCCGGGCGGACCCGGCGCAGCACCTCGGCGCCGCCGCCGTCGGGCATGTGGACGTCGAGGAGCACCACGTCGGGCTTGAGGTGCCGGATCGCCGCGACGGCCTCGTCCACCGAACCCGCCTCGCCGATCACCGTGACGTCCGGGACGCCGCGGTCGAGCTCGGCGCGCACGCCGGAGCGGAAGAGCGCGTGGTCGTCGACGAGGAAGACCCGCACCGGATCGTCGGTCATGATGAAGGAGCCTCCTGTGGGGTCGACACCGGCATGCTCAGGTGCACCTCGGTGCCTTCGCCGGGCGTGCTGCGCAGCCGGACGGTACCGCCGTGCCGGGTGACGCGGGCGTGCACGGAGTCGGCGAGGCCGTGCCGGTCCTCGGGCACCGCGTCGGGGTCGAAGCCGACGCCCCGGTCGCGGACGAAGACGTGCACCCCGTCCTCCTCCGCCTCGACGTACACGCTGATCTCCTCGACCCCGGCGTGCTTGGCCGCGTTGACCATGGCTTCGCGGGTGGCGAGGACGAGGGCGCGCAGGTCGTCGTCCAGGGGGCGGTCGCCGACCACGACGGGTCGCACGTCGATCGCGTAGGTGTCCTCGACCTCGGCCGCGGCCGCCGTGACCGCCGCGGCGAGCCCCCCGCTCTCCACGGCCTGCCTGCCGTAGCCGCCGGGCCCGTAGAGCCAGTGCCGCAGCTCACGCTCCTGGCCGCGGGCCAGCCGCAGCACCTCACGGGGCTGGTCGGACTGGCGTTGGATCAGCGCGAGCGTCTGCAGCACGGAGTCGTGCAGGTGCGCGGCGATCTCCGCGCGCTCGGCCTCGACGATGCGCTCGCGGCGCTCCTCGCCGAGGTCGCGCACCAGCTTGAGCCACCACGGCACCGTGATCACCGCGACGCCGACCAGCGCGGCCACCACGGCGAGCAGGGCGAACTGGATCTGCCCGAGCTGCAGGTTGCCGAACAGGAAGACGGCGATCCCGGCCGCGACGAACACCGCGCCCGCCATCACGCGCCACAGCGCCGACCAGCCCGACAGCCCGGTGCGGGCGCCCTCGGTCCACCGCTTGCGCTGGGTCTGGTCGGCCTCCCGCCACACGACGGCGGCGCCGATCGCGGCGACGCCGAGCGGTCCGACGATCCACCCGACGAACGAGTCGCCCGCCGCGCTGCCCGCGATGCCGACGGCGATGCCCAGCGCCGCGAGCCCGACGGCCTGCTGGCGCTCGGCCCGCGGCACGTGCCGCACAGTCTCGGCGGTCTCCTGCGGCACGAAGATCCACAACAGGCCGTAGGCGAGCACCCCGGCCCCGCCGACGCCCGCGAGCACGACGAACGCGGCCCGCACCCAGAGCACCGGCACGCCGAGGTGCGCGGCGACGCCACCGGCCACGCCCGCCACGAAGCGGCCGCTGCGCAGGCGCACCAGTGGTTGAGTGGTCGCTGTGGTCACTCGTCCATCGTGACACCGGTGGGCCCGGGTGACATCGGGGGAAGCTCGGGGGATTCTCGGGGACGTCCCTGATGGAACCGACCCGCGAGCGCTGAAGGCTGGCTTCCATGAATACGACAGACGTGCGCGGCACGCTCCGGGACATGTGGGACACCCGTCCCGCACGGCCCCGGGACGACCGGCAGATCGCAGGCGTCGCGGCGGGGATCGCGCGCCGGTATGACATCGACCCGGTGCTCGTGCGCGTCGGGTTCGTGGTGGCCGCCTTCTTCGGGATCGGGGCCGCGCTCTACATCATCGGGTGGCTCGTGCTGCCCGACACGGCCGCCGACCCGGCGGTCCCGGAGCCCCGCAAGCGCGGCATCCTCGTCGTCGGGCTGGTGATCGCCACGATCGTGTCGGTCGGCTCGATCTTCGGCGGCCGCGGCGGGTTCATCCTCCCGCTGCTGGCGGTGGGGGCGCTGCTGTTCCTGCTGCACCGCAGCCGGGCAGACCGCGGGCCCGCGGCCGTCGCGCCGCCGTCCTGGCCGCAGCCCACCGAAGGGGTGTCGCTGGTCAAGGGCGTGAGCAAGGAGGACGCGCCGCAGCCGCCGTCCTGGGACCCGCTGGGTGCCGCGCCGTTCGCGTGGGACCTGCCCGAGCCCAGCCCGGCCGCACCGACCCCGCCGCCGAAGCGCCGCGCTCCCGTGACGCTCGTGACGCTGGGCCTGGCCCTGCTCGCAGGCGCGGGCACGGGTGTGGTGCTGCTGACCTCCGGCCTGGCCGGGGTGCCCACCTTCCCGGTGCTGCTGGGCGTGGTCGCCGCCGTGCTCGGCCTGGGGCTGGTCGTGGGGTCGTTCCTGCGAGCGGGGCGCGGGCTCATCCCGTTCGCGATCCTGGTGTCGCTCCTGATCTGGGGCGCGCTGTCCGCGCCGTGGCACCGGTTCGGGCCGGAGGACGGCTTCGGCGAGCTGAAGGCCACGCCCACGACGGTGGCCCAGCTCCAGCCGGAGTACCGGCGCGGCGCGGGCGACGTCACGCTCGACCTGCGGGGGCTCGACCTGTCCGGCACCGGTGACGTACGCACGGCGATCGACGTCGGTGCGGGCGACGCGAAGGTGCTCCTGCCCGCCGACGCCGACGTCACGTTCACGGGCGAGGCCGGGCTCGGCGACGTCGAGTTCGACGGCCGCAAGTACGAGGGTCCGGGTGCGCGGATGGCCGTGACCCAGGACCTCGGGGCCGACAACGTGCGTTCGGGCAAGCTGCTGACGATCGACGTCCACGCGGGCGCCGGAGACGTGGAGGTGCGCCGTGGCTGAGCAGGAGACCGAGGTCATCCGCAGGCGACGTGGGCCGGACCCGGTGGCCCTGGTGGTCGGGGTGCTGACCCTCGGCATGGCGGTGGCGGCGTTCACCGGGCAGCTGCCGATGATCAACTTCGACCCGCGGTGGCTGATCGCGGCCGCGGCGGCGGTGGTCGGGGCGCTCCTGCTGCTGGGGAGCCTGCGCCGACGGTAAGGACCTGCGGGCCCGCAGCTGGGGAGCGGACGGGCCCGCCGCGTTAACGGGAGCGGTGCCGAACCGGGGGGATCGGCACCGCTCCCCCTTGCCTGCCTCGACCCCGCACGCTTTCGGCGCACCCCGCCTGCGGGGTGCGCCGTCGGTCCGGATCAGGCTGCGCGGCCCAGCCCGGCGGCGGTGAGGATCTCCGGCACACCCTGCTCGTAGGCCACGGCCATCACGTGCACGCCCGCGAGGCCGGGCAGCTCCCGCAGCGCGGCGACGATCTCGGCGCAGGCCGCCATCCCCTCCTCGGCCACCCGGTGGGCGGGCACCCCGCGCAGCCGCCGTTCCAGCGCGGCGGGCACGCGCACGCCGGGGAGCCCGGCCATCACGTCCAGGGCGCGCAGGGAACGGACCGGCCCGACGCCCGCCAGGACCGCGCACCGCTGGGTGAGGCCGAGGTCGCGCACCCGGGCCAGCCAGCCCGCGAAGGCCGGCACGTCGAACACGAACTGGGTCTGCACGAACTCGGTGCCGAACGCCACCTTGCGCGCCAGCCGGTCGGGCTCGCCCGCGCCGAGGTCGACCGCGCCGATGAGGTACCGCGGCGGCGGGTCCACGGTCTGGCCGGAGAGCAGCGTGGCGTCGTCGCGCAGGACGCGGGCGGCGGCGGTGAGGGTGTCGGAGTCGAGGTCGAACACGCCGGGGGCGTCGGGGTGGTCGCCGCGCTCGGGCCGGTCGCCGGTCATCAGCAGCACGTTGGGCACGCCGAGCCCCCCGGCGGCGAGCAGGTCGCTCTGCAGCGCGATCCGGTTGCGGTCGCGGCACGTCATCTGCATCACCGGGTCGAGCCCCTCGGCCAGCAGCACGGCGCTGCCCGCGAGGCTCGACATCCGCACCCGCGCGCCCTGGTTGTCGGTGACGTTGGCCGCGTCCACCCAGCCGCGCAGGAGCCGGGCGGTCTCCCGCAGCCGGGTGACGTCGGCCCCGCGCGGCGGCGCGACCTCGGCCGTGACCGCGAAGCGGCCGGTGCGCAGGGCGTCGGCGAGGCGGCCGGGGGCCGTCACTCCCACTCGATCGTCCCCGGCGGCTTCGAGGTGACGTCCAAGACGACGCGGTTGACCTCGGCCACCTCGTTGGTGATCCGGGTGGAGATGCGCTCGAGGACGTCGTAGGGCAGGCGGGTCCAGTCGGCGGTCATCGCGTCTTCCGACGACACCGGCCGCAGTACGACCGGGTGGCCGTAGGTGCGGCCGTCGCCCTGCACGCCGACGCTGCGGACGTCGGCGAGCAGCACCACGGGGCACTGCCAGATCTGGTCGTCGAGGCCCGCCATCGTGAGCTCCTCGCGGGCGATGGCGTCGGCGGCGCGCAACGTCTCGAGCCGGTCGCGGGTGACCTCGCCGATGATCCGGATGCCGAGGCCGGGGCCCGGGAACGGCTGGCGGCCGACGATCGCCGCGGGCAGCCCGAGCTGGGCGCCCACCTTGCGCACCTCGTCCTTGAACAGCGCCCGCAGCGGCTCGACCAGCGCGAACTCGATGTCGTCGGGCAGCCCGCCGACGTTGTGGTGGCTCTTGATCGTGGCGGTGCCGGAGCCGCCGCCGGACTCGACGACGTCCGGGTAGAGGGTGCCCTGCACGAGGAACCCGACGTGCTCCTCCGCGGCGACCTCGGCCGTCGCCGCCTCGAACACCCGGATGAACTCCCGGCCGATGATCTTGCGCTTGGTCTCGGGCTCGCTGACGCCCGCGAGCGCGTCGAGGAACCGGTCGGCGGCGTCGACGGTGTGCAGCCGTGCGCCGGTGGCGGCCACGAAGTCGCGCTCCACCTGCTCGCGCTCGCCCGCCCGGAGCAGCCCGTGGTCGACGAACACGCAAGTGAGCCGGTCGCCGATGGCGCGCTGGACGAGCGCGGCGGCCACCGCGGAGTCCACGCCGCCCGACAGCCCGCAGATCGCGCGGCCCTCGCCGATCTGGGCGCGCACGGCCTCCACCGTCTCGTCGATGATCGACGCGGTGGTCCAGCCCGGCGGGATGCCCGCGACCTCGTGCAGGAAGCGTTCGAGCACCTGCTGGCCGTGCGGCGAGTGGCCGACCTCGGGGTGGTACTGGACGCCCGCCAGGCGCCGGTCGGGGTCCTCGAACGCCGCGACGGCCGCGCGCTCCGACGCCGCGGTGACGGCGAACCCGTCCGGCGCGCGCACCACGGAGTCGCCGTGGCTCATCCAGACGGGGTGCCGCGCGGGCAGGCCGTCGTGGAGCACGCCGCCGTCGACGGTCAGCTCGGTGCGGCCGTACTCGCGGGTGCCGTCGTGGGCGACGTCGCCGCCGAGCGCCTGCGCCATGGCCTGGAAGCCGTAGCAGAGGCCCAGCACCGGCACGCCCGCCGTGAAGAGCGCGGGGTCGATGCGCC
>DATAOO010000359.1:0-2262 GCA_036265695.1 Pseudonocardia sp. | reverse complement strand
CACGGCCGTCCCAGGCACCCGCGGCCGACGACGACGCCGTCGCACCCCGTCGTCGCGACCATCCGCAGCGCGTCCTCGGCGCAGAAGATGTCGCCGTTGCCCAGGACGGGGAGCTCGGCGGGCAGGGCGTCGCGGAGGCGGGCGATGGCCGACCAGTCCGCCGTGCCCGAGTAGCGCTGCGCCGCTGTGCGCGCGTGCAGGGACACCGCGGCGACCCCGGCGTCGGCGGCCCGGCGCGCGGCGTCGAGGTAGGTGCGGCGCTCGTCGTCGATGCCGATGCGCATCTTGACGGTGACCGGCCGCCCGCCCGCGTTGGCCACGGCGGCCCGCACGATCGCCTCGAACAGCCGTCGCTTGTAGGGCAGCGCGGCTCCGCCGCCGCGGCGTGTGACCTTGGGCACCGGGCAGCCGAAGTTCATGTCGATGTGATCGGCGAGGTCGCGTTCGACGACCATCCGCACCGCCCGTCCCATCGCCACCGGGTCGACGCCGTAGAGCTGCAGGGAGCGCGGGTGCTCGTCGGGGTCGAAGGCGATCATCTGGAACGTGAGCGGGTTCTTCTCGACGAGCCCGCGCGACGTGATCATCTCGCAGACGTAGAAACCCTCGCCCTGCTCGCGGCACAGCCGTCGGAAGCCGGGATTGGTGATGCCCGCCATGGGCGCCAGCACCACGGGCGTGGCGGAGGTGTACGGCCCGATCTGCAACGGGCGCGTGATGGCGGGAGCACTCACGTCGGGCCATTTTTCCACGCCGCGGCGTCTTCCGTGTGCGGGCGTTGGGCCGGGCCGTGTACGGGTGCGGATGCGGCGGGTGCGGTGCGACAAGCGGTCCACGGCTGGCACGGCGCGAGTGCCGGTCGATCGCGGGCGCGGCGTGCCGCCCGGGTCGGTCAGGTCGTGCGACGGCGTTTCGCCTCGTACATCCGCGCGTCGGCCTGGCGGAGCAGGTGCGCGGGGTCGATCGCCGTCGTGACGTCGGACGCACTGACCCCGATCGCGGCGGTGATGGTGATCGCCAGACCCTCGATGGCGAAGGGCTCGGCGACCGCGGCGCGGAGCCGTTCGGCGATGGCCTCGGCCTGGTGGGGTTGGGTGTCGACGCAGAGAACCACGAACTCGTCGCCGCCGAGGCGCGCGCACACGTCCTGCGGGCGCAGGAGGGTGGTGAGGCGCTGCGCGAGCTGCTGGAGGAGCTGGTCGCCGACGGCGTGCCCGAACTGGTCGTTCACGGCCTTGAACCCGTCGAGGTCGACGAAGAGCAGGCAACTGGGGCGGACCTGGCGGATGAGGGCGTCGTCGATGCGCTGAGCCAGCAGCGCGCGGTTGGCCAGGCCCGTGAGGGGGTCGTGCTGGGCGCGGTGGAGGAGCTCGGCCTCGAGGGCCTTGCGGGCGTCGATGTCTTCGACGTGCGTGACCAGGTGCGCAGGCCTGCCCGGAGCCTCGGGCACCACCGCCGTGCTGACGAGCACCCAGATCGTCCGGCCGTCGGCGCGCACGAACCGGCACTGGTGGCGCAGGATGCGCTGGTTGCCCGGCTGCGTATGGAAGTTGTGCTGGGCCGCCTGCCGGTCGTCGGGGTGTGCGACGGCGAAGAGCGTGGTGCCCTCCAGGCTCGCCGGGGTGCGGCCGAGCAACTCGCCGAGCGCCGGGTTGCAGGTGATCACCACGCCCGCGGGGGTGAGCACGGCGATGCCGGTGGGGGCGTACTCGAAGGCGCTGTGGATGCTGTGCGCGAGGACCTCCACGGGTCCGGTCGCCTTCATCGGCACCACCCGATCGTGGCGGTCGCGACGCCGCAGCGTGCTCGAACGCGGGAGAGCCACCCGACGGTGACCTTGCCGGGACCTGCCGAACGCGCCAAGTCACCCTCCTCTCACTCTGAGTGTGCATCACTCGACGGTGGACGTCGAGTGCTCCCACCGACCCGCCGCCGGTCGGCGCGAGTTGTCGGTGAACCACCGTCTGCAGTCGGCCGGAATGCGCAGTAATCGTCGAACGGCGGCGCGTCTTCGTCGAGCGGTCCCCGGGAGTGGTGGTCCACTCCACCTGGCGCGGCCCGTACCCTGGCAGCGCGGGCCTCTAGCTCAATCGGCAGAGCAGCGGACTTTTAATCCGCGGGTTCGGGGTTCGATCCCCCGGGGGCCCACCCCTGCGTGGCTCGGTCGCAGCCGCCTGCGAGTCGGCGTCATCGGCACCCGCGCTCAAGGCGTCAACGGCCTAGCAGTGCATCCGAAATGATCTTCAGCTGGATCTCCGAGGC
>DATAOO010000358.1:0-24026 GCA_036265695.1 Pseudonocardia sp. | reverse complement strand
CGACAGCACACCCGCGGCCCCGACGAGCCCCGCGAGGTAGCCGCGGGCGAGGTCGGCGCGCTCGGCCAGCTCGGCGGCAGGCAACGGTGGGTCGTCGCCGGTCAGCTCGGTCTCGTCGGCAGGCACGACCGGACGGGGCAGCCCGGCCAGCCGGATCGCGGCGCGGGGGAGCACGGGCGCAGCGACGACCGCGAGGGCCGCGACACCGGTGGCCACCGCCACCGGGACGGCGCCGAGCTGCACCACGATCGCGGCCCCGGCACCCACGACGGCGACGACGCCCGCCGCCACCAGCGCGGGCGCCACCACCCGCAGCAGCAGCTGCGCGGCGGCCGCGGCGATCCCGGCGGCGACCGCGGCGGCCATCAGCGGCACCGGGCCCGGCGGACCGGGCACGACCGCCCACCCCGCGGCCGCGGCGAGCACCACCCCGGCGAGCCCGACGCCGCGCGCGAGCCCCGGCTCGCCGCGCTGCGCGAGCCGTCCCGCGCCCGTGACCGCCGCCACCGCGCCCGCGCCCGCGAGCAGCGCCGCAGGCACCGAACCGGGCCCACCCGCACCCAGCAGCACCGCCGTGGCCACCGCCACCGCGAGCACCGCGGCCGCCTCGAACCGGTGCCCGCGACCGCCGGTGACGGTGGCGCCCGCAGCGACCGCGTCGACCGGATCGTCGAACACCGGCGCCGCGGGCACGGGGAGGGCCGGGCCGAGCCGCAAGAGCTCCCCGTCGAGCACACCCAGCTCGCCGAGCGTGGCCGCCGCGGGCAACGGGCCACCGGCGATGCCCGACAGCCGCCACGGCCGCGGCGCCACGCCCCGGCCGGGGTCGCCGACCAGCTCCAGCACCATCGGCACCAGCTCCGCCACCGGCACGTCGGAGGGCAGCGCGACGTCCACCCGTTGGCGCGGCGCGAGCACCGTGAGCCTGCAGAACGGTTGCCCGGCCACCCGCGCCCCCCTTTTCCCAAACGCCCACGAAATGTCGGGGGCGCTGCCTAGCATCGCCGCCGAGGTCCCTCCCGCGGGGCCGTTTGGAGAAACTCATGGGCACCGTCGAGGTCGTACGGCCCCACCGGGAGCTGCCGCCGCCACCCGCCGGTGAGCTGGCGCTCCAGGCGCCACCGGAGCCGGAGAAGGTGGTGCCGGGCGGCGTGTTGATGCGGTTGTTGCCGCTGGTGATGCTGGTCGGATCGCTGGGCTTCATCGTCGTGCTCGGCGTCGGCAATCCCACGTCGTGGCTGTTCGGCGGCATGTTCGCGATCTCGACGCTCGGCATGATGGCCACCGGCGGGGGTGGGCGCGGCGGCGCGGCGCGGGCGGCCACCCTCGACGAGGGCCGCCGCGATTACCTGCGCTACCTCGGCCAGATGCGCCGCACGGTGCAGGAGGCGGCGGCCGCGCAACGCACCTCCGCGGAGGCCGTGCACCCGGAGCCCGAGGCGTGGCCCGCTGTCGTCGCGGGCGGGCGGCTGTGGGAGCGCAGCACGGCCGACCCCGACTTCGGGCACGTGCGCGTCGCCCGCGGCGCCCTGCGCCTCGCCACCCGCCTCATCCCGCCGGAGTCGGGGCCGCCCGAGGGGTTGGAGCCGGTCACCGCGCTCGCGCTGCGCCGATTCCTGATGGCGCACACCGTGGTGCCGGATCTGCCGGTCGCGCTGTCGCTGCAGGAGACGGCCACGATCTGGCTCGAACCCGACGGTGCGGCCGCCCGCGCGCTGGCGAGAGCCGTCGTCGCGCAGTTCGTGCTGTGGCACAGCCCGGCCGATGCGCGGCTCGCGGTCGTGGCCGCGCCCGCGGCGTTGGCCGAGTGGGAGTGGGCCAAGTGGCTGCCGCACAACGGCCACCCCCGGCTCCGCGACGGCGCGGGCCCGCTGCGGATGTTCACCCCGCACGTTGACGAGCTGCGCCGCTGGTGGTCGGTCGAGTCGGCCGGGCCGCACCTGCTCGTCGTCGTCGACGGGGTGGCCGACGGCATGGGCCCGTGGGCGGCGGTCCCCGGCGTCACGGTCCTGCGGATCGGGGCGCCCGCCGGGCGGCGGCCCACACCGTCGGTCGTGCGGCTGCGGCTCACCGAGGGAGGCGTCGAACGGGTGGTGGAAGGCGAGCCGCCGGTGCCCGTCGGAGTGCCCGACGGGCTGGCGTCGGCGCAGGCCGCGGCGCTTGCCCGGCGGCTGGCGCGCTACCGCCCGGCGGGGATCTCGGCCGACCCCGCCGCCCGCGCCGCCCCCGGTCTGCCCGGGCTGTTGGGCCTGCGGCCCGGGCCGTCGGGGATCCACGCCCTACGCGCGCGGTGGGAGGCCGCCGCGGTCGACCGGCTCCGGGTGCCCATCGGCGTCGACGAGCGCGGGGCCCCGGTCCTGCTCGACCTCAAGGAGTCCGCGCAGGGCGGCAGCGGCCCGCACGGGCTCTGCATCGGCGCCACCGGTTCCGGCAAGAGCGAGCTGCTGCGCACGCTCGTGGTCGGCCTGGCCGCCACGCACGCGCCCGAGGCCCTGAACTTCGTGCTGATCGACTTCAAGGGCGGTGCCACGTTCCTCGGCCTCGCGCGCATGCCGCACGTCTCGGCGGTCATCACGAACCTCGCCGACGAGCTCACGCTGGTCGACCGGATGGCCGACGCGCTGGCGGGCGAGATCATGCGCCGCCAGGAGATCCTCCGCGCGGCGGGCAACCTGGTGAGCGTCACCGACTACGCCGCCGCGCGCCGCGCCCGCCCCGAGCTGCCGCCGTTGCCCGCGCTGGTCGTGGTGGTCGACGAGTTCTCCGAGCTGCTCGCCCAGCGCCCCGAGCTGATCGACCTGATGGTCACGATCGGTCGCCTCGGCCGCTCGCTCGGGCTGCACCTGTTGCTGGCTTCCCAGCGCCTCGACGAGGGCAGGCTGCGGGGGCTGGAGTCGCACCTGTCCTACCGCATCGCGCTGCGCACGTTCTCCGCGTCCGAGTCGCGCGCCGTCCTCGGCGTGCCGGACGCGCACCAGCTCCCGCCCACACCGGGCTCGGCGTTCCTCGCCGCGGGCACCGACGAGCTCGTGCGGTTCCGCGGCGCCTACGTCTCCGGCGCGGCGTCCCCGGGCGCGGTGCCGGGCGCGGCCGGGCCGTCGCGGGCGTACCCGTTCGTGGTCGGGCCGGTGGCGGAGGCGCCTGCGCCCCCGCCGCCGAGTCGCACCGCCGATGAGGGGCCCACCGTCCTGGAGACGATCATCGTGGCGCTGGCGGGCCACGGCGCGCCCGCGCACCGCGTCTGGTTGCCGCCGCTCTCCACGCCACCGCCGTTGGACGAGCTCCCACCGCAGCGGGGCGCGTTGCAGGTGGCCGTGGGCCTGATCGACCGGCCCTACCTGCAGCGGCGCGATCCACTGGTCGTCGACCTCTCCGGCGGCTCCGGGCACCTCGCGGTCGTCGGCGGCCCGCGGGCGGGCAAGTCGAGCGGCCTGGCCTCGGTGGTCCTCGGCCTCGCGCTCACCCACGCGCCTGCCGAGATCGGCGTGCACGTGCTCGACTTCGGCGGGGGCGCGCTGCGACCGCTCGCCGGGCTGCCGCACGTGGGCACCGTCGCCGACCGGCAGGAGGTCGATCTCGTGCGCCGCACCGTGGCCGAGCTGGTCGCCGCGCTCGGCCGTCGGGAGCGGCTGTTCCGCGAGGCCGGGGTCACCTCGGTGGAGGCGTTCCGCGCCCGCCGCGCCGCGGGGGAGTTCCCCGACGAGCCCGCCACCGACCTCCTGCTCGTCGTCGACGGCTACCTCACCCTCCGCACGGAGTTCGACGACCTGGAAGCCCGGCTCCTCCCGCTGGCCGCGCAGGGCCTGGCCTACGGGCTGCACCTGGCCGTGTCGGCCACGCGGTGGTCGGAGCTGCGGCCCGCCCTCAAGGACCTGCTCGGCGCGCGGTTGGAGCTGCGGCTGGGCGAGCCCGCCGAGTCGGAGGTCGACCGGCGCCGCGCCGCCGCCGTGCCCGCCCTCCCCGGCCACGGGCTCGCCCCCGACGGCGCGCCGCTCGTGCTCGCCGCCCCCCGCGGCGCGGCCGCCGCCGATGCGGCCGCACTCGTCCGCCGGGTGGCGGGGATGCACCGCGGGCCGGGGTTCGCGCCGGTGCGGCTCCTCCCGTCGCGCATCGACGTCGCCGACCTGCCCCCGGGCGGCCCCGGCATCCCGCTCGGCGTCGACGAGGACCGGCTCGCCCGCGTCGAGCTGGATCCCGCGTCCGAGCCGCACCTGGTGTGCTTCGCCGACGCCGAGAGCGGCAAGACCACGCTGCTGCGGCTCGTCGCACGGGGGATCGTGGGTCGGTGCACGCCGGAGCAGGCGCGGGTGATCGTCGTCGACCCGCGCCGGGGGCTGCTCGGCGACGTACCCGACACGCACCTGATCGGCTACGCGAGCACCGCGGAGCAGGCGGGCACGGCCGCCCGCACGCTCGCGGAGTCGCTGCGCAAGCGGCTGCCGGGGCGCGAGGTCACGCCGCGCGCGCTCCGGGAGCGCAGTTGGTGGCGCGGCCCCGAGGTCTACCTGTTGGTCGACGACTACGACCTCGTCGCACCGCCGGGCACGGCCGCGCACCCGCTGCTGCCCGTCGCGGAGTTCCTGCCGCAAGCCAAGGACGTCGGGTTGCACGTGGTCGTCGCCCGACGCTGCGGCGGAGCCGGGCGGGCGCTCTTCGACCCGATCCTGGGCAGGCTCCGCGAGCTCGGTGCACCCGGCCTGGTGCTCAACGGGAGCCCGGACGAGGGCGCGCTGGTGGAGGCGGTCAAGGCGAGCCCGCAGCCGCCGGGCCGGGGCATGCTGGTCGATCGGCGCCGCGGCGCCCGGCGCATCCAGCTCGCGTGGCCGGGCGAGGGTCCGGGGTGATCGGGCCGCGGGTGGCGGTCGCGCCCGGGCGGCACGCCGTGCGGGTGGCGTGCACCACGGGCGGCACACCACGGCTCCTCGCCGAGCTGCCCACGCACCTCGACACGGAACCCGACGCCGAACAGGGCCGCAGCGGCTCTACAGGCGGGCGGCTGGCCGACCCTCGGGCCCGCCGCCTCTGCGCGGCACTGCGGCAGATCGTCGGGCAGGACGTCGCCGAGGTCGTCATCGTGCACCCGCCGGGGCGCCCGCCCGCGTCCGTGCAGCGTTGGCTCGACGCCGCCACGGCCGTGGCGCCCCGGTTCCGGCGGGTGGCCGCACCGGTCGCAGCCACGGTCGGCACCCCCGCTCGGGCCGTGCTCGACGTCGGCCGTTCGGGGGCCGAGGCCACCCTCCTACAGGCGGGTCGGATCGTGGCGCGCCGCTCGTCCGGGGTGGGGGGCGACCGGCTCGACCTCGCCGTCCGCGCGCTCCTGCCCGCAGCGGCGGCCGAGGAGGCGCGACGGGTGCGCGAGGCCCTCTCGCTGCGGCCGGAGGTCCGCTGCGGCGCGCAGCGGGTCGCCGCGGAGCAGGTGCGGGCCGCGCTCGCGCCGCTGCTCGACGAGGCCGTCGCCGCGCTGGCCGAGGTCGTTGCGGCGGCGGGCGAGCCGGTCCCGGTGGTGCTCACCGGCGGGGTGGCGCGCTGCCCGCTGCTGGCCGAGCGCGTCGACGCCGCGGGGTTCGCCGCCGAGGTTCGCGTCGCCCCGCGGCCCGATCTCGCCGCCGTGCTCGGCGCGCTCGCCCTCGGGCCGCCGCCCGCCGCCGCGCGAGCCGTCGCGCCGGGGCCCGCGCCGCGTCAGCTGCCCGCGCCACCGCCCGTCGGCCGGGGGCGGCGGTGGGGGAGCGCGGCCCTGGTGGCGGCGCTCCTCGGCGGCCTCGCCGCGGCGGGTACGGCCGTCGCGGTGCCGGTGTGGGCGCCGCCTGCGGCAGCGCCTGCGTCCGGCGCGGGCGTGCTCGTCCAGTACGGCTACCGCCTCGACCTCCCGCCCGGCTGGGAGCACACCGGAGGGCTGCCCGAGCGGCGGCGCGTACTGCTCACCCGGGCCGGGGCGCCGCAGGGCACCGACCTCATCGCCGTCGAGCGCACCCCGCTCGGCTACGACGCGGGCGCCGAGCCGGAGCGGGCCGCGGCCGAGATGCGTGCCGTGTTCGACGAGTCCGTCGCGGAGGGTGCGCAGCTCACCGGCTACGGCGCGGCCGAGGTCGGCGGCCGTGCCGTCACGACGTACCGGCAGCGGGAACACGACGGCGCCGTCGTCGAGTGGTACGTCGTGCTCGAGGGCGACGCCCAGCTGTCCGTCGGCTGCAGGCACACGCAGGCGGGCACCGACGCGGTGCGGGCGGCGTGCGCCGTCGTCGTCGGATCGGTTCGGCGCGCCTGACCGGCCGTTCGCACCTGCAAACCGTTCCGCCAAACCGCCACGGGCCGCCCCTCCCGGCTGTCACGGTCTACCCGACGCCCCGGACCTGCCGGGATGCGCGAGGAGGAGGAAGGAGGCCGTCATGGCAGTCGACGGTTACGGCGCCACCACCGAGGAGATGGCGCGGGCGGCGCAGCACGTGGCATCGGTCAACCAGTCCGTGCAGGGCGAGCTCAGCGCCCTGCGGGGCAGGCTCGAACCGCTCGCCGGAGCGTGGGTCGGGCAGGCGGCCGCGCAGTTCGCCCAGCTGATGATCCGCTGGGACACCGATGCGCGGGCGCTCAACCAGGCGCTCGGCGGCATCGGGCACGCGATCGAGGGGTCGCGCAACACCTACCAGCGGCAGGAAGACGATCAGTTGGCCGCAATGACGTCTATCAGCAACGCGCTGGGCTGAGGAAGGAGCACAACGGTGAACACCGGTTCGGAGATCAAGGTCACGTTCGGCGCGCTCGCGACGGCCCAGGCCGATGTGTCGGGCACCGCGTCCCGCATCCACACGCAGTTGGAGGACCTGCGGCGCTTCCTGGCCCCGATGGTCGCGACCTGGCAGGGTGCGGCCGCGCAGGACTACCAGGTCCGGCAGAAGCAGTGGGATACGGCGGCGGCCGACCTCACCGCCGTGCTCGGCCAGATCGGCGTGGCGCTCGGTGCCGCGAACGACGGCTACCAGCAGGCGGAGAGCCTCAACGCCGCACGGTGGCGGTGATCTGCGCCACGTCTCGGGCGGTACCCGCCGGTGGTGCGGGGGGCGTTTTGACCCTGCTTCGGACCGGCGGGTACCCTCGTTCTTCGACGTGCAGTGGGTGAAGCTTCGCGCGGCCCGGTCTCCGGGCGTCCCCGCCGCACCCGCGCACCAGACACCGTTCGAGCGCACGCCTGCGGGTGACGCTCGGGCACAAGACAGCAACGAGGTAGGTCCGTGTCCACGTACAGCCCGAAGCCTGGCGACATCACCCACGCCTGGCACGTGATCGACGCGACCGACGTCGTGCTCGGCAGGCTCGCGGCCCAGGCCGCCACGCTGCTACGTGGCAAGCACAAGCCGATGTACGCCCCGCACATGGACACCGGCGACTTCGTCGTGATCGTCAACGCCGAGAAGGTGGCGGTCACGGGCAACAAGCGCGCCGACAAGTTCATCTACCGCCACTCCGGCTACCCGGGCGGCCTGCGCCAGCGCTCGGTCGGCGAGATGCTCGAGAAGCAGCCCGACCGGCTGGTCGAGAAGGCGATCAAGGGCATGCTGCCGAAGAACCGCCTCGGGCGGGCGATGGGCAAGAAGCTCAAGGTCTACGCGGGCCCCGAGCACCCCCACGCCGCGCAGAAGCCCACCCCGTACGAGATCCACCAGGTCGCGCAGTGACCGCGCCAGAAGAGGACCAGACCGTGAGCACGCCCGAGCCCGAGATCGAGCCCGAGACCGAGACCCCGGACATCGAGGACGAGGTGGTCATCGAGGTCGAGCCCGATCTCGACGCCGACGTCGAGATCGAGGGCCTCGACGCCGTCGCGCCCATCCCGGCGGTTTTCTCCGACCGGCCGATCCAGACCGTCGGCAGGCGCAAGGAAGCGATCGTCCGCGTCCGCCTGGTGCCCGGTTCCGGCCAGTTCACGCTCAACGGCCGCAGCCTCGAGCAGTACTTCCCCAACAAGCTCCACCAGCAGCTCATCCGCGAGCCGCTGGTCACGGTGGACAAGGCCGAGCGCTTCGACATCTTCGCCAACCTCGGTGGCGGCGGCACGTCGGGTCAGGCGGGCGCGCTGCGCCTCGCTATCGCCCGCGCGCTGATCGAGGCCGACCCGGACGACCGGCCGCCGCTCAAGCGCGCTGGCTTCCTCACGCGTGACCCGCGGGTCATCGAGCGCAAGAAGTACGGCCTCAAGAAGGCTCGTAAGGCGCCTCAGTACAGCAAGCGCTGACCGTGGGCGCGCGGCGTCTGTTCGGTACCGACGGCGTGCGCGGCCTCGCCAACGGCGAGGTGCTCACCCCGGAGCTCGCGGTGGCGCTCGCCGCCTCGGCCGCGCACGTCCTGGCCGAGAGCGACCGCTCGCACCGCCCGGTCGCGGTCGTCGGCCGCGATCCCCGGGCCAGCGGCGAGCTGCTGGAGGCCGCGGTCGTCGCAGGCCTCACGGCAGCGGGCGCCGACGCGATTCGCGTCGGCGTGCTGCCCACCCCGGCCGTCGCGTACCTGGTGAACGCCCTCGACGCCGACCTCGGCGTGATGATCTCCGCGTCGCACAACGCGATGCCGGACAATGGCATCAAACTGTTCGGGGCCGGCGGGCACAAGCTGCCCGACTCCGTCGAGCAGGCGGTCGAGGAACGGCTCGACGTCGAAGGCGAACGTCCGACCGGTGCTGCGATCGGCCGGGTCCGCGACCTGCCCGACGACGCCCACGCCCGCTACGCCGATCACCTGCTCCTCGCCACGCCCGGGCCGCTCGACCCGCTGCGCGTGGTGGTCGACTGCGCGCACGGCGCGGCCTCGGCCATTGCGCCCGAGGTCTACCGCCGTGCGGGAGCCGAGGTCATCGCGATCGCGGCCGAGCCGGACGGGCTCAACATCAACGACGGCGTCGGCTCCACGCACCTCGACCTGGTGCGCCGGGCGGTCCTGGAGCACGGCGCCGACCTCGGCATCGCCCACGACGGCGACGCCGACCGCTGCCTGGCCGTCGACGCGTCCGGCGCCGACGTCGACGGCGACCGGATCCTGGCCATCCTCGCGCTCGCCATGCGCGACGCCAACGAGCTCACGGCCAACACGCTCGTCGCCACCGTGATGAGCAACCTCGGGCTGCACCTGGCCATGCGGAACGCGGGGATCACGGTGCGTACCACCGCGGTCGGCGACCGCTACGTGCTCGAGGAGCTGCGGGCAGGCGGCTACGCGCTCGGCGGGGAGCAGTCCGGGCACGTCGTCCTGCCCGCGCACGCCACCACCGGCGACGGCCTGCTCACGGCGTTGCGGCTGATGGCGCGGATGGCGACCACGCACACGTCCCTCGCGGAGCTGGCGTCTGTCGTCACCGTGCTCCCGCAGGTGCTGGAGAACGTGCGGGTGGCGGACAAGGAGGCGGTCGCGGCGTCGGAAGAGGTGCGCGCCGCCGTCGCCGAGGCCGAGCGCGAGCTGGGCGACTCCGGCCGGGTGCTGCTGCGGCCGTCGGGCACGGAACAGCTCGTGCGCGTGATGGTCGAGGCGGCCACGGCCGAGCAGGCGAAGGCCACCGCCGTCCGCATCGCCGAGGTGGTCGCGGCCGCGCGCTAGCGGCCTCCTCGCGCATCGGAGCGAGCGACACCCCGCCGATCGTGGTGCGGCGCTGAACTGCGGCCCGCCGGTTCGCGGAGGGCGGTGCCGGGCCCACCGACTACGGCGTAGGCGGATCGGTCATCTGCGCGATGCGCACGCCGTGCGCGTCGTCGACCCGGGCACCGGCGGTGTCGCCGAGCCGCGGCCCGTAGCTCTCCTGAGGCGCCGCCCGTAGCGCGGCGGCCAGTGCGCTCGCCAACGCCGGGTCGGTCTCCGGTAGCCGCCGGACGAGGTCGTCCACCTCCCGGGCGGCGTTGTCGAGGTCGCGGCGCAGCGCGTCGATCCGCGCGGCCCAAGCCTGCCCATGGGGGTCGAGCCAGTCGGTCGCGACTGCGGAGGCGAGCCGGGCGGCGCGCCCGGCGGTGTCGTGCAGCAGCCCCACCGCCTCGACACACCACTGCCGCGTCGGGTCCGCGACGGTCACCATGGGCCCCCGATGCGTCGAAGGGCGTTCTCCGCTGCGTGGTCGGCCGCCTCCGCCGCGGCGGCCGCGGAGCGCAGCGCCATCTCTACCTCGGCGAGCTCCCGGCGGGCCCGCGCCACCGCCGTGTCGACCGGGTCCGCCGCCGGTGCCGGTGCGCGGCCCAGCCTCGCCAGCGCTTCGGCCATGTCGGCGGCCTCGGCGGCGTGGGCGCGCAACCGGTCGGGTCGCAGGTGCATGCCCCGATCGTCCCCCACGGGTGCCCCGTCACGGGCGCGATTGACGAAACTCGCGCCCCTCGCCGCGGCGGTTCGGCCGACTCACCGTGGCGAAATGCACGACTCACCGTGGCGGAATGTACGACTCACCCGGGGGGTGGGGCTAGCGGTCTTTCGGGAGGACCGTGCCGGGGATCTTGCCGTCGACCAGCGGGTCGACCCGGTCCTCGTCGCACAGGTGCCGCATGAGGAACGCCGTGACGAGCGCCCGGGTGAGCTTGCGGACCTTGGCGTGCGGCGCGCCCGACAGCAGCGCGTCGCTCCAGTGCCGCCCGTCGAGGAAGCCGGTGTGGCTCGCCTTCGGCAGCGTGCGCAAGATCACCGGCCCGCCCGCGGACAGCGCGATCTGCTCGGCGTGCCCGGCGGGCGGAGCCACCAGGTCCTTGCCCGCCGCCAGGTGCAGCACCGGCACCGTGAGCTTGCGCGCCGCCTCCAACGCCGACGGGTGGGTCTGCGCGGGCGCGAGCGTGACCACCGCCCCCACGCGTTCGAACCCGGCCGCCGCGACGAGCGCCGCGCCGCCCCCGATGCCGTGCCCGGCGAACGCGGTGCGCCGGGAGTCCACGCTGATCCGCCCCTCCCCGAGCCGCACGCCGATGCAGACCTCGAGCGCGTTGCGCAGATCGGCCGCGAACCCCGCGTGGCTGGGCAACGGGCCGCGGTGGCTCGACGGCGCCGCCGTGACGAAACCCCACGAGGCCAGGTGCCGCAGCAGGTCGGCGTAGCGGGCGGGCGGCTGCAGCCAGTCGTGGCCGAACGCGACCGCGGGCAGCCCGAGCCCCTCCTCCGGCGCGTAGATCACTCCCGGTATGCCGGACATCCCCAGATCGCCGCGCAGCACCGCGAGCGGCCCCGGCCGGGAAAGCTCGGCCAACCCCTGCTTCGCGTTGCGCATCGCCGCAGGTCGAGGCGTTGATCGGGTGCGCGTCACAGCGCAGACCGTAGTACGGCGGGTGTCGCCGCGCCCAGTCACCCGTAACGGGACCGTCATGTCACGCGATGGCCTCACCGTCCGGACAAACCACGAGGAGTCGCCGATGATCACCCTTGCCGGGTTGGGGCGGTTCCTGGCGTCGAGCGCCGTGGGGCTCGTCTTCCTCACCGCCGCCTGCTCGGACGTCGTGGCCAAGGACAACGTCGCCAAGACCATCATGGACCAGCTGCAGAAGCAGAGCATCGACGCCCAGAACGTGACGTGCCCGACGGACCTGCAGGCCATCGTCGGACAGACCGTGCGTTGCTCGTTCACGGTCGACGGCCAGCCGGTCGACGCGATCGCCACCGTCACCTCCGTCGACGGCAGCAACGTCAAGTACGACATCACCACCGAGGCCCGCCCCATCGCGAAGGACCTGCTCGCCCGCAAGATCACCGAACAGGTCGCCCAGCAGGCCAAGCTCCCGGTGAACTCGGCGACCTGCGACGCCGACCTCCAGCCGATGGTCAACGCCACCACCTCGTGCACGCTTCTCACCCAGAGCGACCCGATGAACGTCACGGTCACGGTCACGAAGGTCAGCGGCGGCCTCATCCGGTACTCGATCAAGCGCGCCTGAGTAGCGTCCGTGGGTGTGGACGGCGTCTTCACCGCGGAACAGATCCGGGAAGCCGAGAAGCGCCTCATGGCGCAGCTCCCCGAAGGCACATTGATGCGACGGGCCGCGTTCGGGCTCGCCCGGCACGCCCGCCGCCTGCTCGGGCGCACGGCGGGACGGCGGGTCGGGCTGCTCGTCGGCGCGGGCGACAACGGCGGCGACGCGCTCTGGGCGGGCGTGGAGCTGCGCCGCCGGGGCGCGGGCGTCGTCGCGGTGCTGCTCGACCCGGCGCGCGCGCACCCGGCCGGGCTGGCCGCGTTCCGGCGGGCGGGCGGCCACGTCGTCGGCCCGGACGCCGTGGGGCTCGCCGCGCTCACCGGCGCCGACCTCGTGCTCGACGGCATCGTCGGCCTGTCCGGGCGCGGCGGCCTGCGCGACCCCGCGCCGTCGCTGGTCGCGGCGGTCGAGCAGGCCGGGGTGCCGATCCTCGCGGTCGACCTGCCCAGCGGCGTCGACACCGACACCGGCGCGGTCGACGGCGCGTTCGTCACGGCCACCGCGACGGTCACGTTCGGCGCCCGCAAGCCCGTCCACGTGCTCGCCGCCCACCGGTGCGGACCGGTGCACGTCGTCGACATCGGGCTCGGCCCCTACCTGCCGTCGCCCCACGCGCACGTCCTCACCGCGGCGGACGTGGCGCAGCGCTGGCCGCGGCCCGGGCCGACCGACGACAAGTACAGCCAGGGTGTCGTGGGCGTCGCGGCGGGTTCGGACACCTACCCCGGCGCCGCCGTCCTCGCCACGGGCGCGGCGGTGCTGGCCACCAGCGGCATGGTGCGCTTCGCGGGCTCCGCTGCGCAGGCGGTGCTGGCGCACTGGCCCGAGGTGGTGACGGCGCCGGACGTCGCGGCGGCGGGCCGCACGCAGGCGTGGGCGGTCGGGCCGGGCATCGGCACCGACGACGCGGGCCGCGAGGTGCTCGCCGCCGCGGTGGCGAAGGACGTGCCGTTGGTGGTCGACGCCGACGGCGTCACCCTCCTGGCCGACCACGACGAGCTGCGCGCGGCGATCCACGGCCGACCCGTGCTGCTCACGCCGCACGCCGGGGAGTTCGCGCGGATCGCGGGCGAGGTCGGCGCCGACCGGATCGCCGCCGTCCGCCGCGCCGCCGCCGAGCTGGGCGTCACGGTGCTGCTGAAGGGCAACGCGACGGTCGTGGCCGATCCGGGCGGTCGTGCGCTCGTGCACCCCTCGGCGGGGTCGTGGGCGGCGACGGCGGGCTCGGGCGACGTCCTCACCGGCATCTCCGGCGCACTGCTCGCCGCCGGGCTGGAGCCGTGGTGGGCGGCCGGGTGCGCGGCGTTCGTGCACGCGCGGGCGGCCGACCTGGCCGCCGACGGCATCCCCACCCCGGCCTCCCGCCTCCAGGCCCACATCCCGGCCGCCCTCCGCTCCCTCGGGGGCCTCGCGCGCGGATGAGAAGATGCGGGGGTGCACCGCCCCCGCGCCGAGGCGCTCGTCGATCTCGCCGCCGTCCGGCACAACGTCGAGGTGCTGCGCGCCGCGGCGCCCACCGCCGGGCTGATGGCGGTGGTCAAGGCGGACGGCTACGGGCACGGCGCCGTCCCCGTGGCCCGGGCCGCGCTCGCGGCCGGGGCCACGTGGCTGGGCGTCTGCACCATCGAGGAGGCCCTCGCGCTGCGCGCCGCGGGCCTCGACGTGCCCGTGCTGTCCTGGCTGCACGTCCCCGACGACGACTTCGCGGCCGCGGTCGCCGCCGACGTCGACCTCTCCGTCGCCTCCCGCGCTCACCTCGCGGCCGTGCTGGCGGGCGCCCGGCACGCGGACAAGCCCGCCCGGCTGCACCTCAAGATCGACACCGGGCTCACCCGCAACGGCGTGCAGCCCGCCGACTGGCCCGACGTGCTCGACGACGCGGCCAAGGCCCAGGCCGACGGCACGGCGCAGGTGGTCGCCGTCTGGTCGCACCTGGCGCACGCCGACGAGCCGCGCCACCCCACGATCGACCGGCAGGTCGTCCGCCTGGACGAAGCGTGGCGCGCGGCCCGCCGCCACGGCCTGGACCCCCTCCGCCACCTGGCCAACTCCGCCGCCACCCTCACCCGGCCCGACCTGCACTTCGACCTCGTCCGCCCGGGCATCGCCGTCTACGGGCTCGACCCGCTCGGCCGCCCCGTCGCGGAGAGCCCGCTGCGCCCGGCGATGACGTTCCGCGCCCGCGTCGCGCTGGCCAAACGGGTTCCGCCGGGCGAGGGCGTCTCCTACGGGCACGCCTGGACCACCCCCCGCGAGACGACGATCGCCCTGGTGCCGGTCGGGTACGCCGACGGCGTGCCGCGCGCCCTCAACCGGCACGGCCGCATGCAGGTGCTCCTCGACGGGAAGCTGCGGCCCGTCGTGGGCCGCGTCTGCATGGACCAGGTCATGGTCGACTGCGGCGACGACCCCGTCGCGGCCGGGGACGAGGTCGTCCTCTTCGGCGGCGCAGGCCCCACCGCCCAGGACTGGGCCGACGAGCTCGACACCCTCCACTACGAGGTGGTCACCGGCGTCCACGGCAACCGCGTCACGCGGACCCACGTCGGAGCCGCCCCGTGAAGCAACGCGGCTGGGGCGTGCTCGCGGGTGCGCTGGGCGCGGCGGCCACCGGCGTCGTCGTCGGCGTCGCGGCCAAGCAGCACGCGAAGATCGCCGCCGACCGGCGCAGGCTCGCCACCGAGCTCTCCGGTACCAGCGAGGCCCCGCTCGGCGAGCCCTGCTCGGTGGTGGCCGACGACGGCGTGCGCCTGTCGTGCGAGGAGATCGAGTCCGCCGAGCCGCCCGCCCTCACCGTGGTGCTCGTGCACGGCTTCGCGCTCGACCGGCGCACCTGGCACTTCCAGCGGCCCTTCCTCGCCACCCTCACCGACCCCCGCGTGCGCGTGGTGCTCTACGACCAGCGCAGCCACGGCCGCTCCGAGCGCGCGCCCCGCGAGAGCTGCACGATCGAGCAGCTCGGCCACGACCTCGACGCCGTGATCCGCGCCCTCGCACCGGAGGGCCCGCTGGTGCTCGTCGGGCACTCCATGGGCGGGATGACGATCATGGCGCTGGCCGACCACTACCCGGAGCTCGTGAAGGAGCGCGTGGCCGGGGTGGCGTTCCTGGCGACGTCGGCGGGCGAGGTCGGCAGCTCCGGGCTGTCGGGCACGTGGCTCTCGCGGCGCAACCCGCTCACCCGCGGTGTGGGGCTGCTCGCGGCGTTCCAGCCGTCGCTCGTGGAGGGGGTGCGCAAGGCGGCGGGCGACGTCGTCTGGGCGGTCACCCGCAGGCTCGCCTACGGCGACCGCGGCGTCTCGCCCGCGCTCGTCGACCTCGCCGACTCCATGATCAGCGCCAACGCGGTGGACGCGCTCACCGACTTCGTCGACACGATCGGCAGCCACGACCGGCTCGCCGCCCTCCCCGCGCTCGCCACCTGCGAGGTGCTGGTCGCCGCAGGCGACGCCGACCGCGTGATCCCGTTCAGCCACAGCGAGGTGATCGCGGCGGAGCTGCCCGAGGCGCGGCTCGTGCGCTTCGACGGCGTGGGGCACCTGCCGATGCTGGAGCAGGCCGACGCGATGAACGCCGCGCTCGCGGACCTCCTGCGGCGGTGCGCCGCCCGGGGCCGCGGCTCCCTGCGCCGCCTCAGGAGGAGGAAGGCATGACCGTGCCCCTGGACACCGAGATCGAGCTGCCGACCGCCGCCGACACCGAGGCGCTCGGCGAACGCCTGGCCGACGGGCTCGGCGCGGGCGACCTCGTGGTGCTCACCGGGCCGCTGGGCGCGGGCAAGACCGTGCTCGTGCGCGGCCTGGCCCGGGGCCTCGGCGTCACGGGGCCCGTCACGTCGCCGACGTTCGTGATCGCCCGCGAGCACCGGCCCGGCCGCGACGGCGGGGTGCCGCTCGTGCACGTCGACGCCTACCGCCTCGGCGGCCCGGCCGAGCTGGACGACCTCGACCTCGACACCGACCTCGCGCAGGCCGTCGTCGCCGTGGAGTGGGGCGAGGGGGTGGCCGAGCGGCTCGCCGAGAAGCACGTGCTCGTCCGCCTCGACCGCCGCCCCGACGACGTCCGCACCGCGGTCGTCACCCGCGCCTGAGCCCCGGGTACGCTCGAAGAGCTGTGCTTGTACTCGCTCTGGACACCGCCACGCCCGCCGTCACCGCAGGCGTCGTCGAGCTGACCGCCGACGGGTGCGCGGCGCGCTCGGTCCGGGTCGCGCACGACGCCCGCAAGCACGCCGAGCTGCTCATGCCGGGTGTCCTCGCCGTCTGCGACGAGGCCGGGATCGCGCTCGCCGACCTGTCCGCGGTGGTCACCGGGGCCGGTCCGGGCCCGTTCACCGGCCTGCGGGTCGGCATGGTCACCGCCGCCGCGCTGGGCGACGCGTTGGGGATCCCCGTGCACGGCGTCTGCTCGCTCGACGCGATCGCGCACGGGCTCGGGCCGGTCGTCGTGGTCACCGACGCCCGCCGTCGCGAGGTCTACTGGGCCGCCTACGACGCCGACGGCCACCGCACCCACGGCCCGCACGTCGAGGCGCCCGCCGCGTTGCTCGACCGGCTCCCCGACGTGCCCGCCGCCGCGGGCGCGAGCGCCGAGGTCACCGGCCTGCCCGTGATCGGGCCCGCCGCGCCGACGCCGGTCGGCCTGGTCGCCGTGGCCGCCGACGCGCTCCGCGCGGGCGTCGTGCCGGGGCCGCTGGAGCCGCTCTACCTGCGCCGCCCCGACGCACAGGAACCCGGTGCGCGCAAGCGGGTGAGCGTGTGACCGTGACCGTCGCGTTCGGACCGCTGCTCGAATCCGACGCCCCCCGCTGCGCCGCGCTCGACCGGCTCCTCTTCGCAGGCGACGACCCCTGGTCCGAGCAGTCCTTCCGCCAGGAGCTGCGGGCGGGCTTCCACTACGTCGCCGCCCGGGTCGACGACGTCGTCGTCGGCTACGCGGGCATCGGCGTGGCGGGTGCCGAGGCCGAGGTGCACACGATCGGCGTCGACCCCGCCCACCAGGGCCGCGGCATCGGCCGGGCGCTGCTGCGCGACCTGCTCGCGGTCGCCGACGCCGCCCACGCCGCCGTCTTCCTCGAAGTGCGCACCGACAACGAGCCCGCGCACGCGCTCTACGCGAGCGAGGGGTTCGCCGTGGTCGGGTTGCGCAGGCGCTACTACGCCCCCAGCGGGGCCGACGCCCACACCATGCGGAGAGCTGCCACATGACCGAGGATGGCCAATGATCGTGCTGGGCATCGAGACGTCGTGCGACGAGACCGGCGTCGGCATCGTCCGCGGCGACGGCCGCACCACGGAGCTGCTGGCCAACGAGGTCGCGTCCTCGGTCGACGAGCACGCCCGCTTCGGCGGCGTGGTGCCGGAGGTCGCCTCCCGGGCGCACCTGTCGGCGATGGTGCCCGCCGTGCACCGGGCGATGGCGACGGCCGGGGTCACCGCCCGCGACGTCGACGTCGTGGCCGTCACCGCGGGCCCCGGCCTCTCCGGCGCACTGCTCGTCGGCCTCGCCGCGGCCAAGGCCTACGCCACGGCCTGGGACGTGCCGCTCTACGGTGTGAACCACCTGGCCGCACACGTCGCCGTCGACACGCTGCAGAACGGCCCGCTCCCGCCGTGCCTCGCGCTGCTCGTCTCCGGCGGCCACTCCAGCCTGCTCGACGTTCCCGACATCGCGGGCCCGGTCACGCCCCTCGGCGCGACCATCGACGACGCGGCGGGCGAGGCGTTCGACAAGGTGGCCCGGCTGCTCGGGCTGCCGTTCCCGGGCGGCCCGCACATCGACCGCGTGGCCCGGGAGGGCGATCCCCGGGCGGTCGCGTTCCCGCGGGGCCTCACCGGGCCCCGCGACGCGCCGTTCGACTTCTCGTTCTCCGGCCTCAAGACCGCGGTCGCCCGGCACGTCGAGGCGCTCGAACGGGCGGGCACGGCGGTGCCGGTGGCCGACGTGGCCGCGAGCTTCCAGGAGGCCGTGGTCGACGTGCTCACCGCGAAGGCCGTGCGCGCCGCCCGCGAGCGCGGGATGGACGTGCTGCTGCTCGGGGGCGGGGTGGCGGCCAACTCGCGGCTGCGCGCGCTGGCCGAGGAGCGGTGCACGGCGGCCGGGCTCACGCTGCGCGTGCCGCGGCCGGGCCTGTGCACCGACAACGGGGCGATGGTCGCCGCGCTGGGCGCGCACCTCGTCGCGGCGGGCGCCAAGCCGAGCCCGCTGGACCTCCCGGCCGACTCGTCCCTCCCGGTCACGCAGGTGTTGGTGGGCTGACCCGGGCGCGGGCCCGGTGCGCGCGCACCCGGGCCTTCACACCGCACGTCTCGGGGGAGCACCAGCGCCGCCGTCCGCCGGGGTCGAGGTAGGCCAGCCTGCACTCGTCGTCGGCGCAGGCCCGCAACGGGGCGTCCGGCAGCTGCTCGACGGTCTGGCGGGCCAGCCGCGCCAGCGCGGCGGTGAGCGTCGACGGCGGTGCGGGCGCGGGCCGCCCGTCCCGGACGACGGCCGTCAGCGGTTCGTCGGCGTCCAGCCACACCTGCAGCGGCGCCACCTCCGGCGTCCGGCCGTCGAGCACCGCGAGCACCAGCGGCCGCAACGTCTCCCGGAACGCCCTGACCTGCGCGACGTCCGCCTCCGTGACCGGTGCCACCGGGCTGAGCCGCTCGTGGTCGAGCCACTCCCGCAGGGCGTCGACATCCGCCAACCGCTCGATCGACACCTCGCCGTACGCGTGCCCGAGGGTGGCCAGCAGGTTCAGCCACGAGGGGCCCGCCACGTACCTGTGCTCCGTGCTCACAACGGCAGTGTAACAGCTTGACACGTTACATCGGCGGTGGTCATGCTGTAACGCATGAACCTGTTACAGCGCGCGCTCGGTCCCGTGTTCGTCCTGCTCTGGAGCTCGGGCTACATGGCCGGGACGCTCGCGACGCGGGGGACGCCGCCGTTCGCCCTCACCGTCTGGCGGTTCCTGCTCGCCGCCCTGCTGCTGGCGGGCGTCGCCGTCGCGACGCGGGCGCCGTGGCCCCGCGGTCGACGGGCGTGGCGCGACGTCGTCATCACCGGCGTGCTGCTGCAGGGCCTGCAGTTCGGGGCGGCGTACGGGGCGCTCGGGCTCGGGGTGCCCGCGGGCCTCGGCGCGCTCGTGCTCTGCCTGTCGCCCGCGGTGGTCGCGGTGCTCTCCGGGCCGGTGCTGGGCGAGCGGCTCGGCAAGCTGGGCTGGTGGGGCTCGGGGCTCGCGCTGGTGGGCGCGCTCGTCGCGGGCGCGCACCACCTGCTCGGCGCCGACGGTTCACCGGCGGGGATCGGCCTGCTGCTGCTCGGGCTGGCCGGGTTCGCCGCGGGCACGCTCTACCAGAAGCGCACGGGCGCCACGATGGACCTGCGCACGGGCACGGCCGTCCAGTTCCTGGCGGGTGCGATCGCGGTGCTCCCGGTGGCGCTCCTGACCGAGCACGGCCTGCCCCTGCCGTCCACGGCGACGAGCGCGGCCGCGCTGGCGTGGATCGTCGTGATGAACTCGGTGGCGGGCGGTGTCCTGCTGTTCGTGCTGCTCCGGCGCGGCACCGGCGCCGGGGTGAGCGGGCTGCTCTACCTCGTGCCCCCGGTCACCGCCGTGCTCGCGGTGCCGGTGCTGGGCCAGCCGCTGGAGCCGCTGACCGTCGTCGGGCTCGCGTTGACGCTCGTCGGCGTGGTGCTGGTGAACCGTCAGAATCGATCTCAGGGCCGGGAGGCGCTCGACAACGCGGCCACCTCAGCGTCGGTGAGCGTGAGGGAGAGCGTCGGCAGCAGGTCGGCGAGCTGATCCGTCGACCGCGCGCTGGCGAGCGGCGCGGTGACGGTCGGCTGCGCCGCGAGCCAGGCCAGCGCGACGGCCGCCTGCGGCACGCCGTGCGTCGCCGCCACGTCGTCCAGCGCGGCGAGCACGGCGAGCCCGCGGTCGTCGAGGTACGCGGACGCGCCCGCGGCGCGGGGGCTGTCCACCGTGGTGCCGGGCCGGTACTTCCCGGTGAGGAAGCCGCGGGCCAGCCCGAAGTACGGCACGCAGGACAGGCTGTGCTCGACGAGCACCGGCAGCAGCATGGCCTCGAACTCGGCCCGCTCCATGAGGTTGTAGTGCGGCTGCAGCGCGACGTAGGCGGCCAGGCCCTCCTTCGCGGAGAGGGCCAGCGCCGACTCCAGCCGCGCGGCCGAGAAGTTGGACGCCCCGATCTCCCGCACCTTGCCCGCGCGCACGAGCCCGTCGAACGCGGCGAGGGTCTCCTCCTGCGGGGTGTCCGGGTCGTCCTTGTGCGCCCAGTAGAGGTCGATGCGGTCGGTCTGCAGGCGGCGCAGCGACTCGTCGACGGCGGCGGTGATGTTCGCCGCCGACAGCCCGGGACGGCTGGGGAGCGAGCCGACCTTCGTGGCCAGGACCACGTCGTCGCGGCGGCCGCGGGCCGCGAACCACTCGCCGATGATCGCCTCGGACGCGCCGACGAAGCTCTGGCGCCCGTAGCTGTCGGCCGTGTCGACGAAGCGGCCGCCCGCGTCGACGTACGCGTCGAGCACCGCGAACGCCGCGTCGCGGTCGGCGGTCCAGCCGAACGTGTTGGCCCCGAGCCCCAGCCGGTACCCCTCGAGATCACCCATGTGATCGGACGCTACCCCGACGTTGAGGCGCTGGCACTCTCGTGGGTAGAGTGCCAATCGTACGGGCGTCCCGACACCGCGACGGCGGGATGCCTCGTCCATCCACATGCACATCGCAACCCTTAGAACGGGAGGTCATCGACGTGGCGAACATCAAGCCGCTCGAGGACAAGATCGTCGTCCAGGCGAGCGAGGCGGAGACCACCACGGCTTCCGGCATCGTCATCCCGGACACCGCCAAGGAGAAGCCCCAGGAGGGCAAGGTCCTCGCCGTGGGCCCCGGCCGCATCGACGACAACGGCCAGCGCATCCCGCTCGATGTCGCCGTCGGCGACGTCGTCATCTACTCGAAGTACGGCGGCACCGAGGTCAAGTACAACGGCGAGGAGTACCTGATCCTGTCCGCCCGCGACGTCCTCGCGGTCGTCAACTGACGCTCGCGACCAGTCCGCCGTCCCGGCCCGGCCGGGGCGGCGGTCGCGCGTAGGAGAGAGGCAGGCAATGCCGAAGCAGATCAGCTTCGACGAGGAAACCCGCCGTGCACTGGAGCGCGGGGTGAACCAGCTGGCCGACGCGGTCAAGATCACCCTCGGTCCGCGCGGACGGAACGTCGTGCTGGACAAGAAGTTCGGTGGTCCCACCGTCACCAACGACGGCGTCACCATCGCGCGCGAGATCGAGCTCGAGGACCCGTACGAGAACCTCGGCGCCCAGCTCGCCAAGACGGTCGCCACCAAGACGAACGACGTCGCGGGCGACGGCACCACCACCGCCACCGTGCTCGCACAGGCCATGGTGGCCGCGGGCCTGCGCAACGTGGCGGCGGGCGCCAACCCGATGTCGCTCGGCAAGGGCATCGCGGCGGCGGCCGAGAAGGTCGCCGAGATCCTTCGCGAGAAGGCCATCCCGGTCAACGACCAGGACCACGTCGCCCAGGTCGGCACGATCGCCTCGCGCGAGCAGGAGATCGGCGACCTGATCAGCGAGGCGCTCAAGGCGGTCGGCAAGGACGGCGTGATCACCATCGAGGAGGGCTCCACGCTCTCCACCGATCTGGAGATCACCGAGGGCCTGCAGTTCGACAAGGGCTACCTGTCGCCGTACTTCGTCACGGACGCCGAGTCCATGGAGGCCGTGCTGGAGGACGCCTACGTCCTGCTGCACCGCGACAAGATCTCGGCGATCGCCGACCTGCTCCCGCTCCTGGAGAAGGTGCTCGCCGACGGCAAGCCGCTGCTGATCATCGCCGAGGACGTCGAGGGCGAGGCCCTGTCCACGCTGGTGGTCAACTCGATCCGCAAGACCATCCGGGTCGTGGCGGTCAAGTCGCCGTTCTTCGGCGACCGGCGCAAGGCGTTCATGGACGACCTCGCCATCGCCACCAAGGCCACGGTCATCAACGCCGAGGTCGGCCTCAAGCTGTCCGAGGCGGGCGTCGACCTGCTCGGCAAGGTGCGGCGCGCGGTGGTCACCAAGGACAACACCACGCTGGTCGAGGGCGCGGGCTCGAAGGCGGACGTTGAGGCGCGGGTCGCCCAGCTGAAGCGCGAGATCGACGAGTCCGACTCCGACTGGGACAAGGAGAAGCTGCAGGAACGGCTGGCCAAGCTGTCCGGCGGCGTCGCCGTGATCAAGGTCGGGGCGGCCACCGAGACCGCTCTGAAGGAGCGCAAGCACCGCATCGAAGACGCGGTGTCGGCCACCCGGGCCGCGGTCGAGGAGGGCGTCATCCCCGGTGGTGGGGCGGCGCTCGTGCACGCGGCGGCTTCGCTCGCGGACGGCCTCGGCCTCACCGGTGACGAGGCCACCGGCGTGTCGATCGTCCGCAAGGCGCTCACCAGCCCGCTCTTCTGGATCGCCGCCAACGGTGGTCTCGAGGGCGCGGTCGTCACCAGCAAGGTCGCCGACCTGGAGTGGGGCCACGGCTTCAACGCCGCCACGATGGCCTACGGCGACCTGATGGCCGACGGCGTCATCGACCCGGTCAAGGTCACGCGCAGCGCGGTGGTCAACGCCGCGTCGATCGCGCGGATGGTGCTCACCACCGAGAGCGCCGTCGTCGACAAGCCCGAGCCGCCCGCCCCGCCCGCCGCGGGTGGACACGGCCACGGGCACGGCCACTAGCACCACCCGTACGCCGCGAAGGCCACCTCTCCGCAAGGGGAGGTGGCCTTCGTCGTGTCAGCGTCGTGCGACGGGCCGGACGGGGTCAGGCAGCTTCAGCGTGCGGGTGCGGCCGCGGATGATCTCGTCGCGCTCCGACTCCGAGAGGCCGCCCCAGACGCCGTACGGCTCGTGGGCGGCGAGCGCGTGCCGCCTGCACTCCTCGATCACCGGACACCGGCGGCACACCTCCTTGGCGCGCGTTTCGCGCAGCACCCGCGCCGGGCCGCGCTCGTTCTCCGGATGGAAGAAGAACCCGCTGTCCATCCCGCGGCACGAGCCGCGCATCTGCCAGTTCCATACCTCGGTCACCGGGGTTGGGAGCCGTCGTGTGTCGGCCATCGTCTGCCACCGCCTCGTCATCGCCGATCACCAGCCCGTCTACCCAGCGTAGAACCGCTTCAAACCCGGTTCAAGCGCACTTTGGCGCGTGTGCGGTTGCTTGGGGCGACGGCGGCCACCACGATGGTGCGGTGGAGCCCGAGGCAGTGCCCCGCGGCCCCGAGCGCGCGGGCGAACCGCACCTGTCCGTAGCCGCGGTGGCGCGGATGCTCGGCATCGCGCCCGCGACGCTGCGGACGTGGGACCGGCGGTACGGCATCGGCCCCTCGGCCCATGTCCCCGGACGGCATCGACGCTACTCCCCGCAGGACATCGCGCGGCTGGAAACGATGCGGCATGCACTCGTTCGGGGGGTGGGGCCCGCCGAGGCGGCCCGCTACGCGCTCGCGTCCACCAACGGGGGCCTCGCCGCCGTCGTCGACGGCGTACGGCCGCGCGCGGGCGGCACGATGCTGCGCCTGCCGGGGGCGGGCCGCTACGCGCGCGGGCTCGGCCGGGCCGCGCTGGCGCTGGACTTCCCGGCCGCCCGCACCGTGCTCGTCGAGGCGGTCGACACGCTCGGCGTCGTGGCCACGTGGGACGACGTCGCGCGCCCGGTGCTCGCCGCGGTGGCCCGGCGGTGGGCCACGACCGGCGCTGGTGTGGAGATCGAGCACCTGCTGAGCCAGAGCATCGCTGCGGTGTTCTCGGCGCACGCGCTCGCCGAGGGGGAGGCGCCCGAGGGCCGTCCGATCCTCCTCGCGGGCATGCCGCACGAGCAGCACACGCTGCCGCTGCTGGTGCTCGCGGCCGCGCTGGGCCACCGGGGCGTCCCCGTGCAGCCGATGGGCACCGACCTGCCCTGCGTGGCCCTCGTCGCGGCCGTGCGCCGCACCGCACCCGCCGCGGTGGTGTTGTGGTCGCAGCTCCCGGCCACCGCCGACGTCGCCCTGTTGGACGCGCTGCCGGAGACCCGCCCGCGGTCCCGCATGTTCGTGGCGGGGCCCGGCTGGCCCG
>DATAOO010000357.1:0-15162 GCA_036265695.1 Pseudonocardia sp. | reverse complement strand
GCTGGACGTGCTGCGGCTGCTGGCGTCCGACCTGGACGGCCCGGACATCGCCCGGCGCCTCTCCGTCTCGCTGAACACCCTGCGCACGCACAGCCGCAACATCTTCCGCAAGCTGGAGGTCACGAGTAGGCGTGCGGCCGTGCGTCGGGCTGCGGAGCTGGCACTGATCCCCGGAAGCCCTTCGCGGTCAGGTACACGCCGAGGCTGAACTCCCACGCGGCGATGGGCAGTGCGCCGATGCCGCCCAGCACCGAGACCTGGTCCCAGGCGCCGAAGAGGGTGCCGGTGGCCGACGCGAGGATGAGCGGGGCGCCGATCAGACCGATGGTGGGAATGAGGCGCGGCTTGCCCCCTACGAGGTCGCCCGCGGCGACCAGCGGAGGGGTAGGTTGTCCGGCCCAGTGATGCCCAGCGCGGGCCGCCAGCGGGCCGCGCCGTCGGCCGTGATCGTGCCCAGGCCCGCCAGCGCGCGCAGGGCCTCGGCCAGCTCGGCCCGGGCCAGGTTCGCGCCGAGACAGTAGTGCACCCCCGCGCCGAACGTGAGCGGGGCGACGGCACGGCACGCGGTGGGGTCGAACGCGTCGGCGTCCGGACCGTAGGTCGCGGGGTCGGTGTTGCCCGCGGCGAGGAACATCGACATCCGGGTTCCGGCGGGCACCGGGATGCCGTCGACGTCAAGGTCGACGAGCGCGATCCGCCCGGTGGCGGGCACTGTCGGCGCGACCCGCAGCACCTCCTCCACCACGCGCTCGGCGCCATCGGGTCGACCGGCGATCAGATCCCAGTGCTCGCTGTGGTCCAGGAGCAGCGCGACGGCGTGACCGAGCTGGTGGCTGGTCGTGTCCTGCCCCGCGAAGAGCAGCGTGCTCACCAGCAGGCGCAGCTCGGCGGAGGACAGCCGGTCGCCGTCCTCTTCGGCCGCGACCAGCTCGGACAGCAGATCGCCGCCGGGGTCGGCGCGGCGGTCGGCGATCAGCTCCTCGGCCGCCGCGTTGAGGCCGCGCAGCGCGGCCTCGATGCGCTCCAGGTGGGCGCGCACTTGGTAGCTGAAGGCGAGCCCGAGGTCGTCGGCCCAGCCGCGGAACGCGTCGCGCCTGCCCGGCGGAACCCCGAGCAGCTCGCAGAGCACCTCGGCGGCGTACGGGCGGGCGAAGTCGCCCATGAGCTCCATGCGTCCAGCCGGGAAACGGGCGACGAGGTCGTGGGCGATCGCCCGCATGCGGGGCCGCAGCGCGGCGACCGAACGGGGGGTGAACGCTCGGCTGACGAGCCTGCGGATCCTGGCGTGGTCCGCGCCCTCGATGGACAGCAGTATCGCGTTCATCCACTCGACGATCGGGCCCTCGGTGACGCCCTGCACCGTGAGCAGCTGGTGGCTGCCTTGGACCAGCCGACGGTCGGCCAGCAGCGCGACGAGCGCGTCGTGCCGCAGCACCGCGTACCCGTCGCGGGTGCGCGCGCAACTCCCCGCCGCGCGGGCCGCGCGTACCGCGGGCCCCGTGGGGGTGAACGTCGGATCCAGCTGGTCGAGCACCGCGAGGTCGGTGCCGTTTTCCGAGGCGGTCATGGCCGCACGCTAGGGCGGACGGCCCGCGGCGTGATGCGCAAAACCACCTGTTCGCCTACCTGAATCCGCTACGGGGAAGAGGCCGAGGTGTGTGGCCTTCCGCACCGCCGCCGTGCGGGACCGGACGCCGAGCTTGCGGTAGGCGCTGCTCAGGTGACCGCCGACGGTCCGCGTGCTCAGATGTAGGCGCGACCCGATCTCCGTGTCCGAGAGCCCTTCGGCGACCAACGCGAGCACCTCGGCTTCGCGACTGCTCAGCCCGGCGGGCAAGGCGGAGCGGTCCCGTCCTCCGGCCAAGCCGAGGAGCACGGCGCGGAGCTGCGGGACCGGCGCCAGGTCGAGCTCCTCCGCGGCTTGGCGGAGGCGGGCGGCGGTGTCCTCGTCCCCGAGATCGGCCGCGACGTCCGCCGCGATGCCGAGCACCCGTCGGGTCTCGTGCCGGTCCCCGAGCGCGGTGAACGCGGCGAGCGCGGCGGCGGCGGACGCGGCGGCCTGACGGCGATCACCACGGGCGCGGTGCAGCAGGGTCTCGTGCACCGACCACAGCGCCAACCCCCAGCGATCTTGCGTGAGCTCGCCGAGCTGCCGGGCCTGCACCAGCTCCGTGGCCGCCTCGTCGAGCGCGCCGAGCTCGACCAACGTCCACGCGAGCGTGCCGTGCGTGCGTCCCACCGCCCAGCCGTCCCCGCACCGCACGAACAGCTCGCCCGCCCGTCGCAGCAGCGCGAGGCCACCGTCGGGCACCAACGCGGCAGCGGCCGGGTCGACCCGGCACCAGACCCCGCGCCAGTACGACGAGCAGGCCAACGCCCAGTCGTCCCGGGCGCGGCGGGCCGCTGCCGCGCTGGCGTCGAGGTGCGGCACGGCGAGCGCGGGATCGACGGCGATGGCGACGGCCGCCATCCGGTGCGCCGTCACCGACTCGCCGAGCGCGTCGCCCGCGGCGACGTAGCCGTCGTGCGCGGCCTGCAGGAGCCGCGCCGCCTCGTTGTGGTCGCCCAGGTGGCGGGCGAGCCATCCCGCGCCGTGCCACAACTCGACCAGCACCCCGTCCGGCAGCCCGCGCGCCTGCGCCGCGTCGAGAGCTCGCCGCATCCAGCGCGCACCCGTGCTGATGTGCCCGCACATCCACCAGAACCACCACGAGGACGCGGCGAGCTGCGCCAGGATGACGGCGCGCGACGGCTCGCCTGCCGCCCACTGCAACGCGGCCAGGAGGTCGGCGTGGTCGGCCTCGCACCGCGCGAGCGTCGCCCCCCGCGGGTCGCTCGGGCGCACCGGTGGGCGCAACGTGGTTTCGGCGACCCGCATCACCCTCGCGACGTGGGCGGCGTGCCGCTCGGCCAGCTCCGCGGCCTCACCGGCGTCCGCCAGCTTCTCCGCGGCGTACTGCCGGACGACCTCGAGCAGCCGGAACCGCGGTCCGTCGGCGGCGCCCGTGGTGGTCACGAGCGAGTGCCCGACGAGCGCGGTGAGGGCGTCCAAGGTCGGTCCGGGGCCACAGACCGCCTCGGCGGCGTCGAGCCGGAAGGATCCCGCGAAGACCGCGAGCCGCCGGAGGAGGACGCGCTCGGGTTCGTCGAGCAGCGCGTACGACCAGTCGAGCGTGGCCCGCATGGTGCGGTGCCGGTCGGGGCTGGTGCGCGGTCCGCCGGTGAGCAGGTGCAGCGCGTCGGACAGCCGGTCGTCGAGCTGACCGACCGACAGCGCGGTCGTGCGGGCGGCCGCCAGCTCGAGGGCCAGCGGCATCCCGTCCAACCGGCGGCAGAGGCGCGCCACGACCGGCGTTTCGCCGGGGCTCGGGTAGCGACCGCTCGCGGCCTCGACCCGCTCGAGGAAGCAACGCGCTGCGGCGAAGTCGCGCAGCCGGTCCGGCGTGACGTCGATCGGGGGTGGTGTGAGGGCGGGTACGGCCCAGACCAGCTCGCCGCCCACCCCGAGCGGCTGGCGGCTGGTCGCCAGCACCCGCAGACCGGGACAGCGGGCGAGCAGCGTCGCCACCAAGGTGGCCGCGGCGGCCACGACGTGTTCGGCGTTGTCGACCACCAGGAGCAGGTGCGGTCCTCCGACGGCGTCCACCGCCGCCGCGAGCGCGGCAGGCAGGTCCTCCAAGGGCACGCGCTCCAGCCCGAGCGCGCTCGCCGCCGCGGCCGCCACGCCGCTGTGGTCGACGGGAGCGAGGTCCAGCCAGCACGTCGTCAGCCCAGCCGCTGCGGCGACCGCCACGGCCAGCCGCGTCTTGCCGCAGCCGCCGGGACCCGTCAGCGTCACCAACCGGTGCTCCTGCAGCCGGGCGTTGATCTCCTGGACCTCGCCGTCGCGTCCCACGAGAGACGACAGCGGGACCGGCGGTCCTACCCCCACCGCCCCAGTCCACACCTTGCCGCCGGGTTGCACCAGGGAGTGCCGGGAGGGCGGATCACCGCCCGGTCGTCGAGCGGCGCGAGGCGCGGTAGTCGCGCGGGCTGAGCCCGTAGCTCGCCTTGAACGCGCGGTGGAAGTGGCTGCTGTCGAAGAAGCCCCAGCGGTGGGCGATCACGCTGATCGGTTCCACGCCGGTGGTCAGCTCGTCGCGGGCGTGGGCGAGCCTGCGGATGCGGATGATGCCGCCGACCGTGTCGCCGGTGGTGCTGAAGATCCGGTTCACCGTGCGGACCGAGACGCCGTGCGCGCAGGCGATGCGGTCCGGGGTGATCGCCATGCTGGTGAGGTGCTGCTCGATGAACCGCTCCATGGCCGCGCGCAGCGGCAGGTCGCGGGGGTTGCCGACCGCGCCGGGCCGCAGCACGCCGAGGACGAGCTCCAAGGTGGCGTTGCGGGCGGCGACGACCGCGGCCGGGTCGAGCCCGGGCAGGATCCCCGCCAGCGTGTCGAGGTAGCCGGTGAGGAGCGCGATCGCGGGGCGGCCGCGCTCCAGCACCGCCCCCGGCGTGGCCCAGGCGCCGCCGCTCACCTCGGCGAGCGCGGCCCGCGGGATCAGCAGGCTGCGCTTGGAAAGCCTGCCCGGCACGTCGAAGCGGGCGGTGCGCGTGCTGTCCCACACCACCGCGTCGCCCGGCGCGAGCCGCACCGTCTCGCCGTTGGTGCGGATGACCTCGTGGCCCGCGCGGATGAACAGCAGCGCCACGAACTCGCCATCGGTGGCGGCGATCTGGCTGCGCCCGCGGGAGCCCGACGTCGGGGCGCACTCGACGTCGACCAGCGCGAGGTCGTCGATCCACCACCGGCGCACCGAGGCCGCGAAGGCGGGCCCCGGTGCGACGTGGGTGCTCCACGGCAGGTGGGTGTCCGACACGACCGCGCGCCAGCGGTCCGACATCTCGTCGTCGGCGGGGCCGTCAGCCCGCCAGCTGTCGGTCACCCGGCCGAGGTTACTTGCCCCGCAGGTGGGTGCGGAGCCATTCGCGCTGCACCTCGATCGAGGTCGCGAAGTTGGCGTCGACGTACGCCTCGAAGTGCCCACCCGGCAGCACCAGCAGCTTCTTCGGCTCCAACGCGGACGCGTAAGCCTTCAGGGCCAGGTCGGCGGGCACGAGGTGATCGCCTTCGGCCACGACGAGCAGCAGCGGCGTGGGGCTGATCATCGGCACGTAGGTCTGCGGCTCGTACTCGACGAACCGCTCCACGCTGCGCAGCGTCACCTCCTTCTTCCAAGACGGCGCCCGGCTGGTGATCGGGCCGAAGAAGAAGTCGTGCGAGTCGGCCGTCGGCAGGGCGCAGGGCTCGGCCGGGTCGTTCTCCCAGGTCACCGGGATCATCCCGGGCTCGGCGCCGCCGAAGCGGGCGGCCCGGTCGGCGTCGAAGGCGGCGCGCAGGCCCGCGAAGTGGTCGCCCCGCACGAGACGGCGGGCGGTCTCCAGGCCCGCCACCAGCGGCACCTGCGACACGACGCACTTCACCCGCCGGTCGACCGCGGCGACCACGAGCACGTGCGCGCCGGAGTAGCTGGATCCCCACACCCCGATGCGGTCGCCGTCGACGGCATCCAGGGTGGCGGCGTACGTGATGGCCGTGCGGTAGTCGTCGATCTGCAGACGGGGGTCGATGTCGCCGCGCGGGGTGCCGTCGCTGGCGCCGAGGTTGCGGTGGTCGTAGACGAGAGCGGCGAGGCCCGCGTCGGCGAACGCCGCCGCGAAGTCGTCGAGGTACATCTCCTTCACCGCGGAGAAGCCGTGGGTCATGACGACCGTCGGGAACGGGCCGTCGCCGTCCGGTTCGTACAGCCAACCCCGCAGGACCGTGCCGTCTTCGGCGGGGAACTCGATGTCGCGTCGCGAGGTCATGCCTCCAGCCTGACGCCGCCCCGTCCCGGGCACATGTACGGCGACGCCGGTCTGTTGTACCGCCGCGTCAGGCCCCGAGCAGCGGCGCGACCCCGCCCGTCCACAGCTCCGCGAGCGCGGTGTAGCCCGCCGCGTTGGGGTGGATGCCGTCGTCGGCCATGCGGGCCGGGTCGGCCCAGAACGGGTCGTTCGTGTCCACCGTGGGCGCGCCGTGCGCGGCCGCGACCTCCGCCGCGGTGCGGTCCAGCACCCCGGCCAGCGTCGACATCTTCCCCACCTCCTCGGCGGTGACGGCGGACAGCTGTTGGTTGAGCCGTCCCATGTCCCCGGCGATGGGGCGCGCGGACTGGTCGTCGGGCAGGCCCACCACCACGACGGCCCCGGCCGCCTGCAGCTCGGTGAGCGTGCGCTCCAGGTTCGCGCGGTAGGCCGCGACCATCGCGTCCTCCTCGGCGCGCGGCGTCGGCTCGACCGCGCCGTTCTGGTAGACGTACCAGAGGTCGTTGGAGCCGATCAGCACCGTCGCCAGCACCGCGCCGGGGGCGGCGGCGCGGGCCGCGGCGACCGCCTGCGGCAGCTGCGCCTGCGGGCCGCCGTCGTAGCCGTTCACCATCATCGTGCTGTCCCAGCCCGACTGGCCGAGGTTCGTGAGCGTCGACCCCTGCCGCCCCGGCCGCGCGGCGATCGCCTGGGTGAGCCGCCCGACGAAGCCCTTGCCCGCGTCGTCGCCGTCGCCCGCGGTGAGGCTGTCGCCGAGCGCGATGACGGTGACCGGGCCGCCCGCCAAAGCCGCCGCAGGAGCTGCCCCGGTCGGGCCGAGGGTGCCCGGGACCGGCGCGGCGGCGCACCCCGCGAGCACCAGGGCGAGGAGCAGCGCGCGCACCCCGACCGCCGCGCGACGGACGACCGCGATGGAGATCACGCGCACAGTGTCCTCCTCGCGGAGTGCGACCCCGTCCCCGGTGACACTTGACGGCGGCGTCGCCCTAGAGTGCAATATATTGCATGCCGATACCTGCGGGGGCGCCGTTGTCCCGGTCGCTCCTGCGCGACGACGTCTACGTCCGCCTGCGCGACGCGATCGTCGACGGCACGTTCACGCCGGGCGAGCAGCTGCGCGACGGCGACCTCGCGCACTGGCTCGGGGTCTCCCGCACGCCCGTGCGCGAGGCGTTGCTGCGGTTGGCGCAGGCGGGCCTGGTGGTCACGGCCCCGGGCCGCTCCACCACGGTCAGCACGCTCGACGCCCGCGCCGCCCGCGACGCGCAGGCCGTCGTCGCCGCGATGCACGAGCTCGCGGTGGCCACGGCCGTGCCGCTCATGACGGCGGCCGACCTCGCCGGGATGCGCGCGGCCAACGAGCGCTTCCGGGCGGCCATCGCGGCGGGCGACGTCGACGCCGCCCTGGCCGCCGACGACCGCTTCCACGCGATCCCGGTGCTCGCCGCGGGCAACGCGGCCGTGGTGGCGGTGCTGGAGCAGTTCACCCCGCTCGTCCGTCGGCTCGAACGGGTGCGGTTCGCCACGCTCGCGGGCCGCGGCTCGGTGGCCCGCCACGCCCGCCTGGTGGAGCTGTGCGAGCGGGGCGACGTCGCGGCGGCCGCCGCCGTCTCCCGCGAGACCTGGCAGACCCTCGACCCGATGGAGACCCGATGAAGCAGTTCCCCCGCCACCCGCTGACGTTCGGCCCGAGCCCGGTGCACCCGCTCGACCGGCTGTCGGACCACCTCGGCGGCGCCCGGATCTGGGCCAAACGCGAGGACGTCAACTCCGGCCTCGCGTTCGGCGGCAACAAGACCCGCAAGCTGGAGTACATCGTGCCGGACGTGCTCGCCTCCGGCGCCGACACGCTCGTCTCGATCGGCGGCGTGCAGAGCAACCACACCCGCCAGGTCGCGGCGGTGGCGGCGCACCTCGGCCTGAAGTGCCGCCTCGTGCAGGAGCGCTGGGTGGACTGGGACGACCCCGTGAACGACCAGGTGGGCAACATCCTGCTCAGCCGCATCATGGGCGCGGACGTGCGGCTCGACCCGGCGGGCTTCGACATCGGCATCCGCCGGTCGTGGGAGGACGCGATCGCCGAGGTCGAGGCGGCGGGCGGCAAGCCGTACGCGATCCCGGCCGGGGCCTCGGAGCACCCGCTCGGCGGGCTCGGGTTCGCCAACTGGGCGTTCGAGGTGGCCGAGCAGGAGCGGGAGCTGGGCATCCGGTTCGACACGATCGTCGTGTGCACGGTCACCGGCTCGACGCACGCCGGGATGATCGCCGGGTTCGCCGCGCTCGGTGGCGGCCCGCGCCGGGTGCTCGGCATCGACGCCTCGGCCACGCTGGAGAAGACGCACGCGCAGGTGGAACGGATCGCCCGGCACACCGCGGCGCTGATCGAGCTGGACCGCGACCTGCGCTCGGACGAGATCACCGTGCTGGAGGGTTGGGCGGGCGACTACTACGGCATCCCCGTCGCGTCGACGATCGACGCCATCCGGCTCAGCGGCCGCCTGGAGGGGATGATCATCGACCCGGTGTACGAGGGCAAGTCGATGGCGGGCCTGATCGACCTCGTGCGGTCCGGCGAGATCGGCCCCGACTCGACGGTGCTCTACGCCCACCTGGGTGGACAGCCCGCGCTGAACGCCTACTCGGGCGTCTTCGCCTAACCGGCTACCGTCGTCCACCATGTCCGAGATCGCCCCGGCGGGGCAGAGCGTGATGCTGGGCGGCGGCTTCTACAGCCACAACTCCAGGCCCCAGCGCGCGGCGGCGACCGCGGCCGACGTGCACCTGACCGCGGCGGCGGCGGCCGTGCCGCTGCCCGCGCGCCCGACCCCGGCGCTCATCGGCGACTTCGGCTGCGCGGGTGGCGCGAACGAGATGGCGCCCCTCGCCGCGGCCGTCGCCGGGCTGCGGGCCCGGGACGCGACGCTGCCGATCGAGGTCGCCCACACCGACCTGCCGCAGAACGACTTCGGCCCGCTCTTCGCGCTGCTGCAGACGCCCGACAGCTACCTCACCGACGGCGTCTACCCCTACGTCGTCGGCCGGACGCTCTACGGCCCGCTCTTCCCCGACCGGCGGCTGCACCTCGGCTGGAGCGCGATCACCCTGCACTGGCTCAGCAGCATGCCGGTGACCGTGCGCGGCCGCGTCTACTCCAACCTCGTCGAGGACGGGCCCGCCCGCACCGCGCTCGCCGGGCGCTCGGCGGCCGACTGGCGCGCGTTCCTGACTGAACGGGCCCGCGAGCTCGTCGACGGCGGCGAGCTCGTGCTCACCGGCGGCGCCTCCTTCCCGGACGGCCGGTCCGGCGCCGAGGGCCTGTTCGTCATGATCCAGCACGTGATCGCCGAGATGGTCGACGACGGCGAGCTGCGGCCCGGCGAGGCCGACCGCATCTACTACCCCACATGGAACCGCACCATGGCCGAGTGGACCGGGCCGGTGGAGGAGCTCGGCTTCGACCTGTTGGCCGGCGAGTTCACCGGTACCGACGACGCCGAGAGCTACCGGGAGTCGCTCGCGCGGGGCACGTTCGCCGACGACTACCTGCCCTTCGTGCGCGCTATCACCGACCGGCCGTTCTTCCGCTGGCTCGACGCCGACCGCACGGTCGACGACCGCGCAGGCGTGACCGAGGCCTTCTACGAGCGGCTGCACGGCCACATCGCGGCCAACCCCACCGCGGCCGCCTGCCACTGGCACGTCGTGACCCTGCGCCTGCGCCGTCGCCCCCGCTGAGCCGCGGTTTTCGGTGGCCGGGGTCAGCGCGCCGAGTAGCCGCCGTCGATCACGAGCTCGGCGCCGGTGACCCAGCGGGACTCGTCGGACGCGAGGTAGACCGCGCCCCAGGCGATGTCGTCGGGATCGCCGGTGCCCAGCGGGTGACGCCGTTCCAGAACGGTGCGCGCCGCGGCCTCGTCGGTGCCCGCCGCGGCCAGCGAGTCGCGCAGCATCGCGGTGAAGACGAAGCCCGGGTGGATGCTGTTGACCCGGATCCGGTCGCGCGCGTACAGCGTGGCGTCGTTCTTGCTCATCGCCCGCACCGCGCCCTTCGCGGCGTGGTAGGGCGGCACGTCGGCGCCGCCGAGCATGGCGTAGACCGAGGAGATGTTGACGATGCTCCCGCCGCCCGCGGTGCGCAGGTGGGGCACGGCGTGCTTGGTGCACAGGAAGACCGCGGTCGTGTTGACGGTCATCACCCGGTCCCACTCGGCCCTCGGGAACTCGTGGGTCGGCACGTTCAGGCCCGAGACGCCCGCGTTGTTGACCAGCACGTCGAGCCGTCCGTGCCGCGCGACGACGTCGGCGAGGGTGGCGGCGACCGCGTCCTCGTCGGTGACGTCGCACAGGTGGAAGCTCGTGCCCGCGGTCTTCGCGCCCGCGGCCGCGTCGATGTCGACGACCGCCACCGCCGCGCCCTCCTCGGCCATCCGCGTGCCGATCGCCGCGCCGATGCCGTTGCCGCCGCCGGTCACGACGGCGACCTTCCCGTTGAGTCGCACGCCCCCACCTCTACCAGGCCTGGACCCGGTCGGCCGTCTCCGCGATGATCGGTAACGATGACCATCCCGGTGTTCCCGATGCTGGCCACGCCGGGCCCGCCGCCCGCGGGGCCGGGGTGGTCGGTGGAGTTCAAGTGGGACGGCATCCGCGCGATCGTGGAGGTCGCCGACGGCCAGGCGCGGCTCTGGAGCCGCAACGGCAACGACGTCACCGGCGCCTACCCGGAGCTCGTCGCGGCGTTGGCGGGGCACGAGCCGATGCTCCTGGACGGGGAGGTCGTCGCGCTCGACCCGCAGGGCAGGCCGGCGTTCGCGCGGCTCACCCAGCGGATGCACGTGCGGGCGCCCGCCGCCGACCTCGTCGCGCGGGTGCCGGTGCAGCTGTACGTGTTCGACGTGCCTTCGGTGGGGCCGCCGTACGAGGAGCGCCGGGCCGCGCTGGAGGCCCTCGACCTCGGTGCGGTGTCACACCTCGCGGTCCCGCCCGCGTACGACGACGTGCCCGCCGCCCAACTGCTCGACGTGGCCAGGGCGCACGGGCTGGAGGGGGTGGTCGCCAAGCGGCGGAAGTCGCGCTACGAGCCGGGGCGGCGGTCGTCGGCGTGGGTGAAGACGGCGCTGACCACCACGCAGGAGGTGCTGGTCGGGGGCTGGTCGGCGGGCCGGGGGCGGCGTTCCGGGCTGCTCGGGTCGGTGCACATGGGCGCGTACGACCGCGGCGGCCGGCTGCGCTACCTCGGGATGGTCGGCACGGGATTCACCGAGGCCGCGCTCCGGAAGCTGGGCGCGCTGCTCGAGCCGCTGGCCGTGGCCGCGTCCCCGTTCGACGACGTGGTGCCGGCCCCGGAGGCCCGTGGCGCGCACTGGGTGCGCCCTGAGCTGGTGGGGGAGGTCGTCTACCGGGTGCTCACCCCGGACCTGCGGCTCCGGCACACCGCCTGGCGGGGCCTGCGCCCCGACCGCGACCCCGCCGAGATCGTGCTGGACCTGCCGTGGCCGCCGCCGACATGACCGCCGCCCACCCCACCGCGCTGCGGCCACCGGCCCGACCGGTGGCGCGCACCGCTCGGCGGTCGCCCCACCGCGCTGCCGCCCCGCGCGGCAAGATCGGCGCGAACCGCACGCCATGATGGTTGCGACCTGCGTGAGGTGCGGCTCGCCGCGATCATCGGGTCAGCGTCTTCCGGTAGCGCGCCTCGATCACGGCAACGCCGAAGACCCGGTCGGCGCGCTCGGTGCCGTCCGAGCGCCAGCCGCCCGCCTCGTAGAAGCGGCGGGCGCGGACGTTGCCCGCCAGCACCCAGAGCCCGGCGACGACGTGGCGCCGCGCGAGCCGCCGTTCCGCCTCGATGATCAGCGCCCGGCCGAGGCCCGTGCCCCACGACGGCGGATCGACGTAGAAGGCCCCCAGCTCGCCCGCGCCCGGGAAGATCGTGGCGAAGCCGCGGATGCGGTCGGTGACGGCGACGATCGTGAGCGGGTCGTCGACGCCGAACGTGTAGCGACCGGCCCGGTCTTCGGGGCGGAGGTCGTCGAGGTAGTCGTCGGCGATGAGGCCGCGGTAGCCGACCTGCCACGACCGCACGTGAACCTCGGCCACCGCCAGTTCGTCACCGACCCGCGCCTCCCGCAGCTGCACCGCCTCAGCTTCCCAGCATCCGGCGCTTGAGCGGGGGCACGAGGTTCACCGCCCGCAGCACACCGCGCACGACCCGGTGACCGGAGGTGGCGAACCTGGTGTTCCGCAGGCTCCGGGCGACCGCCGAGCAGCCGTAGTCGAGCATCCGGCGCTCGTAGTCGGCGACCGCCGCGGTGACGTCCGGGCCCGCCGCGATCACGTTGCGGCGCAACAGGTCGGCGTCGTGGGCCCGGTCCACCCGGTCAGTCGTACGCTTCACCCCCGGTGAGGCGTGCGTTTCGCGCGATCAGCACGCGGACGACGTAAAGGGTGTCTTATGGCACGAGCCGACGGCCGCGGCGGCGTCGGCCGTGCGACCCCCGCACGGACCGCGGGCGCTGGCTCAGCCGCGGAACCAGGCCCTACCGTTCGACCGGGCGCACGCCGTCGTTCCACGCACCGAAGCCACCGATCAGGTCGGACACGTCCGCGAACCCGGCCGCCCGCAGCGTCGACGCCGCGATCGAGGACCGGTAGCCGCCCGCGCAGTACACGACGGTCGGCCGCGCCGGGTCGAGCTCATCGAGCCGCCGCACCAGCTCGGGCAGCGGCACGACCACCGCCCCGGGCACCCGGCCGCTCGTGCGCACCTCGCCGAGCCCGCGCACGTCGACGAGTTGCACGTCGGGGAGCGCCACCGTCGCCAGCTGGGTGGCGGTGAGCCTGCTCGCCGCGCGCAGGCGGTCGACGCCGACCGCCGTCACGGGCAGGTAGCCGACGACGCGGTCGAACCCGATGCGCGCCAACCGGTTGCGGGCCTCGGTGGCGGTGTCGGGTTCGGCGATCAGCACGACGTCGCGGTCGGCGGCCACCACCTCGCCCGCCATCTCCGCGAACCGCCCGGCGAGCCCGACGTTGATCGCGCCGTCGAGGTGGCCCGCCGCGAAGTCGCGGGGGTCGCGGGTATCGACCACGACGGCGCCGTCCGGCACGTCCGTGAGCTCGGGCACCGGGCTCGTCTCGTCCAGGATCGCGTGCGGGCGCCGGTTGGCCTGCGAGGCGTACGCGAAGTAGGACGGCGCTGTGGACTGCCCTTCGCAGACGGCCGCGACGAACGCGTCCTCACTCATCGGCGCCAGCGCGTAATTGGTGCGGCGCTGCTCGCCGATCGTGCTGCTCGTCTCGGTCGACAGGCTCTTGCCGCACGCCGATCCGGCCCCGTGGGCCGGGAACACGCGGGTGGCGTCCGGGAGCGTGAGCAGTTGGGTGCGGGTGGCGCGATAGAGGGACCTGGCCAGGTCGTCGGCGGACCAGCCCGCGGAGCCGAGCAGGTCGGGGCGGCCGACGTCGCCGATGAAGAGCGTGTCGCCGGTGAGCACGCCGTACGCCTCGTCGCCGCCCGTGTGGATCACGATGCAGATCGACTCCGGCGTGTGGCCGGGGGTGTGCCGGATCTCCAGCTCGACCTCACCGAGCGAGAGGCGTTCGCCGTCGTCGAGCCGGTCGATGGGGAACTCGACCTGCGCGGCGGCGCCGAACGCGATCCGCGCCCCGGTGGCGGCGGCCAGCTCGAGGTGGCCGGAGAGGAAGTCGGCGTGGACGTGGGTCTCGATCACCCGCTCGATCACCACGCCCTCGGTGGCCGCGTCGGCGAGGTACTGGGCGATGTCGCGCTGCGGGTCGACGACCACCGCGCGGCCGGTGCTCCGGTCGCCCACCAGGTAGGACGCCTGGGAGAGACAACCGAGGTAGTACTGCTTGAAGAGCAGCATGGGTGGAACGTACATCTCGTCGGACAGCGCGTCGTCAGGCACGATGCGGCGATGCGTGTGGGCGGGCGGTGACCGTGCTCGGACGGCTGCGACGCGGCGAGGACACGGCCCTCGCGACGGTGGAGCGGCAGCTCGAGCTGCTGCGGCGTGCGAACGCCGTTCTCGATGCGGTGGTCGCGTTCGAGGACGATCGGGCGCTCGCCGACGCCGCCGCTCTCGACCGGGCGTTCGCCGAGCGCGGGCCGGTCGGGCCGTTGCACGGCTTGCCGGTGACCGTCAAGGACTGGATCGACGTCGAGGGCTTCCCGTGCGCGGGCGTGACCACCGATCGGGACCGGCGACCGGACGCCGACGCGACCGTCGTGCGGCGGCTGCGCGCGGCGGGTGCTGTCGTGGTGGCGAAGACCCGCGTATGGGGACGGGTGGCGCACCCGCGGGATCCGGCGCGGACGGTCGGCGGCTCGAGCAGCGGGGAGGCGGCGTTGGTGGCGGCGGGGGCGTCGGTGCTCGGGATCGGCAGCGACTCCGGCGGGAGCGTCCGGCTGCCCGCGGCGTGGGCGGGGGTGTGCGGGCTTCGGCCGACGGCCGGGCGCGTGCCGACCACCGGCCACTACCCGCGGGTCGGACCGCGCACTGACGGGCGTACGGCGATCGGCCCGCTCGCGGCGTCCGTCGACGGCCTGGAGCTGGCGCTGTCGGTGATGGCCGGGCCGGACGGGCGGGACGCGGGCGCCGCGCCCGTGCCGCTGCCGCCGTCGAGCGGGGTCGCGCTGCGCGGGCTGCGGGTGGCCGCGGCGTTCGGCGAGGGCGAGTGGCAGCCGTCGGCCCGGGTGGCGGCGGCGGTCGAGCGGGCTACGGGCGTGCTGGTGGCGGCGGCCGCGCGGCGGGTGCCGTGGGAGTTCGCGTGGCTTTCGCCCGCGTGGGACGTCACCCAGCGCTACTGGGCGCGCGCGGGCGGCCGGGCCGATCTGACCGGCGCGGACGTCATGCGGGAGCTGGAGGACTGGGACCGCTTCGCCTACCGCTACCTGGCGGCGACGGCGGACATCGACGTCGTGGTCGCGCCCGCCACCGCCGGGCCCGCGCCACCACACGGCGACATCGGCGGGGACGCGTTCGCCTTCCTGCTCCCCGCGAGCCTGGTCGGCGCGCCCGCGTTGGTGCTGCCCGCCGGGGACGAGGACGGCCTGCCGATCAGCGTCCAGCTCGTCGGGCGGCCGTGGGCGGAGCACGTCCTGCTCGCCGCGGGCCGGGCCATCGAACGCGCCAGCCCGGGCTGATCGCGGGCTCACCGCGGCGGATCGCCCGACTCGCCGCGGTGAAACGTACGACTCGCCGCGGTGAAACGTACCACTCACTCACGTGCTCACGGTGGGCACCGCGGCGGTGATCTTGGTCTGGCTGGAGCGCCGCTCGGCGCGGC
>DATAOO010000356.1:0-21097 GCA_036265695.1 Pseudonocardia sp. | reverse complement strand
CGGTGATGTCGACGGTGTTGCTCCCGCCCGCCCCACCGGGGCCGCCGTAGGCGCTGCCGCCGTTGCCGTAGATCGACCCACCGGCGGTGGCGTTGCCGCCCGCCCCACCGTTACCGGCGGTGATCGGCGCGTTGTTCGACGCGGGCCCACCCGCGGCGGTGCCGCTGGTGACGTTGCCGGAGTTGGCGGCGCTCGCCTGGCCCCCGAAGAAGCCGCCCGGCCCGTGGTTGGTGGCCGAGGTGGTGTTGGTGGCCGTCGAGGTGCCGTTGCCGCCGGTGATGTCGACGGTGTTGCTCCCGCCCGCCCCACCGGGGCCGCCGTAGGCGCTGCCGCCGTTGCCGTAGATCGACGACCCGGCGTTCGCGCCGCCGCCCGCCCCGCCGTTACCGGCGGTGATCGGGGCGTTGTTGGACGCGGGCCCGCCCGCGGCCGTGCCGCTGGTGACGTTGCCGGAGTTGGTGGCGGTCGCGGAGCCGGGGAAGCCGGGCCCGTGGTCGGTCGCCGTGGTGGTGTTGGACGCCGTCGAGGTGCCGTTGCCGCCCGTGACGTGGACCGTGTTGCTGCCGCCCGCGCCACCCGGGCCGCCGTAGGCGCTGCCGCCGTTGCCGTAGATCGACGACCCGGCGTTCGCGCCGCCGCCCGCCCCGCCGTTACCGGCGGTGATCGGGCCGTTGTTCGACGCGGGCCCGCCCGCGGCCGTGCCGCTGGTGACGTTGCCGGAGTTGGTGGCGGTCGCCTGGCCCCCGAAGAACCCACCCGGGCCGCCGTCGGCCGTGGTGGTGTTGGAGGCGGTCGAGGTGCCGTTGCCGCCGGTGATGTCGACGGTGTTGCTGCCGCCCGCCCCGCCGGGGCCGCCTGCGGCGTTCCCGCCGTTGCCGTAGATCGAGGACCCGCCGGGCCCGCCGTCGCTGTAGATCGAGTTTCCGCTGGCATCGGGGGTGGTCACGCCGGGGATGCCGTCGGTGTAGGGGTAAGTCACGGAACTTCTCCTTTTGTGGGTTCGCGCTGTCGTCCTGATAAGAGAATGCGGGGAATGCGATTCGTTCTCAGTTGAGCTGGCCCTACTCTCGGACCGGTCAACCCCCCACTCGAGCGGGGGAAAACCCCACCCGGAATGCGCCGGGCTCAGCCGCCCGCGCGGGGTACTTGCCGCGTGGATTCGGCGGCCGCGAGCAGATGCGCGGCCACCAGGGTGCTGACGCGATGGCGCAGCGTGTCGTAGTAGTGCAGGCCCGCGTCGATCTCCTTGAGGAGCGCGGGCCGGGCCTCCAGCTCCGCGGAGCGCAGCTCGACCGCCTGCCGTTCCCGGCGCAGCTCGGCCTCGCACCAGTCGATGTGGCGGCCGTAGTGCTCGCGCATCTGCTGCTCGAGCCGCCGCAGCCGCTCACCGGAGTTGTTGGCGGCCTTGACCCCCGCCACGTCGACGTACTTGTGCAGGATCATCGCCGCCCGCGACCGCTCCCGGGCGATGTACTGCCTGCGCTCCTCGATCACGGCGGTCAGGGCCAACACACCTGCGGGCGCGATGCCGACCAGCGGGGACAGCCCCCACTGGGCGATGCCGTCGATCAGGAAATACATCATGAAGCCCATCCAGGACCGCATGAGCACGTTGACGGACGCGCTGAGCGTGATGACCTTCTGGTCGCCGCGGTCGGGCTTCGGCGGCTTCGGGATGCTCGACTCGGCCCCGTCCTCGTCCGGGGGCTCGGGCGCGGGCCGGGGGAGCCCGAAGTGCGCGGCGGCCGCCGCGGCGAACTCGTTGCTCGCGTCGAGGGCGAGTTCGCCGTTGGCCTTGGCGTCGAGCGTCAGCCGGTGGCGCAGCCAGCGCGCCATCGGGCGCCAGTTCTCGAAGGGCCGCCGGTCGCCGAGCGTCCGGTCGAGCTGCGTGCGTACCCGCTCGACGCGGACGCGCAGGTCGAAGGCGGTGTCGGCATGGATCTTGGCGAAGCCGTTGGCGAGGAGCGGCGGCCAGCGCACGGCCCGCTCCCGCAGGTCCATCTGGCGCGCGTCCAGCTCGGCGATCCGCGCGGCCAGGTCCTCGCCGACGGCCGGTTCGGCCAGCTCGGCGCGCCGTTGCCGCACCATGCCGTCGAGCTCGGTGATGACGGCCAGGAGGTGGTGGGAGACGATCCGGAGGCCGGTCACCTCGAAGTCGTTCCACAGCATCTGCAGCTGCCCGACGAGCGCGGGCAGCCCGGAGCCGACGGTGAGCCGCTCGTCGCCGGTCCACCCCCCGCGCAGCCGCCCGACCGAGCTGACGACCCACGTCTCCACGCTCAGCCCGGCGTCGCGCATGAGCGCGATGTTGCGGTTCAGCACGTCCCGCCAGCCCGCGCACGCGTCGATCTTCGTCTGCACGAAGACCGTCATCGGGCAGCCCTCGACGGCGACGCGCAGCCGCGCCAGCTCCGCGCCGGTCAGCGGGGCCGCCGAGTCGGAGACGAACAGCACGACGTGCGCCTGCTGCGGGGTCGCGCTCGCGCCGACGGCGGGCACCTCGACGAGGTCCAGCCGCGACGCGAAGGCGCCCGCGGGCCGGGCGTCCTCGCGCGCGGACATCATCAGCGCCTCGATCAGCGCCGACTTGCCCTGCCGGTGACCGCCCGCGACCTGCACGCGGAGCCGGTTGTCGTGCAACAGCCTGCGGGTGGCGTGCAGGCGGGCCTGCACGTCGTCACGGCGGGCCTCGTTCGCCTCCGCCAGGGCCAGGTCGAGCAGTTCTTCGGCGGCCTGGACGCTCGCGCTCGGCGGCTGTCGCTCCGACATCTCAGTAGGCCCCCTGCCCGTGGTGGGCCGAGGGCCCGCGCTATCCGACAGGGACCAGCTTCGGTCGTCGGAGGCGGCGGGTCGATCGAGCGGACCCCCGCTCCGGGGGCGGAGGACCCGCCCCTGGAACTGGGGTTTGCCCTACCTCTCAAGCCATGATCGCCGGTTCGTTGCGAGAAGCGGCCATATTCGGCCGCATCGGCAACAAGCCAGCGATCATGGACGTCAGCGGCGGCGGGCCTTCGCCTTGCGCGGCGGGGGCAGCGCGCCTTCGGCGCGCAGGCGGGCGGCGTGCGCGGCCAGCGCGTCGACCAGGGCGGGCACCCGGGCCTCGTCGGGCTGCACGTCCACGCGCAGCCCGAACTCGCGGGCGGTCTCGGCCGTCTGCGGGCCGATGCAGGCGACGATCGTGCGGGCGTGCGGCTTGCCCGCGATCCCGACGAGGTTGCGCACAGTGGACGACGAGGTGAAGCACACCGCGTCGAACCCGCCGGTCTTGATCGCCTCGCGGATCGGGGCGGGCGGCGGCGCGGCGCGCACGGTGCGGTAGGCCGTGACGTCGTCGATCTCCCAGCCCCGGTCGCGCAGCCCGGCCGCGAGGGTCTCGGTGGCGATGTCGGCGCGCGGGAGCAGCACGCGGTCGACCGGGTCGAGGATGTCGTCGTGCGGCGGGAAGATCGACAGCAGGCCCTCGGACGAGGTCTCGGCGGGCTCGGTCTCGTTGGGCACGAGGTCGGGGGTGATGCCGAACTCCCGCACCTTGTCCGCGGTGGCCGTGCCCACGCAGGCGATCTTGACGCCGGAGAACGCGCGGGCGTCGAGCCCGAACTCGGCGAACTTCTCCCACACCGCGCGCACCGCGTTGGTGGAGGTGAAGACGACCCACTGGTACCGGCCGTCGACGAGGCCCTTCACCGCGCGCTCCATCTGCGTGGGCGAGCGCGGCGGCTCGACGGCGATCGTCGGCACCTCCTCGGCGGAGGCGCCGTGCACGGCGAGGCGCTCGCTCATCGCGCCCGCCTGGTCCTTGGTGCGCGGCACGAGCACGCGCCAGCCGTAGAGCGCCCGCGACTCCCACCACGACAGCTCGGCGCGCAGGCCCACCTCGTCGCCGATGGTGAGCACGAGCGGGCCGCCGAGCTCGGCGCCCTCGGCGGCGAGGGTGGCCAGCGTGGCCTGCACCGTGCGCTGCGTGGTGAAGGTGCCGTTGGTGGTGACGGCGACCGGCGTCTGCGCCGGGATCCCGTTCATCGTGAGCGCCGACGCCACCTCGGTGAGGTGCGCGGCGGTGGCGTGCAGCACGATCAGGCCGGGGGAGGCGGCCAGCCGGGCCCAGTCGACGCCCTGCCGCACGTCGGCCTCGACGTGCGCCGAGCCCAGCGGCACCCCCGCGTAGGCGGGCACGGCCGTGGCCGACGGCACGCCCGGCACCACGTCGAACGGCACGCCCGCGGCGGAGACGGCCAGCGCCTCGGCGACGACGGCGTCGACGGTGAGCGGGTCGCCCGCGACCAGGCGGGTGACCGAGCGCCCGCTCGCCACCTCGGCGATGAGCTCCCGGGCCACCTCGCTGGGGGCGCCGACGGCGGGACGGACCTCGGCGCCGTCGGCGACCAGCGCCAACACCGCCTCGGGCACGTCGGGGTCGGTGACGACGAGCGGGGCGGCCGCCAGTGCGTCGCGCGCCCGTACGGTGAGCAGTCCGGGGTCGCCGGGGCCGGTGCCCACGAAGGCGATCCGCCCCGGCGGGGCGGTGGAAGGTGCTCGGTTCATCTCTCTCAGAACTCCTGATCCAGCGTGTCCACATGGGGCGCGCGCCCCAGATCGAGCAGCTCCGCGGCCAACGCCGCACCGAGCTTCTCGGCAACGTCCATGTCTCCGGTGGCCGAGGCACGCAGCAGCGCCCCGTCGGCCGTGCCCACCACCGCGCGCAGGGACACGCGGTCGACGACGGAACCGTCGTCGTTCAGGTCGGACACCACATCGGCCAAAGCCGCGATCGGCGCGCTGCAGCCTGCCTCGAGGCCTGCCAGCACCGCGCGCTCCGCGGTGACCGCAGCGCGGGTGAATCCGTCGTCGAGCACCGCGGCGAGCTGCGCTGCGAGGTCGTGATCGTCCGCGCGGCATTCGATCGCCAGAGCGCCCTGTGCGGGGGCGGGGAGCATCTGGACGGGGTCGAGCAGCTCGGTCGCCTCGGTGATGCGGCCCAGCCGCCGCAGCCCGGCCGCGGCGACGACCACCGCGTCGAGCTCACCCGTCGTGACCTTGCGCACGCGGGTGTCGACGTTGCCCCGAATCGGGACGACGTCGAGGCCGAGGCCGAGGGCCTCGAGCTGGGCCTTGCGCCGCGCCGATCCCGTACCGACCCGGGATCCGGCGGGCAGCTCCCCCAGCACCAGGCCGTCGCGGGCCACCAGAGCGTCGCGGGGGTCTTCCCGCGGCGGGATGGCGGCCAGCACGAGCCGAGGATCGGGTGCGGTGGGGAGGTCCTTGTAGGAGTGCACGGCGACGTCCACATCGCCCGCGGCGAGCGCATCGCGCAGGGCGGAGACGAACACGCCGACTCCCAGTTCGGCCACGGGCGCCGTCGAACGGTCGCCCACCGTGGTGACGTGCACCAGCTCGCACTCGAGCCCCGCCGCGCGCAGCTGCTGCGCGACCAGCTCGGTCTGGGCCAGTGCGAGCGCGCTGTGCCGGGTGCCGATCCTGATGGTCGAGGTCATCGCGGCCGGTCCTCCCGTGCTTCCAACGCGCCGAGCACGTCACCGGTTCGCTGCAACGCCACGGCCGCGGGGGTCTGCGGGTCGAGCTCGAACAGCGTGCGCAGCGCCTCGGCGTAGCTGTCGCCGTCCGGGCCCGCGGCCAGCTTCTTCACCTGCACGGTCGGGGTGTGCAGCAGCTTGTCGACGACCCGGCGGACCGTGCGCGCGAACTCCTCGCGCACCACGGGGGCCAGCTCCGGGAGGCGGGCGTCGAGGCGCAGGAGCTCGGCGTCGATCACGTCGGCGGCGCGGCGGCGCAGCGCGGTGACGGTGGGCGTGACCTCGGCGGAGCGCTGCGCGGCGAGGTAGGCCTGCGCCTCGCGTGTCACCATCTCCTGCGCGTGCGCGACCGCCACGCCGCGGGCGCCCTCGGCGAGCCGCTGCTGCAGCGCGGCCAGGTCGATCAGGCGCACGTCGGGCAGCGTGGCGACGGCCGGGTCGACGTCGTGCGGCAGGCCGAGGTCGCAGACCGCGAGTGGCCGGCCCTCGCGGGCCACCACGGCCTCGACGGGCACCACCGTGCCGACCGCGCCCGTGCAGGCCACCAGCAGGTCGGCGTCGGGGATCTCGGTGCCGAGCGCGTCGAGCGTGCCCGCGCGGGCGGGCGTGCCGTGCTCGACGGTGATCTCGGCGAGCCGCAGGGCCCTGGCCAGGGTGCGGTTGAGCACGACGACCTCGGCGACCCCGGCGCGCCGCAGGTGGGCCGCGGCCAGTCCGCCCATCGCGCCCGCACCGACGATCACCGCCCGCCGCCCGGCGAGCCCGCCGAGCACGAGCGTGGCGTCGGAGAGCGCCTCGGAGACGACGGAGGCGCCCGCGGTGTCGATGCCGGTGTCGGCGTGCACCCGCTTGCCGACGCGCAGCGCCTGTTGGGCGAGCTCGTGCAACACGCGCCCGACGGTGCCCGCGCCCGCGGCGGCGGAGTAGGCGTCGCGGAGCTGGCCGAGGATCTGCGCCTCGCCGACGACCATCGAGTCGAGCCCGGCCGCCACCGCGAAGAGGTGCTGCACGGCCGAGCCCGCGTAGTGGACGTAGACGTGCTCGGTGAGCTCGGGCAACACCATGCCGCTGTGCCGCTCCAGCACGGCCGACACGTCGGCGAGGCCGCCGTGGAACGCGTCGACCACGGCGTAGACCTCGACGCGGTTGCACGTGGAGACGAGCATCGCCTCCGAGACGTGCTCGCCGCGCAGCATCTCGCTCACGAGCTTGGGCACGTCGCTCGCCGCGACGGCGGCCCGCTCGAGCACGTCGACGGGGGCACTGCGGTGGGACAGCCCCACGACCAGCACGGTCATGACGACACCTCCACCGGGAGGAGTGCGCAGGCGCTCACGGAAGTACTCCGTTCACCGCGTGTCCGTTGACGGCGGGCTCGGCCCGGCGCGAGACGTGGAAGGCGAGGATCTGCAGCTCCACCGCGAGGTCGACCTTGCGGACCTCGACCTCCCGCGGCACCTGCAGCACCACCGGCGCGAAGTTGAGGATGCTGCGCACCCCGGCCGCGACGAGCTGGTTGCACACCGCCTGCGCGGCCTGCCCGGGCGTGGCGATCATGCCGATCGTGATGCCCCGCTCGGCGCACACCGCCGGGATGGCCCGCACGTGCTCCACGAGGATGCCGTTGATCGGCACGCCGACGAGGTCCGGGTCGACGTCGAACAGCGCGGTGACCGGGAAGCCCCGGCCGCCGAAGCCGCCGTAGCCCGCGAGCGCGTGCCCGAGGTTGCCGACCCCGACGAGCGCGACGGCCTGCCGGTGGTCGAGGCCGAGCACCCGCTCCAGCTGGTAGCGCAGGGCGCGGACGTCGTAGCCGACGCCGCGGATGCCGTGGGAGCCGATGTAGGAGAGGTCCTTGCGCAGCTTCGCCGAGTTGACGCCGGTGGCGGCCGCGAGCTCCTCGCTGGACACCGTCTCCGCGCCCTGCTCGGCGAGCTCGCCGAGCATCCGCAGGTAGACGGCGAGCCGTGCGACGCTGGCCTCGGGTATCACCCGGGGTGCGGTGTCTTGACCGGGCGTCACGCCGCCGCCTCGCGGCGTGGGAGCGCCTCGACGGTCACAGGGCTCTCCTCGGCGGTCGCGCGGATGGTGGGTCGCCGGACCTCCCGTTATTCGGGTCTTGACGGCAACCGCGTTCCACGGTAGCCGCTTGTGAAGGCGGGCACAAAGTTGCGATCTTGACCCCGATCGTGCTCACGAGAACGCCCGTACGGGGACGACCGGTGGTCGTGCCCGATCCCCCGTTCGGCGCGCCGGGCGCGTCAGGAGTGGTTCACGGTGAAGCCGACGCGCGGCCAGCCGCTGGCGCCGTTGGGGATCGGATCGGCGCGCTGGTCGGTCTGCACGGAGCCGCTCTTGTCGGTGGCGCGCGCCTCGACGGAGTGCTCGCCCGGCGGGAGCGCCAGCTCGGCGTGCCACATGCGCCAGGTGTCCGTCGAGACCTCGTCCGAGAGCGTCGCGGCCTGCCAGGGCCCGCCGTCCGCGCGCACCTCGACCTTCGCGATCCCGGTGTGCTGCGCCCAGGCGATGCCCGCCACGGTGACGGTGTCGGCCGTGACCGTCGCGGAGTCCCGCGGGACGTCGATCCGGGCCATCGTCTTGATCGGCCCGAGCAGCGACCAGCCGCGTTCGAACCAGAAGCCCCGGCGGAGCGGGTCGGCGAACGTCGTCGCCTCGATGTCGACGACCCACTTCGTGGCTGACACGTAGCCGTAGAGGCCCGGCACGACCATCCGCACCGGGAACCCGTGCTCGGGCGGAAGGGCCTCGCCGTTCATCCCGATCGCGAGCAGCGCACCCCGCTGCGGCTCCATCACCACCGAGGTGGGGGTGCCGGTGTAGAAGCCCTCCGTGCTCCGGCTGAACAGCTGGTCGGCGGCCGGGTCGAGGCCCGCTTCGAGCAGGATGTCGCGCAGCGGCACGCCGATGAAGTTCGCGGTGGAGATGAGGTCGCCGCCCACCGGGTTGGACACGCAGGTCAGCGTGATCGGCCGTTCGACCAGCGGGCGGCCGATCAGGTCGGCGAAGCTCAGCGTGAGCTCCCGCTCGACCATCCCGTGCACGCGCAGCCCCCAGTCGACGGCCGAGAGCGTGGGGATCCGCAGCGCCGTGTCGATCCGGTAGAAGTCGCTGTTGGCCGTGAGGTAGGTCGGGGTGCCGAGCTGCGGGAACGCCGCCGCGGCCGGGGCCTGCGCGGCGCGCTCGGCGTAGGTGGCCCGGGCGAGCTGGGCGGTGACCTCGGCGCGGGAGGCCTGGACGTCGCGGCCCACCAGGGCGCCGACGCCCGCCGAGGCCAGCGCGCCGAGCCCCACCGCGGCCGATCCGCCGACGAGCACCGCGCGCCGCGACACGCCGCCCCCCGCCACCTCGGGTGACCGGGCGGCCAGGCCGAGGTGGTGCAGCCAGCGGAGGGCGCCGATGCCCGCGAGCATCGCCGCGGCCGGAGCGACGAGGTCGAGGTCGGCGAACATCGGCGAGGTGTAGACGGCCAGCGCGCCGAGGCCGCCCAGCGCGGCGATCAGCCAGGCGCCGGTGTTGGGCCGCTCCCGCGACAGCAGGCCCGCCAGCGCGCCGACGAGCGTGATCACCACGAACATGGCGCTGAGCAGCACGAGCTTGTCCGACGTGCCGAACGTGTCCTTCGCGAACTCGGTGACCGACGGGGGCGAGAGGCGGACCACCGCGTCGCCGACGGCCAGGAACGGCGAGGACGCCGCGGAGAGCAGGCCCGCCACCAGGTGCCCGACACCCAGCGCGGCCCACACCGCGAGCACGCCGATCATCGCGGCGACCGGACGGGACAGCCGCGCGGTCACCCGCTCGACACGCTGCCCGACCACCCGGTCCACCCCACCACGGTAGACGCGGAAAAGGGCGGCCCGGCCGCAGCCGGACCGCCCTTCACCAATTCGTCAGCTCTTCGGCATGAGCACCCGGTCGATCACGAACACCGTGGCGTTCGAGGTGGGGATGTTGCCGCACAGCACCTTGGCCGTGTTGCCCTGGCCGTCGGTGATGGTCGGGGCGTCGGCCGTGCCGCCGATGGTCAGGTTGCCGCCCGCCAGCTCGGTGGTCTCGCCCGCCGCGACCAGGCCCTTGGCGTCGTAGCGCTGGCCGACCACGTGGTAGGACAGCAGGCCGCCGAGCTTGTTCGTGTCCTTCAGCAGGCCCTGGAACGCCGGGGCGCCGATCTGCTTCTGCACCGCGTCGAACGCGCCGTTGTAGGGCGCGAAGACCGTGATGCCTTGGGTGTTGTTGAGCGTGTCCGGCAGGCCCGGCACCGCCTTGACCGCCGTGACCAACGTGGTGAGCAGCGGGTTGGTGCTCGCGGCCGTCGCGACCGGCTGCGGACCCATGTTGTTGAGCGAGCCCGGCGCGTCGCCCTGCGGCAGCTGGCTGCACGCGGGACCGAAGACGTCGGCGTTGGTGGTGACGCCCGTGTCGGTGGCGGCCGGGGCGGCGGTCGCCGGGGCGGCCGCGGGGGCGCCGGCGGCCGGGCTGGACGCGGGAGCTGCCGTGCCGCCGCAGGCGGCGAGGGCCAGGGTCGCCGCGGCCATCACGCCGATGCCCGCCAGTCGCTGGATCTTGCGCACAGGTGGTTCCTCTCGATGGTGATCCGGTCGCTCCGGACCTCTCATCACAGCGTTCGAAATCCGGCCAAACATGGTTCACAACTTTCAGGTAACGGTGAAGCGCACGCTGGGCCAACCCGTTGCGCCGTCGGGGATCGGGTCGGCACGTTGGTCGGTTTGCGTGTAGCCGCCCTTGTCGGTCGCGCGGGCCTCGATGGAGTGGCTCCCCGGCGGCAGCGCGAGCTCGGTGTGCCACATGCGCCACGTGTCCAGCGAGACCTCGTCGGAGAGCGTCGTGGCCCGCCACGGGCCGCCGTCCACCCGGATCTCGACCTTGGCGACGCCGGTGTGCTGGGCCCACGCGATGCCCGCGACGGTCACGGTGTCGGCGGTGACGTTGCCGAAGGGCGCCGGGCTGTCGATCCGCGCCATCGTCTTGATCGGCCCGCGCTGGGACCACCCGCGCTGCAGCCAGTAGCCCTGCTTGGCCGGGTCGGCGAACGTGGTGGCCTCCAGGTCGACCAGCCACTTCGTGCCCGACACGTACCCGTAGAGGCCCGGCACGACCATGCGCACCGGGAACCCGTGCTCGTAGGGCAGGGCCTCGCCGTTCATCCCGATCGCCAGCAGCGCGCCGCGGTCGGCCTCCAGCACGGTGGCCATGGGGGTGCCGGTGTACCAGCCGTCCGAGCTCGTGGAGAACAGCTGGTCGGCGCCGGGCGCGACGCCCGCCTCGAGCAGCACGTCGCGCAGCGGGACGCCGACGAAGTTCGCCGTCGAGACCAGGTTGCCGCCGATGGGGTTGGAGACGCACGTCATCGTGATGGTGCGCTCGACGAGCGGGCGGCTCACCAGGTCCTCGAAGCGCAGCGTGAGCTCGCGCCCGACCATGCCGTGCACGCGCAGGCGCCAGTCGGACGCCGAGAGCGTCGGCACCCGCAGCGCCGTGTCGATCCGGTAGAAGTCGCTGTTCGCGGTGAGGAAGGTCGGCGTGCCCAGCTGCGGGAACGCGGCGCCCGCGGGCGCGGGTGTGGCCCGCTCGACGTACTTCGCCCGGCCGAGCAGCGCGGTGACGTCGGCACGCGCGGCCCCCAAGCTGCGGGTGAGCAGCACCCCGCCCGTCGCCGACGCCAGCGCGCCCAACCCCACCGCCGCGCCCCCCGCCAGCAGCACCGTGCGCCGCGACGGGTCGGTCCCTTCCACCGTGCGCAGCCCGAGGCCGTGCAGCAGCGCGAACGCCCCGACCCCGGCGACCAACGCGGCGAGCGGCGCGAGCAGGTCGGCCTGGGTGAACACCGGCCCGGACACCACCGCGAGGCCGCCGAGCACGCCCATCGCGCCGATCACCACCATGCCGGGCTCCCGCCGCCACCGCGACGCGAGCCCGCCCGCCGCGGCCACCAGGGTGATCACCACGAACATGCCGAGGAGCAGCACCGGCTTGTCCCACGTGCCGAACGTGGTCTTGGCGAACTCGGTGAGCGCCTGCGGCGAGAGGCGGACCACCGCGTCGCCGACCGCGAGGTAGGGCGAGGAACCCGCCGCGAACAGGCCTGCGGCGAGGTGGCCGACGCCGAGCGCCAGCCACGCGGCCAGCACGCCGATCGTCGCCGCAACCAGTCGGGACAGGCCGGTGACGACCGGTGTAGTCACGTTCACGGGCAGGCGTTCGCCGTCGACGGTGTCCCGGTTCACCGGAGGGCGGCGCGCAACCGCTCCTCCTCGACCCGGAAGTACCCGTGCTCGCGGCCGTCGACCATGATCACCGGCACGCGGTCGCCGTACTCCGCGCGCAGCTCGGGGTCGGTGTCGACGTCGACGCTCGCGAAGCCGAGCCCCAGGTCGGCGCAGATGCGCGCGACGTCGGCCTCGGCCACCTCGCACAGGTGACAGCCCGCCCGGGTGTAGACGAGCACGCGCTCGCTCACGCCGCCTCCTCGCTGACGCTCGTCAGCCGCATTCGCTGCGCTGCTGTGCTCGATGGTGAGCTCGCAAGCTCGCTCACGACCGCGCCAGCTGCCGTCGGGCGATCTTGCCGGTGGGCGTGCGCGGGAGCTCCCGCACGAAGACGATCACAGCGGGCACCTTGAACCGGGCGAGCCGCTGCTCGCAGAACGCCCGCACCGCCGCCTCGTCGACGCCCGCGGCCGGGTCGGTGACCAGCACCGCCTTGACGACCTCGCCCGCCCGCTCGTCGCGCTGCCCGACCACCGCGGCCTCCGTGACGCCCTCGATCGCGAGGAGCACCTGCTCCACCTCGCGGGGGTAGACGTTGAAGCCGTTGACGATGACGACGTCGGAGGACCGCTCGACCAGGTGCAGGTCGCCGTCGGCGTCGAGGAACCCGACGTCGGCCGTGCGGAACCAGCCGTCGGCGTCGGGGCCGCCCGCGCCGTCGGGCCAGTAGCCGGAGAAGAGGTTGGGCCCGCGCACGGCGACGAGCCCGGTGTCGCCGTCGTCGAGCTCCTCGTCCTCGTCGTCCGGCTCGAGGGGGCGGCCGTCGGTGTCGACCAGCCGCAGCTCGACGCCCGGCAGCGCGCGGCCGACCGAGCCGGGCTTGGGCGGGGCGCCCAGCGGGTTGGTGGTGACGACCGGGCCCGCCTCGGTGAGCCCGTAGCCCTCGACGATCGCCAGCCCCGTGGCCTCGTGGAACGCGGCGAGCCACTCCGGCGGCAGCGGAGCGCCGCCCGAGGTGCACAGCCGCACGTTCGCCGTGGCGGCGCGCAGGCGCTCGGAGGGCAGGTCCAGCAGCGCGCGGTACATCGTCGGCACGCCCGCGAGCGCGCTCACCCGCTGCGCGACAAGGACGTCGGCGACCTGCTCGGGCTCGAGCTGCTCGGCGAGCACCACGGTGGCGCCCACCCAGCACACCTGCAGGAAGCCCGCCGCGAGCCCGAAGCTGTGGAAGAGCGGCAGCGACAGCAGCACCCGGTCGACCGGCGTGACCGGCGCGGGGCGCAGCGCCGCGGTCTGCGCGCGGTTGGCCAGCAGCGCGCGGTGCGAGAGCTGGATGCCGCGCGGCACGCCCGTGGTGCCGGAGGCGTAGACGAGCAGGGCGATGTCCTCGCCCGCGCCCACGCCGGGCCTGCCGGGGGCGCGGGCGGCGAGGTCCGGGGGTGGCACCACGGGGGCGCCGACGGTGGCCGCGCAGGCCCGGGCGGTGTCGTCGCCCTCGGCCGCGACGACGAGCGCAGGGCGGCAGTCGGCGAACACGACGTCGAGCTCGACCGCGACGGCGACCGGGCCGTGCGGCACCACGACCGCGCCCGCGCGGAGGGCGCCGAGCACCGCGACGCAGAACGCCGCGCCGTTGCCCAGCCGCACGACCACCCGGTCGCCGGGCGCGACACCCGCGCGCGACACGCGGTCCGCCTCGGCCGACACCGCCTCGTCCAGCTGCGCCCACGTGAGGGTGTCCCCGCTGGTCACGTCGATGACGGCGGGCTGTTCCGGCACCCGTGCGGCGTTGGCCGTGACGAGATCGGCGACGTGCGTTCCGTCCACGGTTCTCCTGGGTTCTCCGGCTGCTCGGGAGGCTCCAAGGCAGTCTTGCACGCCGCTGTGGACGGGACGCCCGGCGCACCGTCCGCGGTCGGGCGACCCGACACGCGCGCCCGGGTGACGCTCACCGCGCGTATCCAGCCGCTCACCTAGAGATTCGGCCGGGCACCGGCGGTGCGCGTCGGGATGCCCCGGCGCGGCCCTATGCTCCGCCGCTACAGATCGGTCAACTCCCCAGCCGACCGGTTCGTCACAACACTCACCCGAGGGAGTGGCATGAGCCAGTTGTTCTCGGTCCTGAACGCGTACGACGAAGGATCGCCCGGTAGGTGACGCGGCCGATGCGACATCCCCAGGCGCAGCTGGGGACGGGAGCCCCGACGCGGATACCGACCGCGCCGAGCCCGCTGCCCCAGCCCCGTACCCCGGAACCCACCGGGTACGGATCCGAACCCGATGACCGCCGCCGACGCGGCGCGGAGGAGGCCGTGAGCGCACAACCAGCCGACAGCGCAGGCCCCGTCGGCGACGGCTCGTCCGCACCATCCGGGGACCACGGCACGTGGGCACTGGTGAACGCCGCGCAGGCGGGCGACATGGCCGCCTACGGCGAGCTGTTCGAGCTCTACTACGACATGGTCTTCCGCTTCGTGCTCTTCCGCACCGGCGACCGCGCACTCGCCGAAGACCTCACCTCCGAGACCTTCGTCCGGGCGCTGCGCCGCATCTCGTCGGTGAGCTACCAGGGCCGCGACATCGGCGCCTGGTTCGTCACGATCGCCCGCAACCTGATCTTCGACCACGTGAAGTCCAGCCGCTACCGGCTGGAGCAGACCACCAGCGAGATCATCGAGCTTTCCCCGACCACCGGCGGTCCCGAACAGCAGGTGCTGGACGGGGCGATCACCGACGAGCTGCTGCGCTGCGTGGCCAAGCTCAACCCGGACCAGCAGGAGTGCATCACGCTGCGGTTCCTCCAAGGCCTGTCCGTCGCCGAGACGGCCCAGATCATGGACCGCAACGAGGGGGCCGTGAAGGCCCTCCAGCACCGCGCGGTCCGCCGCCTGGGCCAGCTCCTGCCGGAGGGGGTCCGTTGACGCGGCGCTCTATCGGTCGAGTTGCCACCCGCGTTACGCCTGCGGCGAATGAACAACTCGATGCGGTGAACGGTCACGAGCCCGTATCTCCCGGCGGCGCCGATCGTTGTGTCGGTGAACGTCGAGTGGGCCGGGTGCGAGAGCATCAGGCCTTGTACGGAGCTGATACGCAGTGAGGACAGCCAACATGCCCGACCAGGGCGACCCCATCCGGGGTGCCGAGGAACGGTTCGCCGAGGCGGTGGAGCTGGGGCGACCCTCCAGCACCCCTGCCGACGACCCCGACCTTGCCCGGGATCTCGAGATCGCGGGCATGCTGCGCGCGCTCGGTCCCGGGTTATCCCCGAGTGCCGACGCCAAGGCGCGCATGCGGGCCCGGGTCATGAGCGCGCTCGCGGTCGACGGGCCCCCGTCGAACGGCGGCGGCATCGCCGTCGGGCGGCCGGACGAAGGGGCGGCGGGCGCACCCACCGAGGTGCTGCCGATCGTCGCGCCCGCGCCGGCCGAGAGCGTCGAGCCCACGCCGCTGCGCGCCGTGCCCGCGGCCGCCGAAGCCACCGAGGCGGGCACCGCGGTGCTCGCCGAGCCCGATCTCACCCGCGCGGTGCGCCCGCGGCGGCGGCGCAGGCACGCCCTGCCCAGCCGCCCGGCGGCCCGGCCGGGCACGCCGAGCCTGGCCCGGAGGGTGGTGACGGTCGGCATGGCCGCCGCGCTCGCCGTCCTCGCCATCGCGGGCGGCAGCGTGTTCGCCAGCCGCGACGCGGTGCCCGGCGACGCGCTGTACGGCATCAAGCGCGCCGCGGAGGCCGCGGGCGGGATCTTCGCGGGCGGCGAGGCGGCGCGTGGTCAGCACGACCTCGACCTGGCCGCCACCCGCCTCGACGAGATCGAGCGCATGGCCCGCGACGGGGCGACCGACCCGGCCGCCTACGCGTCGGCGTTCCAGGAGTTCGACAACGCCACCCGCGCGGGCACCCGCCAGGTGCTCGCCGGTGCCGACCCCGACCGGTCGGCGGGCGACCTGGCGCGCTGGGCCACCCAGCAGACCGCCCGGCTGTCCGCGCTGCGCGCCTCGCTGCCGTCGGCCAGCCAGTCGGATGCGGACGACGCCCTGCGCCTGCTCGACCGCGTGCACGACCGCGCGGTGGCCGTCGCCGCCCGCTCGGGCTGCGCCCAGGTCACCTCGAACGCCACGGACGACCTCGGCCCGCTGCCCGCACAGGGTCCCTGCACCGCCTCGCGGCAGGCGACGCCGGGCGGGTCCGCCCCGACCGACCGGGCCCGCGCCGTGGCGCCGACCACCGCGCAGGGTGGCAGTCAGGCCCAGGAGAGCGACGGGTCCGACCCCGCGCTCGTGCCCGCCGACCAGGCGGGCTCGGACGGCCAGAACCGCGTCGCGACCACGCAGGCGAACAGCTCGGAGTCCTCGTCGGACGACCAGCGGAACGTCAACGCGCCGCTGCCGCTGCCGGTCCCGATCACGGTGCCGCCGCTCCTGCCGGGCAAGCCGGGCGGGCTGCTCGGCTGATCCACCTGGCCGGGCGGAGGGCTCCGCCCGGCCAGGGCGCGGAAGTAGGGTGGGTGTCCGCAGTCCGCAGCACCGGAGGCCCGCACGTGTCCGAGGAAGCACGGTTCGACCCTGCCGCCGACGCTGCCGTTCTCGCGGGTGAAGCGTCGGCGGCGGCGGCCGCTTCCGCCCCGCGGCCCGCCGAGGCGCCGTTCGCCGATCTCACGGCCGCCGCGTTCTTCGACGTCGACAACACGATGATGGTCGGCGCTTCGATCTTCCACTTCGCCCGCGGGCTCGCCGCGCGCAAGTTCTTCACCACGTCCGATCTGCTCGGCTTCGCCTGGCAGCAGATCAAGTTCCGGGTCGGCGGCCGCGAGACCGACGTGTCGGGGCACCGCGACACCGCGCTGTCGTTCGTCGCGGGCCACCCCGTCGACGACTTCACCGCGCTCGGCGAGGAGATCTACGACGAGCTGATGGCCGACCGGATCTGGGCGGGCACCCGGGCGCTCGCCCAGATGCACCTGGACGCCGGGCAGCGGGTGTGGCTGGTCACCGCCACGCCCGTCGAGCTGGCGTCGATCATCGCGCGCAGGCTGGGCCTCACCGGCGCGCTGGGCACGGTCGCGGAGAGCGTCGACGGCGTGTACACCGGGCGGCTGGTCGGCGAGATCCTGCACGGGCCCGCCAAGGCGCACGCCGTGCGCGCGCTCGCCGCGTCCGAGGGCCTGAACCTGCGCCGCTGCACGGCCTACTCCGACTCCGTCAACGACGTGCCGATGCTGTCGGCCGTCGGCACCGCGGTGGCCGTCAACCCCGACTCCGAGCTGCGCGACGTCGCCAAGGCCCGCGGTTGGCAGATCCGCGACTTCCGCACCGGCCGCAAGGCGGCCAAGATCGGCGTGCCGTCGGTGCTGGGCGCGGGCGCGCTGGCGGGCGCCGTCGCCGCCGGGGTGGCCTACCGGCGGCGCTGACGCGCGAGCCCCCGGGGTCAGCCCGCGAGCACCTTCCACGGCAGGATCGGCACCTCGCGCACCCGCACGCCCACCGCGTCGTGCACGGCCGCCGCCACCGCCGCGTCGACGCCGGTGGCGCCCAGCTCGCCGATGCCCCGCGCCCCGATCAGGCTGGCCGCCTCGTCGAACTCCTCCACGAACGAGACGTCGATGTCGGCCGGGATGTCCGCGTTGACCGGCACGGCCACGTTGGACAGGTTCTTGGCGAGCCACCGGCCGTGCACCGGCTCCTGGTCGCTCTCCTCCATCGTCGCCTTGCCCCAGCCCCACACGATCGCGCCGATCATCTGCGCCCGCGCCGTGAGCGCGTTGACGATCCGCCCCGCGGAGTAGACGCCGACCGCCCGCCGCAGCCGCAGGATGCCGAAGTCGGGGTCGACCCCCACCTCGACGAAGATCACGCCCCACGTGCGCATGGCGTAGGGCGTGCCCTCGCCGTCGCCGTTGAACATCGCCCCGTCGGGCAGCTCGTAGGTGCCCTCGCCGACGATCTCGCCGACTCCGGCCGCCGCCATGGCGTCGGCCTCGATGCCGAGGTCGGCCAGCTGCTTGCCGACGTCGCGCGCGGCCGACGCGACCGCGCTGCCGGTGCCCATCGTGGTGGACGACCCGTAGGTGGGCCCGGTGCGCGGGAGGTCGGTGTCGCCCCAGCGCACGTCGACCCGGTCGAGCGGCACGCCCAGCTCCTCGGCCGCGATCTGGGCGAGGACGGTCTGGGCGCCGCTGCCGATGTCGTGCACGTTGCTCTCGACCACCGCGCGACCGTCGGCGCCGAGGTGCACGCGCGCGGCACCGGGGAAGCGGAAGCTGCCCATCGAGCAGGTGGCCATCCCGTGCCCGATCCGCCAGTGCCCGTCCTGCCGCGGGCGCTGGTGGCGGTCGCGCCAGCCGTAGCGGCGGGCGCCCTCCGCGTAGGCCTCGCGCAGCCGGTTGCTCGACCACGGCCTGCCGTCGGCGGGCGACACCTCGGCGAAGTTGGCCAGCCGCAGGTCGAGGGGGTCGATCCCGGCCTCGTCGGCGAGCTCGTTCATCGCGCTCTCCAACGCCCAGAGCCCCGGCCCCTCCACGGGGGCGCGCATCGGCGTCGGCACGTTCAGCGAGACGCGTTCGATCTCCAGGCGCAGCCGGATCGCGGGCGACGCGTAGAGCGACTTGCTCGCCTCGGTGGCGGGCTCCACGTGCGTCTCGACCATGCCGGCGTTGTTGACCGCGTGGTGTTCCACGCCGAGCAGGCGCCCCTCAGCGTCGGCGGCGAGCCGGATCGTCTGCTCCATCCAGGGTTGGTAGCCGACGGCGGAGAACTGGTCGGCCCGGCGCAGATGCAGCTTGACGGGCCTGCCCGTGACCCGGGCGGCCGCGGCGGCGAGCACCTCGTGCGGCCAGATGTAGCCCTTGCCGCCGAACCCGCCGCCGGTGTGCGGGGAGACGACGCGCACGTTCGCCGCGTCGATCCCGAACGCCGCGCTGACGACCGGGATGACCGTGGACCCGGCCTGCACGGCGTCCCACAGGGTGAGGCGGTCGCCGTCCCACCGGGCGACGGTGCCGGAGGTCTCCATCGTGTTGTGGTGCCGGGCGGCCTGGACGTAGGTCTGCTCGACGCGCAGGGCGGCCTGCGCGCGGGCGGCGTCGACGTCGCCTTTGGTGAAGACGACGGCGTCCTCGCCCATCGCGGGCGTGCGCTCCCCCGAGCCGAGCAGCACCGGCGGCTCGGCCGCGCAGTCGACGCCGACGACCGCCCGGGCCGCCTCCGCGGCCTCGATCGTCTCGCCGAGCACGATCGCGACCGGCCAGCCCTCGTGGGGGATCCGGTCGTCGGTGAAGGGCAGGGTCAACACGGCCGCGGGCATGTCGAGCCGGGGGAAGTCGGGTAGGTCGGCCGCCGTGAGCACGGCGGTGACCCCGGGCAGCGCGCGGGCCGCGGCGGTGTCGACGCCGCGCAGGGTGCCCGCGGCGACCGGGGCGCCGACGAGCACGGCGTGCAGCACGCCCTCGGGGCGGTGGTCGGCCGCGAACGTCGCGCTGCCGGTGAGCTTGGCGGTGGCCTCGACCCGTGTGGCGATCACCGGTCACCCCCCGCCGTGAGCACCGCGCGCACAGCGGCGTTGCGGGCCATGGTCACCTTGAACCCGTTGTGCGGCAACGGGTTGGCGTCGGCCATGCGTTCCTCGACAGCGGGCAGCAGGGCTTCCCGGGTGAGCGGCACGTCGACCAGGTCCGGCAGGCGCCAGGGCTTGCCCGCCACCGACCCCAACGCCACCCGCGCGACGCTGCCCCCGACGACGGCGGCCGCGGACACGATCGCGTACTCGTACGAGGCCCGTTCGCGGATCTTGATGTAGGCCTGCCGGGTCGGCGCGACCGGTATGCGGTAGCCGACGATCAGCTCGTCGGGGTCGAGGCGGTGCTCCCGCAGGCCCGCTTCCTGCGGGGTGAGGTGGAACTCGGTGCTCGGGATCGGCCGCGGACCGGCCGGGCCGACGACGTCCACCACGGCGTCCAGCGCCACGAGCGCCACCGCCGGGTCGGACGGCTGCACGGCCACGCACTCGTCGGTCCAGCCGAAGATCGCGTGCCGCTCGTGCAGGCCCGCGAGGGCGGCGCACCCGCTGCCGGGCGAGCGGCGGTTGCACGGCCACGGCACCGGCTCCTCGGCGCGGAAGTACGCGCAGCGGGTGCGCTGCAGCACGTTGCCGCCGAGGGTGGCCCGGTTGCGGATCTGCGCGGACGCGGCCTGCAGGCACGCCGAGGCCAGCGCGCCCGCGTGCGCGACGACGAGCGGGTGCTCGCCGATCTCGTTCAACGTCGTGAGCGCGCCGATGCGCAGGGTGTCGCCGTCGCGGGTGATCCCGCGCAGCCCGTCGAGGCCGCCGATGTCGACGACCCGTTCGGGCGCGGCGATGCCGAGGCGCACCCAGTTCAACAGCTCGGTGCCGCCCGCGAGGACGGTGGCGTGGTCGTCGGCGAGCGCGGCGACGGCGGCGGACTCGGACTCGGCGCGCGCGTACGCGAAGTCGATCATCGGCTCGCCTGCGCCGCGGTGAGGACGGCCGCGGTGATCTGCGGGTACGACGAGCAGCGGCAGATGTTGCCGCTCATCCACTCGCGCACGGTGGCCGGGTCGGTGGCGTGGCCCTCGGCGATGCACGCGGTGGCCGACACGAGCTGGCCGGGTGTGCAGTAGCCGCACTGGAAGGCGTCGAGGTCGCGGAAGGCCCGTTGGACGGGGCTCAGCTCGCCGCCGTCGGCGAGCCCTTCGACGGTGGTGACCTCGCGGCCGTCGCACTGCACGGCGAGCGTCAGGCACCCGTTCATCCGCGTGCCGTCGACAAGCACGGTGCACGTGCCGCAGGCGCCCTCGTTGCAGCCCTTCTTGGTGCCGGTGAGCCCGACCTCCTCGCGCAGCCAGTCGAGCAGGGTGGTGCGGGGATGCACGACCGCGCGCACCGCGCGGCCGTTGACCCGGATGGTGATGTCGATGTCGTGGGCGTAATCAAGCGCCATGACGCCGATACTGCTCCATCTACCCGAGGAACGCGTTTCGGCGCTGTGACAGGAGGCGGTAGAGCGTGTGCTGGATCGTCTCGCGCACCTGGTCGGTGAGGTTGAAGACGGTCATCGGGTCGTCGGCGTCGCTCGCGCTGATCGTGTCGGTGCGGATGGGCTCGCCGAACTCGATCAGCCACTTCGACGGCAACGGCACCAGCCCGAGCGGGCCGAGCAGCGGGAACGTCGGCGTGACCGGGAAGTAGGGCGCGCCGAGCAGGCGGGCGAGCGGCTTGATGTCGCCGATCTTCGGGTAGATCTCCTCGGCGCCGACGATCGAGCACGGGATGATCGGCACCCGGGTGCGCAGCGCGGCCGTGACGAA
>DATAOO010000355.1:0-14722 GCA_036265695.1 Pseudonocardia sp. | reverse complement strand
CGGTTCTTCTCCGCGGTGCGCGCCTTGACCAGGCCGGCTCGGTAGCGGGTCAGGTCTCGCAGCAGCCGGATCGGCCCGGGTGGCACGAAACTGGGGCGCAGCATCTGCCGCTCGGCGACCTTGGCCAGCCACACCGCGTCCAGCCGGTCGGTCTTCGGCCGGCCGGGCAGATGCTTCACGTCGCGGGCGTTGACCAGCCACGGGTCCAGCCCGCGGGACTCCAACAGGTAGAACACCGGCTTCCAGTAGTCGGAGGTGGCCTCCATGACCACCCGGGTCACGCCCAACTCGACGAGCCGGTCAGCCAGCACCAGCAGGCGTGGGGTCAGCGTGGAGCTGTGCACGATCTCCTGTTGACGGCGACCGGGTCGGGCCGGGTCGGGGATGCGGATGCACACCACCACCTCGGCCTTACCGACATCGATCGCGGCGACTCGTTCGATGATCTCTTCGTTGTCCTCGACGCCCTGCATGCGTCACTCCCTCTCCCCGCCGCGCAGTCCTCGGTTGAAACCCGAGGGAGCGGCCCGTGAGGGCTGACATGATCGAAGCGAAGCTAATCCACGTGTTCGAAGCACACTGAAGGACCCACTGCACAGCCCTCAGCGCCCGACTCAGTTACGACCTCGAAGATCAGAGTGACGCGACGTCAACGGGCCGCCAGCACCAGATTTTCAGGCCTGAACGGACCGGCCGCCAGGCCGAACAACGACTAATCCGGTTACTCAACCCGACTGTCAAGATCAAAGAATCCTGGCCCGGAGCTCCGATAACTGCTCCTGACCAGGCCTTTTAGTGGTCGGGGTGACAGGATTTGAACCTGCGACCTCTTCGTCCCGAACGAAGCGCGCTACCAAGCTGCGCCACACCCCGATGGGGCAGAGTCTAGCCGACGTCCGCCGCCGCTTTTGCGGGGGTGGTCGGCGCCGCGGCGCGGCCGGTCGGGCGGGGGACGAGCGTCAGCAGGCTGGCCTCGGGCGGGCAGGCGAAGCGGACCGGCGCGGTCGGCGCGGTGCCCAGGCCTGCGGAGACGTGCAGCCACGTGTGCGCGCCCCAGCGGGAGGCGCCGCGGGCGCGGGAGCGGTCGATGCCGCAGTTGGTGACGATCGCGCCGTAGCCGGGGAGCCGGAGCTGGCCGCCGTGGGTGTGGCCCGCGAGGACGAGGTCGTAGCCGTCGGCGGCGAACCCGTCGAGCACGCGCGGCTCGGGGGAGTGGGTGAGGCCGAGGCGCAGGTCGGGGGAGCCGGGTGCGTGGCCGGCGATGCGGTCGTAGCGGTCGCGGCGCAGATGCGGGTCGTCGACGCCCGCCGCGGCGACCGTGAGGCCGCCCGCCGTCAGCGTGTGCCGGTTGTGGGTGGCGTCGAGCCAGCCGCGCTCCAGCAGGGCGGCGCGCAGGTCGCGCCACGGCAGCCGGGTGCCGTGGTTGCGCTTCTCGCTCTTCCACAGGTAGCGGGCGGGGTTCTTGAACGTCGGGCCGAAGTAGTCGTTGCTGCCGAAGACGAAGAGGCCCGGACGGTCGAGCAGCGGGCCGAGCGCAGCCAGCGCGGTGGGGACGGCGCGCGGGTGGGCGAGGTTGTCGCCGGTGTCGACGACGAGGTCCGGCTCCAGCTCGGCCAAGGCCGCGACCCACCGTTGCTTGCTGCGCTGACCGGGCGTGATGTGCAGGTCCGAGACGTGCAGCACCTTGATCGGGCGGGCGCCTTCGGGCAGCACCGGCAGCGTGACCTCGCGCAGCGTCCAGTGGCGGCGCTCGATGCCCGCCGCGTAGCCGATGCCCGCCACCCCGGTGGCGACCGCGCCGAGCGCGAGCCGAGCCCATGTGTTCACCTGCCCGAGGGTAGCGTTCGGCCTTGTGAGCGAGCTGAAGGAGCGGCTGCGCGCCGACCTGACCACGGCCATGAAGGCCCGCGACGAGCTGGTCAAGGCGACGCTGCGGATGACCCTGACGGCCATCGGCAACGCCGAGGTCGCGGGCACCGAGGCGCGGGAGCTGTCCGACGACGAGGTGCTCAAGGTGATCGCCAAGGAGGCGAAGAAGCGCGCCGAGTCGGCCGAGGCCTTCGCCGGAGCGGGTCGGGCGGAGCTCGCCGCCCAGGAACGGGCCGAGGGTGAGGTGCTGGCGCGCTACCTGCCGAAGCAACTCACCGACGACGAGCTCACCGCGATCGCGCAGACGGCCGTGGACGAGACGGCCGCGGAGCTCGGCGAGCGCCCCGGCCCCCGGCAGATGGGGCAGGTCATGAAGCGGGCCAACGCCGCCGCTGCAGGCCGCGCCGACGGCGGCCGGGTGGCGGCGGCGGTCAAGGCGCTGCTGGTCGGCTGAGGCCTGCTCATCGGCCGACCGCGGCGGCGGCACCCCGGCGCCACCCTGTAGGGCCTCGGCGCTCATGCGCAACGTCCCGGCGTCGAGATTGCCGCGAGCGGGGTTCCGTGGCGGCGAAACCCCGCTGATGGCGATCTCGGCCGGCTGCCCCACGAAGGCGGCGGGGCGCACCAGCGTGGCGCCTCCGCACCCGCCAGCACCTCCGCGCGGCGCAGAGGTGCTGGCGGGCGCGGCGCATCCGCGGCTGCATCGTCAGCAGCCGCCGCTGCCGCGACCTACTTCGCCGCCGCTCTCTTCCGCGGCCGGGCGGGCGCCTTGCGCTTCGGTGTGGTGCCCTTGGCGCGGCGCTCGGCCAGCAGTTCGGAGGCGCGCTCGTCGGTGATCGTCTCGACCGCGTCGCCCTTGCGCAGGCTCGCGTTGGTCTCGCCGTCGGTGACGTACGGCCCGAACCGCCCGTCCTTGATCACCATCGGCTTCTTCGTGGCGGAGTCGGCGCCCAGCTCGCGCAGGGGCGGCGCGGCCGCGGCCGTGCGCCGACCGCGCTGCTTGGGCTCCTTGTAGATCGCCACCGCCTCGTCGAGCGTGACCGTGAACAGCTGCTCCTCGTTGGCCAGCGACCGCGAGTCGGTGCCCTTCTTCAGGTACGGCCCGTAGCGCCCGTTCTGCGCGGTGATCTCCTCGCCGCTCTCCGGGTCGGTGCCCACCAGCCGCGGCAACGACAGCAGGCGCAGCGCGTCCTCCAGCGTGACGCTCTCGGTCGCCATGTCCTTGAACAGCGACCCCGTGCGCGGCTTCGTCTTCTTCGTGTCGGTGCCCTCGGGCAGGATCTCCGTGACGTAGGGCCCGTACCGGCCCTCCTTGGCCACGATCTCGTGCCCCGTCACCGGGTCGGTGCCCAGTGTGCGCCCGTCGGCGGGCACGCTGAACAGCTGCTCGGCCAGCTCGGGGGTCAGCTCGTCAGGCGGCAAGTCGTCGGGAAGGTTCGCGCGCTGCGACTCCCCGTCGCGCAGCCGCTCCAGGTACGGCCCGTAGCGCCCGACCCGCACCACGACGTCGTCGAACATCGGGATGGAATTGATCTCGCGGGCGTCGATCTCCTCGAGGTTGACTCCGACGAGCTTCTTCAGCCCGCCCGAGCGCGCCACCGACCCCTCGCGGCCCTCCGCGGCGCCGAAGTAGAACGCCGAGAGCCAGTCGGTGCGCTGCTGGTTGCCGGCCGCGATGGAGTCGAGCTCGTCTTCCATGGCGGCGGTGAAGTGGTAGTCGACCAGCCGACCGAAGTGGTGCTCCAGCAGCCCCACCACGGCGAACGCCACCCACGACGGGACGAGCGCGGCGCCCTTCTTCCACACGTACCCGCGGTCCTGGATCGTCTTGATGATCGACGCGTAGGTGGACGGACGCCCGATGCCGAGATCTTCCAGGGCCTTGACCAGGCTGGGCTCGGTGTAGCGCGACGGCGGGTTGGTGGTGTGACCCTCCGGGGTGAGCGAGTCTGCGACGAGCGGCTGCCCCTGCGTCAGCTCGGGCAGTCGGGACTCGGCGTCGTCGGCCTGCTCGTCGCTGCCCTCGTCGAGCGTCTCGACGTAGGCCTTGAGGAACCCCGGGAACGTGATCGTGCGCCCGGACGCGGCGAACGTGACCGCCTCGCCGGTACCCGCCGTGCCCGCGATCCGCACGCTGACGGTGGTGCCGCGGGCGTCGGCCATCTGCGACGCGACCGTGCGCTGCCAGATGAGCTCGTAAAGGCGGTAGTCGTCGCCGTCGAGCTCGCGCGCCACCTCGCCGGGCGTGCGGAACCGCTCCCCGGCGGGCCGGATGGCCTCGTGGGCCTCCTGCGCGTTCTTGACCTTGCGTGTGTACTGCCGCGGCTGGGCGGGCACGTAGGCGTCGCCGTACAGCTCGCGGGCCTGCGTCCGGGCGGCGTCGATGGCCGACGGGGACAGCGTGGTGGAGTCGGTGCGGAGATAGGTGATGTAGCCGTTCTCGTACAGCCGCTGTGCGCCGCGCATGGTGCGGTCGGCCGAGAAGCGCAGCTTGCGGCCTGCCTCCTGCTGCAGCGTGGACGTCATGAACGGCGCGTAGGGCTTGCGCGTGTACGGCTTCGACTCGACCGACTCGACGGCCAGGTCGCGGCCTTCGAGGGCCTCGGCCAGCCGCCGGGCCGACGCCTCGTCGAGCGCTTTCGCGGAGCCCTTGAGCTTGCCGTCGGGGCCGAAGTCGCGGCCGGTGGCCACGCGGGTGCCGTCGACGGCGATGAGTCGCGCCGGGAACTGCCGCGGCGTGGCCTCGGCGCCTGCGTCGAGCACGGCGGCGATGTCCCAGTAAGACGCCGAGACGAACGCCATCCGCTCGCGCTCGCGCTGGACGATGATCCGCGTGGCGACGGACTGCACCCGGCCCGCCGACAGCTTCGGCATGACCTTCTTCCACAGCACCGGCGAGACCTCGTAGCCGTAGAGGCGGTCGAGGATGCGGCGGGTCTCCTGGGCGTCGACGAGGTCGTGGTCGAGGTCACGCAGGTTCTCGACGGCCGCGCGGATGGCGGGCTCGGAGATCTCGTGGAACACCATCCGGCGGACGGGCACCTTGGGCTTGAGCGTGTCGAGCAGGTGCCAGGCGATGGCCTCGCCTTCGCGGTCGGGGTCGGTGGCGAGCAGCACCTCGTCGACCGTCTTCAGCGCATCCTTGAGCTCGGCGACCTTCCCCTTCTTCTCCGGCGTGATGATGTAGAGGGGGGCGAAGGAGTTGTCGACGTCGACGCCGAGGCGCGCCCACGACTCGCCCTTGTACTTGGCGGGGACGTCGGCGGCGCCGCGGGGGAGGTCGCGGATGTGCCCGACGGAGGCCTCCACGACGTAGTCCTTGCCGAGGAACTTCTGGATCTTGGCGGCCTTCGTGCCGGACTCGACGATCACCAGCCGTCGCCGCGGGCCGCCCGCCGTCATGGCCGCGGGCGTGCGGCGTCGTCCGCCCCCGGCAGCTGCCGAGGCGGTCTTCGAGCTCGTCGTTCCGGTTGTCACGTGCGGTCCAACTCCATCGTCTCCGGTCGCACTCCCGAGTATGCGGGTCCGGGCCAGTTCGTACCCTTGGTGTCGCGATGGTCACGGTGCGGGCACGAATCCCTGTGTGCCGCGAGAGCGTAACCACATCTGTCAAGGCGCTCGGTTCAGCACGCCGTGCGGCCGCGGTATCGCGGCCACGTGCCTGCGGGCATCCGGTCGGGTGCGGGCCCCACCATTTCTACCAAGCGTGCCATGCGTCTGGTGCCGCTGATCCGCAGCGCACCGCCGAGGCGGGCCGGTGGCAACCCGGCGCGGGTGGCGGCCGCGACGAGCGCCTGGTGGGTGTGGGGGGCGTGCGGGTCGAGCGCCAGGAGATAACCCCCCCGACCGTCCGGTGCGCCCGCCGTGAGCACCCACAGCCGTAACGTCGGACCGTCCAGCTGCCATTCCGACGGTACCGCCTTGACCGCGCCGCGGGTCCACGCCCGAGCCAGGTCGGCGAGGTCGCAGCGGAACGCGGTGCGCAGCGCGGTGGCGCCGCTCTCGGTGACGACGGCCTGCGCGGTGACGCCCGCCGCGGCGAGGGCCACCCGCGCGGCAGGGGCCCGGTCTGCGTCGGCGAGCACGATCGACAGCCGTGCCTGGTCGCCCGCCCCGAACCGCACGATCTGCCCCGGCCCGCACAGCAGGCCCGCGAGGTCGGTCAGCGCGGCCGGTCGGGCTTCCGCGGAGAACAGCGACAGCTGCGACACGTCGCGCACTCTAGAACACGTGTTCGAGTGCGCCGCGTCGGCACGCCGCTAGGAGCGCGCCGGAGAACTCGGCCCTGCTGCGCGCCGCTCGCTACGGGGGGAGTTCTCCAGCATCCCCTAGCTGTTCTTCTTGAGCGCCTGGCAGTTGGGCGCCTTGGCCGCGGCCGCCTCGAGCTCCGGGCTCGACTGCAGATCGGTGGTCGGGTCCTGCAGCTTCGACAGCTCCTGCAGCGGTGCGACGGCCTGCGGGAGAGCCGTGACCAGCTCTGACACGTTGTTCGGGTCGATCTTGTCGAGGGCGACCTTGGCCTGGTCGAACGACGAGCGGATGGTCGTCAGCGCCGACTTGATCTTGGCGACGGCCGGGTCGCCGTTGGCCACCGGGGAGGGCCCGGCGGCGTCGAGTCCGGAGATCGCCTGGTCGATGGACGCCTCGCTCTTCCCGAGGAAGTCCGACAGCGCCTTGACGGCAGCGGCCGGGTCGTTCTCGTCGAACTGGGGCTTCGCGGAGAGCGAGTCCTGCAATGGCAGCAGGGAGCCGCACACCTTGTCGGTCCACGCCACCGGGTCGGTCGTCGGTGCGACGGCGCCGCCGTTCGTGGACGCGCCGGTGGGTGCGGGCGATCCGGTGACGGTCGCAGAACAGCCGCTCAGGGCCACCGTGGCGGCGGTGACGGCGGCGAAGAAGAGGGTGCGGGAGCGGCGCATAGGCGACAGTGTGCACGGACGGTCGCGAGGGTGTGGAAAAGGCTTCAAAACGGCGAAGGCCGCCCGTCCGCGAGGACGAGCGGCCTTCGCCGTGCGGTGCTGCGGTCAGGCGACCGGGCTCTCCGCCGGTGCGTCGGTGATGGACGTCGAGCGCCGCTTCGTGACGACGACCGCCGCCACGATGATGGCGACCGCGACGATCGCGATCACGTAGCGCACCGGGCCTGCCGGGGCGTCGGGCAGCGAAAGCCCGACGACAGCGGGGGCGATGAGCAGCGAGACCAGGTTCATCACCTTGATCAACGGGTTGATCGCCGGGCCCGCCGTGTCCTTGAACGGGTCGCCGACCGTGTCGCCGATGACGGTGGCGGCGTGGGCGTCGGAGCCCTTGCCGCCGTGGTTGCCGTCTTCGACCAGCTTCTTGCCGTTGTCCCACGCGCCACCCGAGTTGGCGAGGAAGATCGCCATCAGGGTGCCGGTCGCGATGGCGCCCGCCAGGTAACCCGCGAGCGGGCCCACCCCGAGGCCGAAGCCGACCGCGATCGGCGCGAAGATCGCCAGCAGGCCGGGGGTGGCCAGCTCGCGCAGCGAGTCGCGCGTGCAGATGTCGACGACACGGCCGTATTCGGGCCGGACCGTGCCCTCCATGATCCCCGGGTTGTCGCGGAACTGGCGGCGCACCTCGAACACGATCGCGCCCGCTGCCCGCGTCACGGCGTTGATCGCCAGACCGGAGAACATGAACACGACCGACGCGCCGATGATCACGCCGACCAGCGTGTTCGGCGAGAACACCTGGTAGTTGAACGCGACCGTCTTCGAGACGTCGACGTTCCCGATCGCGGTGCTGATCGCGTCGCGGTAGGAGCCGAACAGCGCGGTGGCCGCGAGCACCGCCGTGGCGATCGCGATGCCCTTGGTGATCGCCTTGGTGGTGTTGCCCACCGCGTCGAGCTCGGTGAGGATGCCGACCCCGGCGCCTTCGACGTCGCCGGACATCTCCGCGATGCCCTGCGCGTTGTCGGAAACCGGACCGAACGTGTCCATGGCGACGATCACGCCGACCGTGGTGAGCAGGCCGGTGCCCGCCAGCGCGACGGCGAACAGCGCGACCGTGACCGAGCCCGTGGCCAGCGTGAACGCGCCGAACACCGCCGCGGCGATGACGAGCGCGGTGTACACGGCCGACTCGAAGCCGATCGAGATGCCCGAGAGGATCACGGTCGCCGCGCCGGTGAGCGAGGACTCGCCGACGGTCTTGACCGGCTTGTGCTCGGTGCCGGTGAAGTAGCCGGTGAGCCACAGGATGATGCCCGCCAGCACGATGCCGATGATCACGGCGACGGACGCGATGGCCCGCGGGTCGGCGTTGCCCATGTCGGCGACCACCGTGGCGTCGGTCGGGCTGATCAGCGCACCGAAGGAGCTGGGCAGGTAGCTGAACGCCGCGATCACGCACAGCACCGCGGAGATCACCGCGGAGATGTAGAAGCTGCGGTTGATCGTGGTGAGGCCGCCCTCGGTTTCCTTGGCGCGGGTGATGTAGACGCCGATGATCGCGGTGAGCACGCCGATGGCGGGCACGATCAGCGGGAACAGCAGCCCCTGCTGGCCGAACGCGGCCGCGCCGAGGATCAGCGCGGCGACCAGGGTGACCGCGTAGGACTCGAACAGGTCGGCGGCCATGCCCGCGCAGTCGCCGACGTTGTCGCCCACGTTGTCGGCGATGGTGGCGGCGTTGCGGGGGTCGTCCTCGGGGATGCCCTGCTCGACCTTGCCGACGAGGTCGGCGCCGACGTCCGCGGCCTTGGTGAAGATGCCGCCGCCGACACGCATGAACATCGCCAGCAGTGCCGCGCCGAAGCCGAAGCCCTCGAGGACCTTGGGTGCGCCGCCCGCGTAGACCATCACGACGACCGCGGCACCCAGCAGACCGAGGCCCACGGTGAACATGCCGACCACGCCGCCCGTGCGGAACGCGATGCGCATGGCCTTCTCGCGCCCGCCGTCCTCCCGCGAGGCCGCGGCGACGCGGATGTTCGCGAACGTCGCCAGGCGCATGCCGAGGTAGCCGATCGTGGCCGAGAACACCGCGCCGATCACGAAGAAGATCGACCGGCCGATCTGCTCGCCGACGGTGTCCGCAGGCAGGAAGAACAGCAGGACGAACACGATGACGACGAACACGCCGAGCGTCCGGAACTGGCGGTTCAGGTAGGCGGCGGCGCCCTCCTGGACCGCCTTGCCGATCTCCTGCATCTTCGGGGTGCCTTCGCCCGCGGCGAGAACCTCCCGGCGCAGGACGAAGCCGACGGCCAGGGCGACCAGGGCGACTACCGCGACGACCCCTACGAGAATGCGATCACCCCCGCCGAGCTCTAGGCCCGCCGCGAGGCTTGTGTCAACCATCCGTCCTCCTGGTTCGGTGAATCAAATCGACCAGGGCACTGGAGACGGCGTCCCTGGCGTCGGAAGCAGAACAACCCCTCGCCGCAGGTAGGAGCGGTGACGGGGTTATCGCAGTGTAGGTGGGCGACTGCGCCCGACCCTTCGGGAGGTACCCTGCGCCGACTCCGGTCACGGTTGCGTCACGGGCCGGGTAGGTACGCAGCCCTGGTCGCCGGGTCGTTCGGGCGTCTCCGTGACATCGCTGTGACATCCCCCTCATGCCGTCCGGCTCTGGCCGAACGGACGGGTCGGCACTCCTCACGGGCGGGCGGTGTGCCAACCTCGGGCTGTGCGCTCGGTGGCCGTGGACGAGGCGGGCGGGTCCGCGCCGGGGCGCGGGATCCACCTGCTGGCGCGCGTGCTCGCGGGGTCCGGTGTGGTGCCGGACGGCGTCGTGGCGGAGCTGCTCGCTCCGCCGTTCGACGGCGCGTCGGCCGCCGCGGCCGCGGTGCTCCTCAGCGATGTGGCCTCGGGTGGCGCCGAAGCTCCGGATCGCGGCGGTGCACCGGGCAGCGCGGCGTCGGATGCGGGGGCCATTCCCGGCCCGGCGGCGACGCCCGGCCGCAGCGGTCTGCCGCCGGATGGTGGCGCTGGATCGGGGGCCGATGAGCTCTCCCCGCTGAGACACGTCGTGCGGATGCCCGCCCGGGCCGGGCAGACCGCGCACTGGCCCACCTGGGTGCCCGCCCCGATCCGCGACACACTCGTCGACCACGGCGTACGCGCTCCGTGGACCCACCAGGCCCGAGCCGCGGAGCTCGCCCACGCCGGGCAGGACGTCGTGGTGGCGACCGGCACCGCGTCCGGCAAGTCGCTGGCCTACCAACTGCCGGTGCTCACCGCGCTCGCGGCCGACCCCCGCGCTACCGCCCTGTACCTCTCGCCGACCAAGGCGTTGGCCGCCGACCAGCTCCGCGCCCTCGCCGAGCTCGACCTCCCGCACGTGCGGCCCGCCGCCCTCGACGGCGACACCCCGCTCGACGAACGCGACTGGGCCCGGCGGCACGCCCGCTGGGTCTTCAGCAACCCGGACATGCTGCACCGCTCGGTGCTGCCCCGACACGCCCGCTGGGCGACGTTCCTGCGCCGGCTGCGCTACGTCGTGATCGACGAGTGCCACACCTACCGCGGGGTGTTCGGCTCGCACGTCGCGCTCCTCCTGCGACGGCTCCTGCGCGTGTGCGCCCGGTACGGCGCGACACCCACGCTCGTGCTGGCCTCGGCCACCGTGGCGGACCCGGCCGGGTTCGCGTCGCGCCTGACCGGACGCTCGGTGGTCGCGGTGAGCGAGGACGGATCGCCGAGCGCGGGCCGCACCCTCGCCCTCTGGGAGCCGCCGCTGCTGCCCGAGCTGGTCGGCGAGAACGGCGCACCCGTGCGGCGCCCCGCGGGCACCGAGGCCGCCCGCATGCTCGCCGACCTGGTGGTGGAGGGCGCCCGCACGCTCGCGTTCGTGCGCTCCCGCCGAGGTGCCGAAGTGGCCGCCCTGAGCGCGCAGCGCCTCCTCGCCGACGTCGACACCGAGCTGGTCGAGCGGGTGGCCGCCTACCGCGGCGGCTATCTCCCCGAGGAACGGCGGGCGCTGGAGGCGGCACTGGCCCGCGGTGACCTCCTCGGCGTCGCGACGACCAACGCCCTGGAGCTGGGTGTGGACATCGCGGGCCTCGACGCCGTGGTGGTGGCGGGCTTCCCCGGCACGCGGGCCTCGTTCTGGCAGCAGGCGGGCCGCGCGGGCCGGGCCCGGGACGAGGCCTTGGTGGTGCTCGTCGCGCGCGACGATCCCATGGACACCTACCTCGTGCACCATCCCGACGCGCTGCTCGGCGCGCCCGTCGAGGGCTGCGTGCTCAACCCCGGCAACCCCTACGTACTGGGTCCGCAGCTCGCGTGCGCCGCGGCCGAGCTGCCGCTGACCGAGGCCGACCTGGCCGGGGTGTTCAGCGGGACCGACGCCGAGCCGGTGCTCGACGAGCTGGTGGCCGACGGGGTGCTGCGGCGCCGCCCGGCGGGTTGGTTCTGGCCCTCGACCGAGGACCGGCCTGCGGGCACCGTCGACATCCGCGGATCCGGGCTCGGGCAGGTGGCCGTGGTCGAGGCGGACAGCGGGCGGATGCTCGGCACGGTGGACGCCGGGTCGGCGCCCGCCACCGTGCACACCGGCGCCGTTTACCTGCATCGCGGCGAGAGCTACCTGGTGCAGGACCTCGACCTCGACACCGGGGTCGCGTTGGTGCAGGCCGCCACCCCCGACTGGCGCACCGACGCCCGCTCGACAGCCGACGTCGAGGTGTCCGCCGTGCTCGCCTGCTGGGAGCGCGGCCCGGTGCGCGTGGCGTTCGGCGAGGTGACGGTGACGACCCAGGTGGTGGAGTACCAGCGGCGGGCACCGGACGGCACGGTGCTGGAGACCGTGCCGCTCGACCTCCCGCAGCAGACCCTGCACACCCGCGGAGTGTGGTACGACCTCGACGAGGCCGCCCTCGACGCGGTCGGGGTGGACATCAGCCGGGCGCCGGGCGCGTTGCACGCCGCCGAGCACGCCGCCATCGGGATCCTGCCGCTGTTCGCGATCTGCGACCGCTGGGACATCGGCGGCATGTCGACCGCGCTGCACCCCTACACCGGCCGCCCGACGGTCTTCGTGCACGACGGGCACCCCGGCGGCGCCGGGTTCGCGGAGCGGGGGCACGAGGTGCTGCCGAGGTGGCTCGCCGCCACCCGGACGGCGATCTCCAACTGCGAATGCCGCACCGGTTGTCCGTCCTGCGTGCAGTCGCCCAAGTGCGGCAACGGCAACGCGCCGCTCGACAAGGCGGGCGCCGTGCGGGTGCTCGACGTGGTGCTGGACGCGTTCGGCGACGACATGCGGCTGAGGTAGGCCGCCGCCGGCCCGCCCGGTCGGGGGGGCGGGCGGGACGGCGGCGACCCTTCGCGGTGCGGCCGGTTCGGGGGTGGGCGTCAGACGACGCTCCGGCCCCACCGCAGTCTGGGGAGCGACATTCCTCGGTTCCTGAACCGGCCGGGGCCAGCGGGAACCTGCTCCAGTAGGCCCCGCTTCGGCGCGGCGGGCCAGAGCCCGTCGCCGATTGGTGCTGCTGCAACGACGAGCGCGCCATCCGAGCGACGAATCGCGCTTCGGGCGGCGCCGGTCGGCCGACGCCACGGCCCCCGCCGCACCGGCCCGCCCGGCGGTATCCATCGACCGCTCGCCGAACCGGGCTTGCCCGCCCGTCGACGGTCCTGCAGCGGCCCGCCCGCTCGCCGTCGTGAGGCCGGGCAGCGCGAACGGCACCGCCACCCGGACCTCGACCAGCGCGGTCCATCCCACCAGTCGGCACCGGACGACCTCACCGCCCGTCGCGGTGGCGATCTGCGCTGCCCGCAGGCACGCCGGGGCCTCCCCGCGGACCGCCTCCCGGGCCGCGGCCAGTGCCGCCAGATCGGCGGCGCTCTCCGCCCGGTGCCGGGCCAGGAGAGCGGCGCCGAGGTGCAGGCAAGCGACGAGCACGACGGTCAAGACGGCGACCGCGGCGGCAGCCCACACCGTGGCGACCCCGGAGTCGGATGTCTCGGGGTCGGGTGTCTCCGGGTCGGGTGTCTCGGGGTCGGTTGCCCCGGTCGTCGGCGCGGCTCCGGCGTGGATCACGGCGAACCCACCACCTCGAGGGCCGCGGCTGCGCGCCCGTTCAGCGTGAGGGGAAGGGGGCTGACGAGCTGCACCGACACCAGCGCGGTGAGGGTGTCGCCGTCCTGCGTCAGCTCCAGTCGCGCCCCGGACGGTGCGAGGCGGCCGGCGACGGCCCGGCCGCGGTCCGGCTCGCCCCGAGCGGCGAGCCGCGCAAGCTCGCGTGCGGCGTCGGCGCAGCGCATCGTCTGCGCGACGGCGACCAGCGCCCCCAACGCCAGGACGAGGAAGACCGTGAGCGCGCAGAGCGCCAGGGCTGCCTCCACCGTGACGGCGCCTGCGTCGTCGGCCAGGGGAGAGCGGCGGGCAGGCGCGGTGGGCACGGTCCGCCCCGCGGTCGACCACGCCGCCCTCCCGGTCATCAGAACGCCACCTGCAGCGCGCGCTGCACGAGCCCGGTCAACGCGGTGACGATCGAATCACCGGTCACGACGGCGTAGAGGACCGCCGCGAACGCCGCCGCGGCCAGCGTGCCGATGGCGTACTCGACGGTGCTCATCCCGGAGTCGTCACGGAGCCGCGCCAGCAGGCGGGCCGTACGGGGAGCGGACGTGGACATGCGAACTCCTTCTTTCGGGAGCGCGACGGCGGTCACCATCGCGCCAGCGCCTCGCCCGCGAGGCCGGTCACGACCGGCGCGATGCCGAGGACGAGGAAAGCGGGCAGGAAGCAGAGGCCGAGCGGCCCGGTGATCAGGACCGCGGCGCGCTGGGCGCGGGCCTGCGCCGCATCGGTGAGCTCCGCGCGCAGGCGGAGGCACTCGGTGCGGGCGACCCGGGCCAGCGCCGCACCGGTGCCCGCCGACCGTGCAGCCGCCCGGGCGAACGCCGCGAGCGCCGGTCGGTGCTCGACCGTTCGCCACGCGTCGACAGGGTCGGCGCCGAGCTCCAACAGGCCCGCAACCCGGCGCATACCGCTCCCCGCCGCGCCCGTGAGCGGCGTGGCCGTGGCGAGGACCGCTCCCGCGACGGGCAGCCCCGCCTCCAGGCAGGCGGCCAGCAACTCCCAACAGCTGGCGAGCTCGGCGCTGTGCTCGGTGCGCTCCTCCGCACCCGCGGCGAGCATGCGGCGCAGCACGACGGTCACCGACGCCGCGAGGCCTGCAGCGACGAGCCCGACGGCGACCCCGCCGAACGCCCAGCCGACGCTCCCAACCGCCGCGAGGCCGACGACCAGCCACCTCGGGCGCAGCCCGGACACCTGCTCGGGAGCGGCCTCGGCGGCCACCGTCGTCAGCTCGCGCCAGCGGTCGCGGCCGGTTCGCGTCCGCGGGAGGAATGCGGCCGCAAGCAGCATCGCCGTGGCCAGCGCCGGAGCGGCGGTCATCGGGGCACCGCCCGCCGCAGGATCTGGTCGGTCCAGGCGCGGCCCGCCGCGACCAGCCCGAGCCCGACGACCAACAGGACCTGGCCGAGTGGGCCGCCGCGGAGCACGCCGATCGGATCGGCGCCCAGCAGTTGCCCCAAGGCCACCCCGAGGCCGGGCAGTGCCGTCAGTACGCCCGCCGTTGCTCGGGGGCCCGCCAGCGTCGCCTGGACGGAAGCTCCGAAGCGGACCCGCCACCGGATGTCGTCGTGGACACCCGCGAGGACGTCGGCGAGGGGCACGCCGTGCCGCTCGGCCAGCGACCAGGCGGCGGCCGTGCGGGCGAGTTCGGTGGTGACGGCGGTGTCCTGCACGCGACGCAGGGCGGCGGGCACGTCATCGCCGAGCCGGGCCGCCGTGGCGGCCGGGGTGAGCAGCCGAGCGGCGACCGGACCGTCGGCCGTGACCCCGGCGAGCGCGACGGCCGGATGACTGC
>DATAOO010000354.1:0-5433 GCA_036265695.1 Pseudonocardia sp. | reverse complement strand
ACCGGTGGTGCCCGACGTGTAGATCATCGATCCGCCCGTGCCGTCCGGGGGCGGCGGCGGTGTGCCCGGTCCGTCGAGCAGCGCGTGCCACTCCGGGCTGCCGAACACCACCACCTCGCGCACGGCGGGCAGTTCCGCGCGTACGGCGGCGACGCGCTCGGCCTGCTCCGGGTCGACGAGCACCACGGCGGCGCCGCTGTCGGCGATCACGTAGCGCATCTCGTCGGCGGTGAAGCGGTAGGCCAGCGGCACCGCGACCAGGCCCGCCTTGCGGGCGGCGTGCAGCGTGACGAGCACCTCGATGCTGTTGGGCCCGCACCAGATCACCGGGTCGCCGCCCGCGAGGCCGAGCCCCGCGAGGCCGTGCGCCAGCCGGTTGGCCCGGGCCTCGAGCTCGGCGAACGGCAGCCGCTCCCCCTCGGGGTCGAGCACCGCGAGCGTGTCGGGCACCAGCGCGGCCTGGGCGGTGAGGGGGTCCGGAGCGGTCACGAGCCCACTCTCGCCCATGTGCTTTCACCGCGCCGGCCTGAGAGCCTCAGCCGTCGGTGCGCACCTCCGTGCCGTCCTGCCCCCAGCGGGTGTGGAAGCTGCCCTCGCCGTCGACGCGCCGGTAGGTGTGCGCCCCGAAGTAGTCGCGCAGCCCCTGGATGAGGTTGGCCGGACCGCGCTCGCGGCGGTAGCCGTCGTAGTACGACAGCGAGCTGGAGAACGCCGGGATGGCCACCCCCTGCTCGGTGGCGGCCACCACCACGCGCCGCCAGGCGTCCTGCGCCTCGGCGAGGGCCTGCGTGAAGTAGGGCACCATCATCAGGTTCTGGACGTCGCCGTGCTCGGCGTAGGCCTCGCTGATCCGGTTGAGGAACTGCGCCCGGATGATGCAGCCGCCGCGCCAGATCGTCGCCATCGCGCCGAGGTCGAGCCCCCAGCCGTTGGCCTCCGAGGCCGCCCGCATCTGCGCGAACCCCTGGGCGTAGGCCACGACCTTCGACGCGTACAGCGCCTGCCGGATGTCCTCGACCAGGTTGTCGGGCACGCCGCCCTCCCCCGGCCGCGGCCCCGCCAGCGTCGACGCGGCCGCCTTGCGCTCCTCGCGCAACGACGAGAGCGTGCGCGCGAACACGGCCTCGGTGATCCCGGTGAGCGGCACCCCGAGGTCCAGCGCGTCCTGCGAGGTCCAGCGGCCGGTGCCCTTCTGCTCGGCCTGGTCGAGGATCGCGTCGACGAGCGGCTTGCCGGTGCCCGCGTCGGTCTTCTGCAGCACGATCGCCGTGATCTCGATGAGGAACGACTCCAGGTCGCCGGAGTTCCACTCCTCGAAGATCTTGCCGATGGCCGGCGCGTCGAGCCCGCCGACGTGGGTGAGCAGGTCGTACGCCTCGGCGATGAGCTGGATGTCGGCGTACTCGATGCCGTTGTGCACCATCTTGACGTAGTGCCCCGCCCCGTCCGGGCCGACGTGCACGCAGCACGGCGTGCCGTCGACGTTGGCCGCGATCGAGGTGAGCACCTCCTCGACCTCGGCGTAGGCCGCGGGGTCGCCGCCGGGCATGATGCTCGGCCCGTTGAGGGCGCCCTCCTCGCCGCCGGACACGCCGACGCCCATGAACCGCAACCCCTTTGCGGCGCACTCCTCGGTGCGCCGCTTGGTGTCGGGGAAGTGCGAGTTGCCCGCGTCGATGATGATGTCGCCCTCGTCGAGCAGCGGGGTGAGCTCCTCGATCACCCCGTCGACCGGCGCGCCCGCCTTCACCATCACGATGATCCGGCGCGGCTTCTCCAGCGCGTTGACGAAGTCCTCGGTGGACTCGGCCGCCGTGAACGTCCCTTCGCCCGCGTAGGCCTCCATGAACTCCTTGGTCCGCGCGGTGGTGCGGTTGTGCACGGCCACCGGCACCCCGTGCCGGGCGATGTTGCGGGCGAGGTTCGCGCCCATGACGGCCAAGCCGGTGACGCCGATGCGGCTGAGTCCCATGCGGGGAACCTACAACTCGGCGATCGCCGGGACGACCTCCCGCCCGAGGATCTTCAACGGCTCGATCTCGTGCACGCGCGGCACCCAACCGTGCGCCTCGCTGATGCCCAGCTTCGCAAGGCGTTCCAGCTGGGTCAGGAGCTCGCCGACCTTCTCGCCCTTCTCGCCGGGGTCGAGGCCGAACATCACCGTCTTCTCGATCGCGTCGTAGTCCCGGCCGACGTCGGCGCAGTGCCCGCGCAGCACGTCCAGCTTGTGCTCCAGGTCCGGGCTGGGGAACAGGTTGCAGGCGTCGGCGTACTGGGCCACCATCCGCAGCGTCTTCTTCTCCCCGCCGCCGCCGATCAGGATCCGCGGGTGCGGCCGTTGCAGCGACTGCGGAACGTTGAGCGTGCGCCCGAGCTGGTAGTGCTTGCCGTCGTAGGGGGCGTCGGAGTCGCTCCACATCTGCAGGCAGATCTGCAGGGTCTCCTCGAGCCGCTCGAAGCGCTCGGCCGTACCCGGGAAGAACAGGCCGAGCCCCTCGGCCTCCTCGCTGTTCCACGCCGCGCCGATGCCGAGCCACGCGCGGCCCTTGGAGAGCACGTCGAGCGTGGTGATGATCTTCGCAAGCATGCCGGGGTCGCGGTAGCTGACGGCAGTGACCCACGCGAGCAGCTCGACCTTCTCGGTGCGCGCGGCGAGGTAGCCGAGCGTCGTGTAGGCCTCGAGCATGTCGTGCTCGGGCGGCCCGAGCACCTGGATCTGGAACAGGTGGTCCATCACGCTCACGCGCTGGAACCCGGCCTCCTCGGCCGCGACGACGATGCGCGTCAGGTCGTCGGCGAGGCCGGGGGCGCCCGCCGGGTAGGTGAAGTCTGCGATGTGCAGGCCGATCTTCACGTGCTGTCTCCTCCCGACGCCCGCGGGAGCGGACGCCTCCTCCCGAGCCTGGCACGACGTCGCCCGGCATGCGCGTTCCGCACGGCGGTACGCGGCGGTCCCGCGACCGCCGGGGTTCGCCGTAGCGTGGCGCCGTGACGGGATACGAGGTGGTGCTGCTGCGCCACGGCGAGACGGTCGGCTACGACGGCGACCTCGGGCTCACACCGCTCGGCGAGCGCCAGGCCCGCGAGCGCGGGACGGCGCTGGCGAAGGAGATCGCGCCGGGCACCGACGTCCGCGTGCCGCACGCCCCCACCGCGCGGGCCGCGGCTACGGCGGAGGCGCTGCGCGCGGCGCTCGTCGAGGAGCTGGACGAGGGGGACGGCACCACCGTCGGGCCGCTCGACGGCGAGGCGGACCTCACGAACCTGCGGTTCGCGCTGTACGGCGACGTCGTCGACACGTCGGTCGCCGTCACCACCCGGCTGCGGCTGCCCGACGGCGAGCTGCCGGACTGGGCCCGCGAGTTCGACCGCTTCGACAGCGACTACCGCGCGGTCGCCGCACAGGGCGGCCCGATCGAGTACTGGCTGCGCAACCCCACGCTGTACTTCGAGCCGCCGCAGCTCGCGGCGCTGCGGCTGTGGCGCGCGGTAGCGGCGTTCGGCACGACGGCGCGTGACCGCCCGCTGCTGGTCGTGGCCACGTCGCACTCCGGCCCGATGCGCGCGATCGTCGCCACCGCGATCGGTCGCGACCCCGGCGAGCCGCACAACCTGGAGGACGTGCGGATCCGCGTGTCCGCCGACGGCGCCGCCACCCTGTCCTTCCGCGACGAGGTCGTCGACTTCACGGAGCTGCCGACGCTGCCCCCCTGGTTCCGCGACACGGCCTGACGCAGGCAGGGTTGTCCCCGTACCGGGGCCGTCGTCCACGTCGGACACTCATCACCATGGCGCCCACCGCACTCGCCCGGCACGCAGGCCCGATCGCGGTCGCGGGAGGCGCCGCGTTCGCGCTCGTCGACCTGGCCAGGTGGGTCGTCCAGCGTCCCGCCGACTTCACCGGGATGATGGCGGACCCGGCGTTCCGCGTGGCCAACGGCGCCTACTTCGTCGCGTTCATCGGGTTGGCGATCGCGCTGGTCGCCCTGCACGAGCGCTTCGCGCCCCGCTTCGGCCGCTACGGGCTGATCGCCTTCCTCGTCGCGTTCGCGGGCACCATGACCCAGGGCGGCAACATGTGGTTCGACGGCTTCGCCGGGCCGTGGATCGCCGAGGTCGCGCCACAGGCGATCGCCGCCGAGAAGACGATCACCCTGCAGGTCGGGGCGCTGTCGGCCTACCTGCTGTTCGCCCTCGGCTGGGCGATGTTCGGCATCGCCCTGATGCTGGCCCGCGTCGTCCCGGCCGCGGTGGCGTTGGGCGTGGTCGTCGGGGGCGTGCTCGGGTTCCAGTCCGGCCTGCCGCCTTTCGGCATCCCGATCGGCCTGGCCGTCGCCGCGGTGGGCATCGCGTTGCTGCGGTCGACGGCGCCCGCGTCAGCGCCCGAGCGTGTAGGCCGTCATGGACAGTGAGCCGTAGGTGTAGCCGTCGACGAGCACGTCGGTGCCCGAGCCCGCCGCGGCGCCGAGCCCCGCGAGGTAGAGCAGCGGGATGAAGTGGTCCGGGGTGGGCACGGCGGCGTCGAAGTCGCGCGCCCCCGACAGCGACGGCAGCTCGCCGGGGCGATCGGCCATCAGGTCGCGGGCGGCGTCGTCGAAGCGGTGGGCCCAGTCGAACCCGGAGTCGGGACGGGTCGGGTCGATCCCGCCGAGGTTGTGCACCACGTTGCCGCTGCCGATCACCATCACGCCGCTGTCGCGGAGCGGGGCGAGCTTCGCGCCGAGCTCGAGGTGGTAGTCGAAGGGCTTCATGGCGTTGATCGCCAGCTGTACGACGGGGATGTCGGCGGCCGGGAACATGTGCGTGAGCACCGACCAGGTGCCGTGGTCGATCCCCCAGCTGTCGACGTCCGCGCCCACCCAGGTCGGCTTGACGATCTCCGCGACCTCGTCGGCCAGCTCGGGAGCCCCCGGCGCCGGGTACTCGACCGCGAACAGGTCCTCGGGGAAGCCGAAGAAGTCGTGGATCGTGCGTGGCCGCGGCATCGCCGTGACCGCGGTGGCGTTGATGTACCAGTGCGCCGAGACGACGAGCAGCGCGCGCGGCCGCGGGAGGCTCGCCCCGAGCGCGGCCCAGGCGTCGGTGTAGCGGTTGTGGTCGAGCGCGTTCATCGGACTGCCGTGCCCGATGAACGCAGCGGGCATCGGCGTGGCGGCCGTCATGCCGGGAGCCTACGGCGGGGTCAGAACGCGGGCCAGGGAATCGCGGGGCCGTAGCCGGAGGGCTCCGGGTAGCGGGGGTCGGCGATCAGGGAGTTCAACCGTGCGGCGAGCGTGCGCACCTCCCGGCGGGTGATGTGCTCGCCGAGGACGTCGCTGAACGCGCCGTCGAGCTCGGCGCGCAGCTTCTCGAGGCCCTCGACGACGTCGTCGGGCAGCGGCTGCCCTACGAACCCCCAGAGCACCGTGCGCAGCTTGTCCTCGACGTGCAGGG
>DATAOO010000353.1:0-29195 GCA_036265695.1 Pseudonocardia sp. | reverse complement strand
GAGATGAACTCGTCGATGATCGACTGGGCGCCGTTGACGAAATCGCCGAACTGGGCCTCCCAGCCGACGAACGCGTCCGGGTTGGCCACCGAGTAGCCGTACTCGAAGCCGACCGCGGCGAACTCCGAGAGCGCCGAGTCGTAGGGCAGGAACCGGCCCTGCTCTGCGGACAGGTTGCGCAGCGGGTAGTACTCCTCGCCGGTCTTGCGGTCGATCACCACGGAGTGCCGCTGCACGAACGTGCCGCGCCGGGTGTCCTGGCCCGACAGCCGCACGAGCCTGCCGTCCATCAGCATCGAGCCGAGCGCGATCAGCTCCGCGAACGCCCAGTCGACGCCGCCTTCGCGCGACATCTTGTAGCGCTTCTGCAGCACGGGCTTCACGCGCTGGTGCACGGTGAACCCCTCGGGCAGCTCGATGTGCGCGTCGCCGATGCGGTGGAGCACCTCGAGCGGCACCGACGTGTCCAGGTCCGGCGGTTGCCGCTGCTCGTTCTCCACCGACGGGCTGGCCCGCGGCGGCGTGCGCTCCAGCTCGCGCACCTCGTTGAACACGTGCTCCAGCTGGTTGGAGAAATCGCGCAGCGCGTGCTCGGCGTCGTCCATCGAGATGTCGCCGCGGCCGATGAGCGACTCCGTGTAGAGCTTGCGGACGCTGCGCTTGGCGTCGACGAGGTCGTACATCGCGGGCTGGGTCATCGAGGGGTCGTCGCCCTCGTTGTGGCCACGGCGGCGGTAGCAGACCATGTCGATGACGACGTCGTTGTGCCAGCGCTCGCGGTACTCGACGGCGAGCTTGGCCACCCAGACGCACGCCTCGGGGTCGTCGCCGTTCACGTGGAACACCGGAGCGTCGATCATCTTCGCGACGTCGGTGGAGTAGGTGGAGCTGCGGGAGTTCTCCGGGGCGGTGGTGAACCCGACCTGGTTGTTCACCACGACGTGCACGGTGCCGCCGGTGCGGTAGCCACGCAGGAGCGCGAGGTTCAGCGTCTCGGCGACCACGCCCTGGCCCGCGAACGACGCGTCGCCGTGCAGCATCAGCGGCAGCACGGTGTAGCCCCGGTCGTGGCCCTTGTCGAGCAGGTCCTGCTTGGCGCGCACGATGCCTTCCAGCACCGGGTCGACCGCCTCCAGGTGGCTCGGGTTGGAGGCCAGCGACACCACGGTCTCGCCGTCGCCGAACATCCGGAAGTACTTGCCCTCGGCGCCCAGGTGGTACTTGACGTCGCCGGAGCCGTGCGCCTGGCCGGGGTCGAGGTTGCCCTCGAACTCGCGGAAGATCTGGCTGATCGGCTTGCCGACGATGTTGGCCAGCACGTTGAGCCGCCCGCGGTGCGGCATGCCGATGACGACCTCGTCCATCTCGTGCTCGGCCGCCTTGTCCAGCACGGCGTCTAGCAGCGGGATGACGGTCTCGCCGCCTTCGAGCGAGAAGCGCTTCTGGCCGACGTACTTGGTCTGCAGGAACGTCTCGAACGCCTCGGCCGCGTTGAGCTTGGACAGGATGTACTTCTGCTCGTTGGGGTGCGGCTTCTGGTGCGGCACCTCGATCCGCTCCTGCAGCCAGGCACGCTGCTCGGGCTCGGAGATGTGCATGTACTCGACGCCGATCGTGCGGCAGTACGAGTTGCGCAGCACGCCGAGCACGTCGCGGAGCTTCATCCGCTCGTGGCCCGCGAAACCGCCGACGGCGAACTCCCGGTCGAGGTCCCACAGGGTGAGGCCGTGGGAGAGCACGTCGAGGTCGGGGTGGCGGCGCTGGCGGTAGTTGAGCGGATCGGTGTCGGCCATCAGGTGGCCGCGCGTGCGGTAGGCGTCGATCATCTCGATGACGCGCGCGACCTTGTCCACCGGGTCGTCGGGCAGGTCCTGCACCCACCGCACGGGCTCGTACGGCACCCGCAGCGAGCCGAAGATGTCGTCGTAGAACCCGTCCTCGCCCAGCAGGAGCGCGTGCACGCGGCGCAGGAAATCGCCCGACTCCGCACCCTGGATGACGCGGTGGTCGTAGGTCGACGTCAGGGTGATGATCTTGCTGATGCCGATCTTGGAGAGGGTCTCCTGGCTCGCGCCCTGGAACTCGGCGGGGTACTCCATCGCGCCGACGCCCACGATCGTGCCCTGGCCCATCATCAGCCGCGGGACGGAGTGGTTGGTGCCCAGGGTGCCGGGGTTGGTGAGCGAGATCGTGGTGCCCTTGAAGTCCTCGGCGGTGAGGTTGCCGCTGCGGGCCTTGCGCACCATGTCCTCGTACGCCGACCAGAACTGGGCGAAGCTCAGCGACTCGCAGCCCTTGATCGAGACGACGACCAGCGTGCGCTGCCCCTTGCTCTTGCCGGGCAGGTCGATCGCCAGGCCGAGGTTGACGTGCTCGGGCTGCACGACCGTCGGCTTGCCGTCCACCTCGGCGAAGTGCCGGTTCATCACCGGGAACTCGGCCAGCGCCTTGACCACGGCGTAGCCGATCATGTGCGTGAAGCTGATCTTGCCGCCCCGGGTGCGGCGCAGCTGGTTGTTGATGACCACCCGGTTGTCGGCGAGCAGCTTCGCCGGGACGGCCCGCACGCTCGTGGCCGTGGGCACGGCGAGCGAGGCGTTCATGTTCTTGACCACGAGCGACGCCGCGCCGCGCAGGGTGGTGGACACGCCGTCGGCCTGCTCGGGGGCGCTCTCGGCCGGGCGGGTGGCGGCCTGCGACGTGCTGCCCGCCGCGGGCTTGGCGCTGGTGCCGTTGCCCACGGGAGGCGTGGGCTTCTCCGCCTGCTTCTCGGCGGCCTGCGGCTCGCGGCGGGCGGCCTGCCTGCCGGGCTTCGCGATCGGGGTGAGCGGGGAGGGGGCGGCCGTGGTGTCGGCGGCGGTCTGCGCGGCGGTGCCCGACGTCGGGGACGCGTCACCGGGGCGGTAGTCGGCGAAGAACTCGTGCCAAGCCGGGTCGACGCTGTCCGGGTCTTCGAGGAAACGCTGGTACATCTCCTCGACGAGCCATTCGTTCGGGCCGAATTGGTCGGTGGCACTGCTGGTACTGCTGCTGGACACGCTGAGACCGCCTTGATCGGATCACGTCGTCTTCGCCGAGTTCTGGCCGTTCAGGTTAGTCCTCTTGCGTGACGGCGGGGAGCACCTGTCGCGTCCTGCAACGATGCGGTGGTCACACGCCGGAACCCGACGCGAAGGACACCCGGATGAGCCGCCCCCCGCTTCCCCCGTTCGACGCCGCCAGCGCAGCGGCGAAGGTGCAGGCCGCCGAAGACGCGTGGAACACGCGCGACCCCGAACGGGTCGCGGCGGCGTACTCCCCGGACTCGGTCTGGCGCAACCGCGACCAGTTCATCACCGGCCGCGCCGAGATCGTCGCGTTCCTCGCGCAGAAGTGGGACCGCGAGCTGGAGTACGCGCTGCGCAAGGACCTGTGGGCCTTCGAGGGCAACCGCATCGCCACGCGGTTCCAGTACGAGTGCCACGACGTCGACGGGCAGTGGTGGCGCTCGTACGGCATCGAGCTGTGGGAGTTCGACGACGAGGGCTACATGCGCCGTCGGGAGGCGAGCATCAACGATCTGCGGATCGACGCCGCCGAGCGCCGGATCCTCGGTCCGCGCCCGGAAGCCGAGCGGGGCGGCCCACCCCAGCCGTTGCGGTAGGCCCCCGGCCCGGGCGGTGACGCGGCGCCCGGATCCCCGAAGTGCCTGCCAGGGCGTGGCTCAGGCCGGGAGCGCGCCCTCCGCGTTGACGACGGCGGTGCGCACGGCCGTCGAGCTGATCACGGTGCCCGCGGCGAGGCCGGTGCGCGAGCCCGTGCGGACGGTGTCGCGCTCGCCCGCGAACTGGCCGTCGGTGGGGGAGAGCATCAGCTCGGTGCGGGTGCGCCCGGCGTCGTGGACGAGCGCGAGGCACGCCACGCCGTCGACGTTCTCGATGCCCTCCACGGCGCGCACCCCGGGCAGGCAGGCCAGGGCCAGGCAGAGCGCGGCGCGCAGGTCGGCGGGCACGAGGCAGGTGCGCAGGGCGGTGACGCCCGCCGCGAACGGCCCGAACCAGCTCCCCGTGTTCTCCTCGCGCAGCCGCTGCACGAGCGTCTCGGGGTCGCGTGGGAGCCGCGCGAAGAACTCGCGGGTGGGGTTCTGCCAGCTCCCCCGCAGGCGCCGCGGCCGAGCGCAGGGTCGGTCGTCGAGCTCGTCGACGTCGAGATCGAAGGCGCCGTGCGGCGCGCGGAACCGGCCGACCGGCTCCGCGGGGCGCAGGTCGTAGCCGTCGGCGAGGGCGGCCTCCGCCGAGCCGTTGAGCCACTCCTGCGCTCCGGTGACCTCGCGCTCCAGCACCCACGGGCGTTCCGCGTCGGCGGGCACCCACTGGCGCAGCCGGTGCTCGGCCAGGAGCTGGTGCGGGCCGTGGGTGGTGAGCCACCACGCGTGCGTCTCGACGTAGACGTACTGACCCGGCCGAAGCGGTCGGTCCGTCGCCGCGATCGAGAGGTCGGGCACGGGCACGCTCCAGTTCGGGGACGGCGACGGTTCACCTGACAGTGTCGACCGCTGACCGATCGTCATCGCGACCGGCCCCCCCGCTTCAGGAAATCCACTCCTTGACCTGGGCGAGCAGCTTCGGGGTTTCGGGGCCGTACGGCAGCACGTGCAGGTGGGTCACCCCGGCCTCGCGCAGGGCCGCGATCCGCTCCTTGACGTGCCCCGGCGGGCCGATCAGCGTGACGCGGTCGACGAAGTCGTCGGGGAGCGCCGCGGCCGCCTCCGCCTTCTTGCCGTCGAGGTAGAGGTCCTGCACGAGGGTGGCCTCGGCTTCGTAGCCCTGGCGGCGGAAGACGGTGTTGTAGAAGTTGCGGCCGCGAGCGCCCATGCCGCCGATGTACAGGGCGAGCAGGTTGCGGGCGGCGTCGCGGGCGGGCCCGTACGCGTCCTCGTCCAGCGCGAGGATGCCGCCGCCGGTGATCTGCAGCGGGCCCAGCTCGGGGGCGCGCTTGGCGAAGCCCGCCGCCAGCGCGGGCCCGAACACCTCGTGCATCTTCTCCGGCAGCACGGTGTGCGGCAGCCAGCCGGTGGCCAGCTCCGCGGTCATCTGCAGGTTCTTGTCGCCGAGCGCGGCCACCCAGATCGGGATGTCCGCCCGGCGCGGGTGGTTGATCAGCTTGAGCGCCTTGCCGAGCCCGGTGCCCTGGTCGGGCGGCAGCGGCACGGTGTAGATCCCGGTGTGCTCCAGGCGTTCCCGCCGCCAGACCTTGCGGCAGATCTCGATGATCTCCCGTGTGCGCGCGACCGGCCGGTCGTACGGCACCCCGTGGAAGCCCTCGATCACCTGCGGCCCGGACGCGCCGATGCCCAGGATCGCCCGGCCGCCCGACAGCGCGTCGAGGCCCGCGGCCGTCATCGCCATGAGCGTGGGCGTGCGGCTGTAGAGCGGCAGGATCCCCGCCCCGATCTCCAGCCGCTCCGTGCGCGCCGCGAGGTAGCCCATCACCGACACGGCGTCGAAGCTGTAGGCCTCGGCCACCCAGACGACGTCAAGGCCCGCCTTCTCCCAATCGACCACCTTCTCGATCTGGCGGACGGGGTCGTCGCCGTACTGGAGCTGCGTCGAGAGCTTCATGGGGCCGAGAATAAGGTCGGGCGGTGAGGTTCAGCGTCGTTCCGGCCGCTTACGTGCTGCTCCGGCGCGACGAGCAGGTGCTGCTGCACCTGCGGCGCAACACCGGATACCGCGACGGGCACTGGGCCACGGCCGCCGCGGGCCACGTCGAGCGCGGGGAGTCGGTCACCGAGGCCGCGTGCCGCGAGGCGGCGGAGGAGATCGGCGTGGCGATCGAGCCCGCCGCGCTGGTGCCGCTCACCACGATGCACCGCACCCACGGCAACGACCGCCCGGTCGACGAACGGGTCGACTTCTTCTTCACCTGCACCCACTGGACGGGCGAGCCGTCGGTGTGCGAGCCGGAGAAATCCGGCGGCCTGCGGTGGTGCGCGCTGGACGCGCTGCCCGAGCCGGTGGTGCCCCACGAGCGGTGGGTGCTCGACGCGCTCCGCGTCGGTCGGGTGCCGCCGATCACGACGTTCGGGTTCGCTGCCCCGACGCCTTGACCTGCTGTTTCAGAGGTACTCCGCGCCGGTGTGCCTGCCGGGCGCCGGCTCGGCGAACGGCGCGAACCGCAGCCGTACCCCGCCTGCGACGGCCGTTCCGTCCTCGGGCTTCGGCGCGCTCCCGCCCTCGCCGCGGGCACCGCGGTCGGTGGCGAGCGAGGCGGTGATGATCCCGGCGGCGTTGATCACGTCCAGCTGGGCCAAGAGCCGGGCCAGCGCGGGTGCGGCCGGGCTGGGATCCTGCCCGGTCTGGATCACGGTGCGGTGCAGCGCCGTCACGGTCCACCCCTCGCGGTGGCCGCTGCCGATCGGCACCCCCAGCACCACGTCCAGCAGCCAGCGCGCCGGTTTCCCGGTCAACGCCGGGGTCTGGTGCGCGTCGATGCCGGTGATCTGGTCGGCGCGCACGAGCCCGTCGCCAAGGGTCTGCAACCACACCCTGTCCAGCGCCATCGGCTCTCCTCCCAGCGTTCACCTCACCCTAGCGAACTTGCACCGTACAGTGAAGATATCGGCCGAGCACGGGCGAAAACCCCCACATCTCCCTCTTGCGCGGGAAGAAGTCTCTACTTATCATCCGAGGTATCGGAGCGGTCGAGTTCGCCACTCGATCCTCTCCGGATGCATCGCTGGCTTTGTCGTCGACCAGGAAGGAGTGGCTTCGCGATGCTGATGCGCACTGATCCGTTCCGCGAGTTGGACCGGCTGACCCAACAGGTGCTCGGCAATGCGGCAGGCACGTGGTCCCGGCCCACCGCGATGGCGATGGACGCCTGGCGGGCGGGAGACACCTTCATCGTCGCGTTCGACCTGCCCGGGGTGGACCCGCAGGCGATCGAGCTGGACGTGGAACGCAACGTGCTCACCGTGAAGGCCGAGCGGAGGCCCGTGGAGTTGGGCGAGCACGTCGAGATGCAGGTCGCCGAGCGGCCGCTGGGCGTGTTCTCCCGGCAGCTGTTCCTCGGCGAGACCCTCGACGCCGACCGCATCGACGCGAGCTACGACGCCGGCGTGTTGACCCTGCGCATCCCGATCGCGGAGAAGGCCAAGCCGCGCAAGATCGAGATCAGCGCGGGTGACCAGAAGCAGACCAAGCAGATCGACGCCTGACCCCCCGACCGACCATGTCACCTACCGCCACCGCCCTCGCGCCCGCCGCCACGGCCGCCGTCGCGTTCGCGCCGGACGACCTGCCGCGGGTCGAGGTGCTGCCCGACCAGCAGGCCTCCGTGCCGGCGGACGACGTGCAGGTGGACGTGGTGGAGCGCGAGGAGCTGCGGCTCGAGTTCGAGGCGATCATCGCGGCCGGGTACCGGGGTGGTGCCGATGAGCCCCGCCCCGCCCCGCCGCCGCGGCGGGTCGCCACGCTCGTGGGTGGCGCCCGGCCGGTCGCCCGTCCCGCGGTGCCGAGCGGCCCGGAGCGGTCCGGGCGGCTCGGTCCCGGCCCGGCCGCAGGCCCCGCCCCGCGGGAGCGCGGGCCGCCTGCCCCGGCCTGATGGCCGCTGCGACCCCCTCACGCGGCGGTCTCCGCAACACCAGGTCCACAGCACGTCATCCCGCGACCGCGGGCGGCCACACCGCGTCGACCGTGGACCGGGTCCGCAGCGCGGACGTTCGTCGCCACCGCACCACCACCCCGGCGGGTACTCCTGTTCAGCCCCGCCGCTGCGCCCGCACGGCGCACCGACATCGGCGACCGACGCCCGCCCGCACGACCCGGCGCGCGACCCCCACCCGAGGCCGTCCGCACGCGGGCCGACAACCGAGTCACGTTCGCTGTCAACATCTCTGTCAACGCCGGACGGCCGGCGGGCGCTCGTCGCCCGCCGGCCGTTCACCGTTCACGTCGCTGGCCTGCCGGTGTCCGCCTGCCCGTCCTGCCGCCGTTCAGCGCGGCCCGGATCCGCGCGCGCCTCCAGCTCGGCCACCCGCGCGCGGGCCACGGCGAGCTGGTCGCGGGCGGCGTCGAGCTCCCGCGCGTGGGAGAGCCCCAGCTGGTCGCGGGCGGCGCCCAGCTGCTCGCGGATGAGCGACAGCTCGTCCTGCAGCGCGACGATCCGGGTGGCCGCCTCCAGCGTCATCCCCTCGTCGAACAGCTCCCGCAGCCGCGCGGCGAGCGCCAGCTGTCGCCGCGAGTAGCGGCGGTGCCCACCGTCGGAGCGTTGCGGTGTCAACACGCCCGCCGCGTCCAGGCTGCGCAGGAACGCAGGCCGCACCCCCAACAGCTCCGCGGCCTGGCCCATCGTGACCGCCGGGAAGTCCTGATCGTCCAGCCGGTCGACGCCGACCTCGTCCGCCGTCACGGCGTGCGCCGATCGCGGCCGCTCCGCACGTCGCGGGGGAGTCGGTGGCACGACGAGGGCCGAACGCCGAGCGGGCCCGGCGCCAGTGGCGCCGGACCCGCGTTACCGATAATGACGATGTTTCGGACACCCTTCCAGGCGATCATCTCCCGCATGCGCGACGTGATCGGTCGCCATCCCTGTGGCGCTCCATCCTCGTTCCTTATGGCCGGAACTATACAGCACCGGGTGCAAGCTCTGTCAACTCTAGACGTCAGACAGCCGGTGACCAGCGGCTTTTCGGGGGAAATCCTGCAGCGATTCCTGCAGCTACGACGGCACCAGCACCATGACGGGTATGCGGCGGTGTGGGTTGTCGGTCCAGCCCCGGCCGAGCCGGACGGGCACGCGGCTGAGCCCCTTCGCCCACAGTCGCTCCCGCTCCGCCCCTTCGGCCTCGTAGGCCACCACGGGCCGGGTGCGCCGACGCGAAGTCGTGACGGCCTCCGGCGTGGCGAGCAGGTTGTAGTACCAGCCGGGGTTGTGGCGACCTCCCCAGTTCGCCGCCGTGACGACGATGCGGTCGGCGTCGTACAGCGCCAACAGCAGCACGCTCCGGGGCTGTCCGGTGCGGGCGCCGGTGGTCGTGAGCAGGACGACCGGCAGGCCCGAGAGGAGTCCGGAGAGCGACGTGCGGCCGCCGGTGGCCCGATGCACCGCGCGGTCGAGCCGAGGAACGCCGCGTTTGAGCAGCTCCGTGAGACGCATTGTGGTTCCTTGGTCGGCGCTCAGGCGACGTGGCGCCTCGCGCGGGCGTGGACGAGGTCGACGGCGCGGCGCACGACCGGCCGCACGTCGTCGGGTGTGTCGATGCCGATGGCCGCAGGCGTGGTGAGCGCGATGTGCACGATGCCGGTGATCGCGCCGACGAGCAGCGCCGCGTCGGACGGCGTGAGGTGTAGGCCAGCGGCCTGGTGGATGTCGCGCATGAGCTGGATCTGCGCGCCGCGGGTGGCGGCCATGTCGGCGCGTAGGGCCGGGTAGCGGGTGGCTTCGAGGAACAGCTCGGCGATGGCCAGGTGCCGCAGGCGGTGGGTGGTGATCGCGGCGTGCACCATCGCGGTGAGGTGCTCGGCGACCTCGCCCGCGTCGACCGCACCGCGCGGTGCCCGCCGCAGGTCTGCGAAGTGCTGCGCGCGGACCCGCTCGACGATCGCCGTCATGAGCGCCTCCCGGGTGCGGAAATAGCGCGAGGTCGTGCCCGGCGGCTCGTCGGCCTGCGCGTCCACGGCGCGGTGGGTGAGGCCGCGCGCCCCCTCCTTGCCGAGCACCTCGATCGCGGCGTCAGCCAGGTGGTCGCGGCGCTCGACGTTGAAGGGCGGCATCGGGATCCTTACGCGCTGTGGGTGAGCTCCGGCCCGCACCGCTCGCGCAGCGCGGCGTGGATCTCGCCGGTGGTCGCTTCGTCGGCCGCCCAGTCCACGTACCCGTCGGGGCGGACGAGGACGGCGCCCGGCATCTTGTCCTGTGGTTGGCACGGCAACGCAACCACCCGGTCGGACCAGGCAGCAACCGCAGCCAGTTCAGCCCCGCCCACCAGCACGAACCGGCCCGCGCGCAGGGCCTCGTAGAGCCGTTCGCCGCCGACACCCGTGACGTCGGGCATCCGGCGCCCCACCCAGGGGTGCGCCCCGGCAGGCTTCGGGTAGCGGATGTCGATGCCGCTCAACAGGCCCGCGATGCGCCGCCGGGCGCGCGGCACGTGCAGCAGCAGTCGGATGGCCCGCTGCCGCAGCGCGAGACCGGCCCGGGTGCGCGCCATGACGAGCTTGTAGGCGCCGTCGGTCATCCGCAGCACCATCTCGCCGACCGGGTGGCGCTCCTGCTCGTAGGTGTCGAGGAGGCCGGGGCGGGCCCAGCCGCGCACGGTGGCGGCGAGCTTCCAGCCGAGGTTCATGGCGTCGCCGATTCCGGTGTTCATGCCCTGGCCCCCGACGGGGGAGTGCACGTGGGCGGCGTCGCCCGCGAGGAACACCCGGCCCTTGCGGTAGCTGCGCGCCTGGCGTCGCTCGCTGAGGAACCGCGTGCTCCAGCGCGGCTCGCCCATGCCGTAGTCGTCGCCCGCGATCCGACGGAAGGCGCTGCGCAGCTCGTCGAGGGTCACCGGCTCGGCGAGCGGCACCTCCTCGCGGCTGCGGTCCCAGGCGATGGCGCGGAACCAGCCGTCGCCGAACGGCACGAAGAGCACGAGGCCCTCGGTGGTCGTCGCGCCGAACAGGGTCTCGCCGGGCGGCCGGGAGAGCCGGACGTCGGCCAGCATGATGTGGGTGGCGTACTGCGTGCCGACGAAGTCGACCCCGATGAGCCCGCGGACCGCGCTGTGGGCGCCGTCGGTGCCCACGACGTACGCCGCCGTCACGGTCTCCGGGCCGTCGGGGCCGCGCAGCGAGAGGCGCACGGCGTCGTCGTCCTGGGTCAGGTCGACGAGCTCGTAGCCGCGCCGGATCGACACGCCGAGCTCCCCGGCCCGCTCTTCGAGCAGCCGCTCGGTGCCGCTCTGGGGCACGACCAGCAGTGTCGGGAAGCGGCCGGGGAGGATCCCCAGGTCCAGGCTCGCGCCGGGGGCGGGCGACACGCTCTGCACGCGCACCCCGCGCGGCAGGAGCCGGTCGGCCAGGCCCCGAGCGTCCAGCAGCTCGAGCGTTCGGGCGTGGACGGCGAACGCGCGGGTGAGGTTCGGCTCCTCGGCGCGTCGCTCGAACACCGCGCAGCTGACGCCTGCCAGCGCGAGCTCGCCCGCCAACGCCAGGCCGGTCGGCCCGGCACCCACGATCGCGACGTCGATGTCGCTCATCTCGTTCTCCTCGGGTCGTAGCGCTACTTTTGTAGCGCTACGAATGTAGCGTCACGCGGACGGCCCGTCAACGCCGTGACCGCGTGCGCACCCGAGAAACGGCGCCACCCGCTCGTCGGCGATCGACGACCGGGTGGCGCGGTGCGGGGGCGCAGGGCGCCACCCGCTCGTGGGCGGTGACGAGCGGACTCGTCACCGCCCACGGTCGGTTCAGATGTCGTACCGGTCCAGGTTCATGACCTTGACCCACGCCGCCACGAAGTCCTTGACGAACTTCTCCTCGGCGTCGTCGCTGGCGTAGACCTCGGCGACCGCCCGCAGCTCGGAGTTCGAGCCGAAGACGAGGTCGGCCCGGCTGCCGGTCCACTTGACCTTGCCCGATGCCCGGTCGAGGCCCTCGAACGCGTCCTCGTCGCCCGTCGACTTCCACTCGACGTCCATGTCGAGCAGCTTGGTGAAGAAGTCGTTGGTGAGCGTGCCGGGCCGCTCCGTGAGCACACCCGCGGACGACCCGCCGGTGTTCGCGCCGAGCACGCGCAGGCCGCCGACCAGCACGGTCATCTCCGGCGCGGACAGGTTCAGCAGGTTCGCCCGGTCGACGAGCAGGTACTCGCCCGGCAGCCGCTCGCCCTTGCCGCGGTGGTTGCGGAAGCCGTCGGAGTTCGGCTCGAGGTAGGCGAAGGACTCGACGTCGGTCTGCTCCTGTGTCGCGTCGCCGCGGCCCGGGATGAACGGCACCGTGACGTCGTGGCCCGCGTCCTTCGCCGCCTTCTCGATCGCGGCGCTGCCGCCCAGCACCACGAGGTCGGCGAACGACACCTGCTTGCCGCCCGCGTTGAAGTCCGCCTGGACGCTCTCCAGCGCCCGGATCACCTGCGCGAGGTTGTCCGGGTCGTTGACCTCCCAGCTGCGCTGCGGGTCGAGCCGGATGCGGCCGCCGTTCGCGCCGCCGCGCTTGTCGCTGATGCGGAACGACGACGCCGCCCCCCACGCCGCCGCCACGAGTTGCGACACCGAGAGGCCGGTCTCGAGGATCTTCGCCTTCAGCGCCGCGGTGTCGGCGTCGTCGATCAGCTCGTGGTCGACGGCCGGGATCGGGTCCTGCCAGAGCAGCTCCTCCTGCGGCACCAGCGGGCCCAGGTAGCGCTGGATCGGGCCCATGTCGCGGTGGGTGAGCTTGTACCAGGCGCGGGCGAACGCGTCGGCGAACTGGTCGGGGTTCTCCAGGAAGCGCCGCGAGATCGGCTCGTAGATCGGGTCGACGCGCAGCGCCAGGTCCGTGGTGAGCATCGTCGGCTTGCGCGGCGGGTCACCCGCCTCCGGGCCCGGGATGACGGCTTCGGCGTCCTTGGCCACCCACTGGTTCGCACCGGCCGGGCTCTGCTCCAGCTCCCACTCGAAGCCGAACAGGTTCTCGAAGAACTTGTTGCTCCACTGCGTGGGCGTCTGCGTCCAGGTGACTTCCAGGCCGCTGGTGATCGCGTCCCGGCCCTTGCCGCTGCCGAAGCTGTTCTTCCAGCCGAAGCCCTGCTCCTCGATGCCTGCGGCTTCGGGTTCGGCGCCCACGTGCACCTCGGGGTCGGCCGCACCGTGCGTCTTGCCGAACGAGTGGCCGCCCGCGATCAGGGCGACGGTCTCCTCGTCGTTCATCGCCATGCGGCCGAACGTCTCGCGGATGTCGCGGGCCGCGGCCAGCGGGTCCGGGTTGCCGTTGGGGCCCTCCGGGTTGACGTAGATCAGACCCATCTGGACGGCGCCGAGCGGCTTCTCCAGCTCGCGGTCGCCGGTGTAGCGCTCGTCGCCGAGCCAGGTGGCCTCCGGGCCCCAGTAGACGTCCTCGTCGGGCTCCCACACGTCGGCGCGACCGCCCGCGAAGCCGAACGTCGTGAAGCCCATCGTCTCCAACGCGCGGTTGCCCGCGAAGACCATCAGGTCGGCCCACGACACCGTGCGGCCGTACTTCTTCTTCACCGGCCACAGCAGCCTGCGCGCCTTGTCCAGGTTGCCGTTGTCCGGCCAGCTGTTGAGCGGCGCGAAGCGCTGCATGCCCGCGCCCGCCCCGCCGCGGCCGTCGTTCACGCGGTAGGTGCCCGCGCTGTGCCACGCCATGCGGATCATGAAGCCGCCGTAGTGGCCGAAGTCGGCGGGCCACCAGTCCTGCGAGGTCGTGAGCACCGCGTCGACGTCGCGGGCCAGCTCGTCGAGGTCGACGGAGTTGAACGCGGCGGCGTAGTCGAAGTCGGGGTCCATGGGGTTGGCCACCGACTGGTGCTTGCGCAGGATCTTGAGGTTGAGCTGCTTGGGCCACCAGTCCTGGTTGGTGCCGCCTTCGACGGGGTAGCGGAAGCGTCCCTCGACGGTGACCGGGCAGCCTGCCGCACCCTCCTTGTTCATGTCGCCGACTTCGGCGTTGTGTTGCTCAGACACGGGTGTTCCTTCCGTTCGCAGCGGGTGTGGAGCAGCCGGAGCACAGGCCCCAGTAGACGACCTCGGCCTCGTCGATCCGGAAGCCGTGGTCTTCGGCCGCGGTGAGGCAGGGCGTGTCGCCGACAGCGCAGTCGACGTCGGCGATCTCCCCGCAGGAGCGGCACACGAGGTGGTGGTGGTTGTCCCCGACCCGGGCCTCGTAGCGGGCGACGGAGCCCCTCGGCTGGATGCAGCGCACGAGGCCTGCCGTGGTGAGCGCCCTCAGCACGTCGTAGACGGCCTGGTGGGACACCTCGCCGAGATCCGCGCGGACCCGACCGATGATCGTGTCGGTATCGGCGTGCGGGCGGTCGTGCACTGCGGAGAGCACCGCGACCCGAGGCCGGGTCACGCGCAGGGAGGCTCCGCGCAGCAAACCCGCGAAGTCCCTCGGCACGCCGGCGAGTCTGCCCGGTTTCTGGAATCAGTCAAGTTTCAAATTGAGACACCCTCAGGCCAGTACCGCTTGCGGAGGTCCTTCTTGAGCACCTTGCCGGTGGGGTTGCGGGGGAGCTCGGCCAGCACGTCCACCGACTTCGGGCACTTGAACGCGGCGAGGTGCGCGCGGCAGTGGGCGAGCAGCGTCTCGGCGTCGACGGTGTGGCCCGGCGCCGCCACCACCACCGCCTTGGGCACCTCGCCCCATCGCTCGTCCGGCACGCCGATCACCGCGCAGTCGCCGACGCTGGGGTGCTCGGCCAGCACGCGCTCGATCTCGGCCGGGTAGATGTTCTCGCCACCGCTGATGATCATGTCTTTGATCCGGTCGGTGACGTAGACGTAGCCGTCGGCGTCCAGGTGCCCGCCGTCACCGGAGCGCAGCCAGCCGTCCGGGGTGATGGTGGCGGCGGTGGCCTCGGGCCTGCCCCAGTAGCCGCTCATGAGGCTGGCGGAGCGCACCCAGATCTCGCCGGGCTCGCCCACCGGCACCGGCTCCTCGGTGGCGGGGTCCCGGATCTCGATCTCCACGCCGGGGAACGGCCTGCCCGCCGAGACGAGCCGGTGCGCGACCTCCGGGTTCTCGTGGTCGGCCACCGGGAGCGCGGTGACCGCGCCCGAGGCCTCCGTCATGCCGTAGACCTGCACCATCCGCCCGGGGAACAGCGCGACGCAGGCCCGCAGCACCGGCAGCGGCATCGGGGACGCGCCGTACCAGACCGCCCGCAGCGTCGGGAACGTCCGCTCGCCGGGCACCCGCACCATCGCCGCCAGCAGCGCGGGCACGAGGAACGTGTGCGTGGTGCCGCGCGCCAGGTCGTCGAGCACCGCGGCCGGATCGGGGGTGCGCAGGATGCGGATGGTCGCGCCCAGCGACAGGCCGATCAGCGCCCAGCTCATCCCGCCGACGTGGAAGAGCGGCATCGCCACCTGCAGCACGTCGCCCGTGCGGACTTCCGACACGCCCGCGGCGCTGCCCGCGAGGGCGGCCATGCCGCGGTGGGTGAGCATCGCGCCCTTCGGGAACCCCGTGGTGCCCGACGTGTAGAGCTGCAGGAAGCAGTCGTCCGGCGCGGCCGCGTGGTAGCCCGGGTCGGGCTCGTGGGCGGCGAGGAAGGGCTCGTACTCGTCCGCGATCCGGACCACCCGTTCGACGCCGAGCTCCGCCCGCATCCCGTCGACGACGCTGGTGAACTCGGGCCCGACGAACAGCAGGCGGGCCTGCGCGTCGGTGACCACGTAGGCGATCTCCGGCGGGGCGAGCCGGAAGTTGACCACCGCGGCCGCGGCGCCGATCTGGGCGCAGGCCAGCGTCAGCTCCACGGCGGAGGGGTGGTTGAGGTCGAGCACGGCGATCCGGTCGCCCGGCGCGATCCCCGCCGCGCGCAGCGCCGCGGCGAGCCGCTGCACGCGCCCGACGAGCGCCGCCCAGGTGGTGTCGTTCCCCGCGTAGGCGACGGCCACCTCGTGCGGCCGTTGCGCCGCCCGTGCCTCGACGACCGCGGCGAAGCTCGGGTCTCCTGTGGCGTGCGTCACGCTCCGGATCGTAGCGGCGGCCGAGCCACCCGGGCGCGTCAGCGGAGGCGGCCTGGCGCTACCCTGAGTTCCCCCTCGCCACGCTCCTCTTCAGCCCCTGCCGACTGTCCGGAGACCCCGATGACGACGCCTCTGCCGCCCACCAGCAACATGCGCGCGTCGCTACGGCGGGCCAAGGCCGGTGGGGAGCGCTTCCTCGGCGGGATGATGGCGGGCGCCACCTCGCGCAGGCTGCAGGTGAGGGCGTTCGCCGACGAGTGGGCCGCCGCCAACATCGTCGCGCAGCACGGCGTGGGGCCGCTGTGGGTCGTGCTCGGCGACTCCACGAGCCAGGGCCTCGGGGCCACCACGCGCGAGGCGGGGTACGTCGGCGTCGTGCATGAGGTGCTGCGCCGCCGCGACGCCTGGCGGGTGATCAACCTGTCGCGGGCGGGCGCAGGCGTCGCCGACGTGCTGGCCCGCCAGTTGCCCGAGCTCGCCGAGCTCACCGACGAGGAGCCCGCCGCGCTCGTCACCTGCATCGTCGGCGCGGAGGACGTCGCGCGCCGCCTGCCCGGCACCGACATCGCCTTGCGCACGATGTGCGCCGCCATGCCCCGTGGCGCGGTGATCGGCACCGTGCCGCTGGCCGGCCCCGCCGCCGACGCCGCCAACCAGCTGCTCCGCGAGGAGGTCGTGAAGCACGGGCTGCGGCTGGCCGATCTCGGCGCAGTCACGAGCCCGCCCACGCGCGGGCGCGAGGCCGTGCGGCTCGGCGACGTGGCCCACGCGGCCTGGGCGCGCATCATGGTCGCCGCGATCGACAACCCGGCGCCCAACTCCGACCCCACCCCGCCCGAGGGCATCCCGCAGGTCGCCGCGAGCGCCGACGGGTCCTGATCGCCTTACACGAGATGCCCTGCGAGGTGGGCGTCAGGCGCGGTTGAAGTGGTCCGGGTCGGGGCCGACGCGGGAGCCCTTGTCCAGCGCCTCGATCGCGGCGATCTCGTCGTCGGCGAGCGTGAAGCCGAATACGTCGAGGTTCTCCGCGATCCGGCTCGGCGTGACCGACTTCGGGATCACGACGGTGCCCACCTGCAGGTGCCAGCGCAGGATCACCTGGGCCGGCGTCTTGCCGTGCGCCTGCGCGATCGCGGTGACGCGCGGGTCGGTGAGCACGTCGCCGCCGCGCGCGAGCGGGCTCCAGGCCTCGGTGACGATGCCGTGCCGCTTGTGGAACTCGCGCAGCGGGGCCTGGGTGAGGTACGGGTGCAGCTCCACCTGGTTGACGGCGGGCACGGTGCCCGTCTCGTCGATCAGCCGCTGCAGGTGCGCGATCTGGAAGTTCGACACCCCGATCGCGCGCGCCCGACCGTCGCCCGCGATCTTCTCCAGCGCGCGCCACGTGTCGACGTAGCGGTCGCGCTTCGGCAGCGGCCAGTGGATGAGGTAGAGGTCGACGTAGTCGAACCCGAGCCGCTCCAGGCTCTTGTCGAACGCCGCAAGGGTGGCGTCGTAGCCCTGGTCGGAGTTCCACACCTTGGTGGTGACGAACACCTCGGCACGCGGCACACCGCTCTTCGCGATGGCCGTGCCGACCTCGTCTTCGTTCTCGTAGAGCTTCGCGGTGTCGATGTGGCGGTAGCCGGTGGCCAACGCGGTGGCCACCGCCGCCTCGGTTTCGCCCGGCGGCACCAGGAACACCCCGAAGCCCAGCTGGGGGATGGTGACGCCGTTGTTCAGCTCGATCGTGGGCACTGCGCTCATGCCGGGTGAAACTACCCGGCGACCGCGACTCTTCCGGTTGTGACGAGATCGGCGACCTCGCGGGGGTGGGTGAGCGGCAGCAGGTGGTTGGCCCCCGCGACCGTCGCCACCTCCGCGTGCGGCAGGCGGCTCGCGAGGCGGGCGACCACCCGGTGGGTCGCCCCCGGGCTCTCCGAGCCCGCCACGAGCAGGGTCGGGACGGCGATCCCCGTCGGGTCGACGGGTGTCCAGCCGCCTGCCGCGGGCGCCTCGTTGGTGAAGAAGAACACCGAGTCGCGCTCGGCGCGGGCCAGGCCGTCGGCGCCGAGGACCGCGGCCACTACCTCCCGGTGCGCAGGCCCGCAGACCGCGCCCATGAACGCGTCGTAGGCCGCGGCGCGGTCACCCCGCGCGGTCGCCGCTATCGCCGCGCCGATCGCCGCCCCGACCTCGGCGTTCACGTCGGCGACGTCGGCCGGGTCGAGCAGCGGGTCCAGCAGCGGGGGCTCGCTCAGCACCATCCTGCGCACGAGGTCCGGGCGGGTCGCGGCGAGCTCCAGCACGATGAGCGTGCTCGACGAGTGGCCGACGACGGTGGCGGGGCCGGTGCCCAGCGCGTCGAGCAGGGCAGCGGCGTGTGCGGCGTGCTCGGCCACCGTGACGAGGGCCGTCGGCGGCGCCCCGTCGGCGTATCCCGCTCGGAGCACCCGGATCACCCGGCCGGGGACGTGCGGGGCCACGGGTTGGAACCACGCGCCGAACACCCCAGCGTGGATCAAGAGCGTGGGCTCGCCCGCGCCGGTGTCCGACCACGCGATGGTCGCGCCGTCGATAGTCATCTGTTCCATTGGTCTGTTCCTCAGTCTGCGTAGAGCCGGATCTCGATGGCATCGGGGTCGCGCAGGCCGACGAGGACCGCGCCCCCGCGGTGGCCCGTGATGATCCCGCCGTGCGGCACGCCCGCGTCGTCGAGCCGGGCCTTCCAGGCGTGCACCTCCTCCCGGGTCGGCACGAGGAGGGCGAGCGCGTCGAACCCGGACATCGCCTTGGCGCGCTCGGGGTCGTGGCGGAGCGCGATGCCCGCGGGCATGCCCTCGTGCGCCAAGCCGACGCCCATCAGCACGCCGTCCTCGACGAACTCGATCTCGGTGGTCAACCCGAGCACCCCCGTGTACCAGTCGCGGCTCCGCGTGACGTTGCTGACCGGCAGCTTGACGTGGTGGAAACCGCTGAGCACGAGGACCTCACTTCGCTAGAGTTGAACTCTAGAGTTAGAATGCAATACGTGAGCGAGACCGTCAAGCCCCGCGCCGCCCGCACCCGCGCGACGCGCCGCCGGATCATCGACGCCGCGGCCGAGCTGTTCATCGAGCGGGGCTACGGCGTCACGACGCTCGAGCAGATCGCCGCACGGGCGGGGGTGGCCGTGCAGACCGTCTACTTCCACTTCGGCAACAAGCGCACCGTGCTCAAGGAGGCGGTGGACGTCGCGGCGGTCGGCGACGACGAACAGGTCGCGCTGCTGGAGCGACCGTGGCTCGCGGAGCTGCGCGCCGAGCCCGACCCCCGCCGGGTCGTCGAGCTCTGGATGGTGAGCAGCACGGCGATCTACCGGCGCATCGGGCCGATCATGGCGGTCGTGCGCGACGCCGCCGTCACCGACCCGGAGATGGCGGCGCAGTGGGCGGTCAACGAGGAGCAGCGCACCATGGCGTTCCGCGAGCTGGCCCACGAGCTCGACCGGCGGCGAGCGCTCAACCGGCCCGTCGACGAGGCGGTCGACGTGCTCTGCGCGTTGCTCGGCCCGGAGGTCTACGGGGTGCTCACCGGGCGGGGCTGGAGCCCTTCGCAGTGGGAGCGGTTCACGACGGAGACGATCACCGCGGCGCTACTCGGGTGAGATGTGTCGGTGCGGCGGCCTAACGTGGAGCGCGTGCACGACGCTCCCACCCCCGGCTGGATCCGCCGACTCGCCCACGCCGCGATGCGCCACCGCGGCGTCGCGATCACCGCGCTGGTGGCGTCGGCGCTGGGCGTGAGCCTCGACGCGGTGGGGCCGCTGCTCACCCGCTCGGCGGTCGACCAGGCGGTGGCGGGGTCCACGGCCACGTTGGTGCCCATCGTCGCCGCGTTCCTCGGGCTGGCCGTGATCCGCTTCGCGGCGGCGTTCCTGCGGCGGTTCCTCGGCGGCAGGCTCGCCCTCGACGTGCAGCACGACCTGCGCCGTCAGGTCTTCGCCGCCGTCCAACGCCTCGACGGCGAGCGGCAGGACGCGCTGCGCACCGGGCAGGTGGTCTCCCGGGCGATCACCGACCTCAACCTCCTGCAGAGCCTCCTGTCGATCGTGCCGCTCGCGCTGGGCTACTGCGTGCTCGTCGTCGTGTCGCTCGCCGCCATGCTCTGGCTGTCGCCGCTGCTCACGCTGGTGGCGTTCGTCGTGCTGCCGCTCGCGCTGTGGATCACCATGCGCAGCCGCCGCGCGCTGTTCCCGGCCACCTGGTCGGCGCAGCAGAAGGCGGCCGACATCGCCCAGCAGGTCGAGGAGACGGTCACCGGCGTCCGGGTCGTCAAGGGGTTCGGGCAGGAGGCCCGGGAGGTCGCCACCCTGGAGGCGGGGGCCCGGCGGCTCTTCGGTGAGCGGCTGCGCGCGGCCCGGATGACGGCCCGGCTCAACCCCGCGCTGGCCGCGCTGCCCACGCTCGGCCAGGTGCTGGTCATCGGCGTCGGCGGGTGGCTCGCCCTCAACGGGTCGATCACCCTCGGCACGTTCCTCGCGTTCACCACCTACGTCGCGGGCCTCGTCGGGCCCGCCCGCATGCTCGGCGTGCTCGTCGTGGCGGCCCAGCTCGCGCGGGCGGGCGTCGAGCGGGTGTACGACCTGGTCGACTCGCAGCCCGACGTCGTCGATCCGGAGCACCCCGCCACGCTGCCGGAGGGCCCGCTGGGCGTGGAGCTCGAGGGCGTCACGTTCGGCTACACGCGCCGCGAGCCGGTGCTCGACGGGGTCAGCCTCACCGTGGCGCCGGGGGAGACGCTCGCGCTGGTCGGGCCGCCGGGTTCGGGCAAGTCCACGGTCGGGCTGCTGCTCCCGCGCTTCTACGACCCGCAGGAGGGCGAGCTGCGCCTCGGCGGGGTGCCGCTGCCGTCGCTGCGGCTGGTCGACCTGCGCAGCGAGCTGGGCGTGGTGTTCGAAGAGGCGTTCCTGTTCTCCGACACCATCCGGGCCAACATCGCCTACGGCCGCCCCGACGCGTCGGAGGCCGAGGTGCTGGCCGCGGCGCGCGCGGCGCAGGTGCACGCGTTCGTCGAGAGCCTCCCCGACGGCTACGACACGCTTGTCGGCGAGCGCGGGCTCACGCTCTCCGGCGGCCAGCGGCAGCGGGTCGCGCTGGCCAGGGCGGTGCTCACCGACCCGCGGGTGTTGGTGCTCGACGACGCCACGTCCGCGGTCGACACCGCCACCGAAGCCGCCATCCATGACACGCTCCGCGCGCTCACGAAGGGCCGCACCACCCTGCTCGTCGCCCACCGGCGCTCTTCGCTGGCGCTGGCCGACCGGATCGCCGTCCTCGACGGGGGACGGGTGGTCGACGTCGGCACGGAGGCCGAGCTCGTCGCCCGGTGCGCGCTGTTCCGCGAGCTGTTCGCGATCGGCGGAGCCACCGACCGGGAGGTCGTGCCCGCGGGCGGGGTCACGCCGGAGCTGTGGCCCGCGCACGGGCCCGCCGCCGAGCGCACGGATCGGCAGGAGGCCGCGGGTGGGATGGCAGGCGGCCCGGGCCTGTGGAACGGCGTCCCCGCCACTCCGGAGCTGCTGGCCGCGGTGCAGGCCCTGCCGCCGCCGCCGGACCGGCCCCGGCTGCCCGTCGACCCCACCGCGCCCGATCCCGGCTTCCGGCTGGCCCGGCTGCTGCACCCGGTGCGCGGGCTCGTCGCCGTGGCCGTGGCGCTCGTCGCCCTCGATGCGCTGAGCGCGCTGGCCTTCCCCAACATCGCCCGGTACGCCGTCGACGGCGGCATCACCGCGCAGATGCCCGGCGTCCTCGTGGTCGCCGTGCTGCTCGGGATCGCGGTCGTGGCGGCGAGCTGGCTGGTCATCGCATTGGAGACGGTGGCGACGGCGCGAGCCGGGGAGAGCGTGCTCTACCTCCTGCGCGTCCGCAGCTACGCCCACCTGCAGCGGCTGGGGCTCGACTACTACGAGCGCGAGCTGTCCGGCCGGATCATGACCCGCATGACCACCGACGTCGACGCGCTGTCGACGTTCCTGCAGACCGGCCTGGCTCAGGCCATCGTCAGCCTGCTCACCGTCGTCGGGGTCACCGTGGCGCTGCTGCTCACCGACGTCGAGCTGGCGCTGGTGGCGCTGGCCGTGCTCCCGCTGCTGATCGCGGCCACGGTCGTGTTCCGACGGCTGTCCTCGCGTGCCTACGCCGACGCCCGCGAGAAGGTCAGCATCGTCAACGCCGACCTGCAGGAGAACGTGTCCGGCGTGCGGGTGGCGCAGGCCTACGTGCGCGAGGAGCACAGCGCCACCAGGTTCGGCGAGCGCAGCGCCGCCTACCGGCGCTCCCGGCTGCGGGCCCAGCGCTACATCGCCACGTTCTTCCCCGGCGTCACCCTGCTGTCCGATGTCGCCACGGCCGCGGTGCTCGGCGTGGGGGCGGCGCGGCTGGCCGCGGGCGACCTGTCCCCGGGCGTGCTCACCGCGTTCCTGCTCTACCTCGCCATGTTCTTCACCCCGGTGCAACAGCTGTCCCAGGTGTTCGACGGCTACCAGCAGGCGAGCATCGGCCTCGCGCGCATCGCCGACCTGCTGCGCACCCCTACCGCGGTGCCGCCGGAGCCCGTGGGCGAGGCGGCGCCCGTGCCCGCCCGGCTGCGCGGCGAGGTGGAGCTCGCCGACGTCTCGTTCGCCTACGCGGGCAGTGCCGAGCCCGCGGTGGAGGCACTGTCGCTGCACGTGGCTCCCGGCGAGACGCTCGCGTTGGTGGGCGCCACCGGTGCGGGCAAGTCCACCCTGGTCAAGCTGCTGGCCCGGTTCTACGACGTCGACGGCGGCGCGGTGCTCGTCGACGGGGTGGACGTGCGCCGCTACCGCCTCGCCGACTACCGCCATCGCCTGGGCGTGGTGCCGCAGGAGCCGCACCTGTTCACCGGCGACGTCGCGGCCAACATCGCCTACGCGCGCCCCGACGCGGAGCCCGCCGAGATCGAGGCGGCGGCCCGGGCGGTGGGGGCGCTGGCGCTGGTGCGCGGCCTGCCGGGCGGGTTCCGCCACCCGGTCGGCGAGCGCGGGCAGGGGCTGTCCGCGGGCCAACGCCAGCTCATCGCGCTGGCGCGCGCCGAGCTGGCCGATCCCGATCTGCTGCTCTTCGACGAGGCCACCGCGGCCCTCGACCCCGCCACGGAGGCCGCGGTGCTCGCCGCGGGCGACCGGGTCACCGCCCGGCGCACCGCGTTCGTGGTGGCCCACCGGCTCACCACGGCCGCCCGCGCCGACCGCGTGGCCGTGCTCGACGGCGGCCGGATCGTCGAGCTCGGCACCCACGCCGAGCTGCTCGCCGGGGGCGGGGTCTACGCCGGGCTGTGGGCGGCGGGGGAGCTGGAGCCCGCCGCCTGATCCCACGACACCCCCCATCGATGATCGCCGGTTCGTTGCGGAATGCGGCCAGAGCTGACCGCTATCGCAACGAACCGGTGATCATGGCTGGTCGGGCGTGAACGCGCGCGGCTCCACGAGCACCAGCCAGTTGCCCGAGACGTCGCGCATCACGGCCTCCACGCCGTAGGGCCGGTCGGCGGGCTCCTGCACGAACTCCACCCCGGCGCCGGAGAGCTCCTCGTAGGTCTTGCGGCAGTCGTCCACGCTGAGGCCCAGGCCGCCCATCTGGCCCTTGCCGAGCTGGCGGCGGATGAAGTCGGCCGCGTCGGGGTCGAGCGGCGGCCCGGGCTTCATGAGCGTGATCTCCAGCTCGCGGTGGTCGGGGTGGTACACGGTCACCCAGCGGAAGTCGTCGCCCATCGTCGCGTCGGTGCCCGGGCGGAAGCCCAGCTTGTCGACGTAGAAATCGCGGGCGGCGTCCTGGTCGAGGCAGTACACCGTGGTCAGTGAGACATGCGTGATCATGGATTCACCGTAGGGCCGGGCGGTGGCGGCGGCCTTCTCCCAGATTGCGCTCCTGTGGTGCCCGCCGGGTCGAGCACGCCCTTCATGAACAGGTAGCAGCCCGGCACCCGGGCGCCGCCGCGCGCGGCCCAGCGGTCGCGGTAGGCGGTCGGCGTCTCGCCCACCAGCTGCGCGAACCGCGACGAGAACGAGCCGAGGCTGGAGAAGCCCACCAGCATGCAGACCTCGGTGACGGTGAGGTTGGCCGCCCGCAGCAGGTCCTGGGCGCGCTCGATGCGGCGCCGGGTGAGGTAGCGGATCGGCGTCTCGCCGTACGTCGCCTCGAAGCACCGCACGAAGTGGTACTTCGACACGCCCGCCACCGCCGCGAGCGCGTCGAGATCCAGCGGCTCGCGGTAGTGCCGGTCGACGTGGTCGCGCGCGCGGCGCAGGTGCACCAGCAGCGAGGGCGCAACCTTTTCGTGCGTTCGCACGTGACAAGGGTAGGTGGTGGCCACACGGGGTTGCCGGATGGTGACAATGCCCTGCGAATGTGCCCGATATCGGGCAACTCACTGGCAATTGTCGCCGCGCCGGTGCACCATCGCCCAAGTGCCCGCCGATGACGATCTCGTCGCCCACCTCGTGCGCAGCACGCCGCTCACCCCGAACGAGGCGGCGCGCGTGGTGGCCGAGGTCGTGGCGTACTACGGCGAGGCGGTGCCGGACTACGTCCGCCGCCGCCATGCCGAGCTGAAGCATCGGGGCCTGACCAACGACCGGATCTTCGACGAGATCACCGCCGAGCTTGCCGCCCGGCGCTTCGCGGCTCCGCCGCTGTCCCTGCGACAGCTGCGCCGCCTCGTCTACGGATAGCGAGAAAGGGACCACCACCATGTGCGGGATCGTCGGATACGTGGGGCCGCAGGACGCCGCCCCGATCCTCCTCCAGGGCCTCGGCCGCCTGGAGTACCGCGGCTACGACTCCGCGGGGATCGCGGTGTGCACGCGCTCCGGGCTCAAGATCCGCAAGGCGAAAGGCCGGGTCGCCGACCTCGCCGCGGACCTCCCGGCGCGCTTCAAGGGCTCCCCGGGCATCGGGCACACGCGCTGGGCCACGCACGGCGAGCCCACCGTGGAGAACGCCCACCCGCAGGTCGACGCCGCGCAGCGCATCGCCGTCGTCCACAACGGCATCATCGAGAACGCCGACGAGCTGCGGGCCAAGCTCACCGCCGACGGCGTGGAGTTCGTCTCGCAGACCGACACCGAGACCGTCGCGCACCTGATCGCGAAGGCGTTCGCCGACGGCGCCACCGATCTGGAGCAGGCCGTGCGGCAGGCGCTGCGCTCGGTCGTCGGCGCCTACGGGCTGGCCATCATGGACGCCGAGGAGCCCGACCGCATCGTCGTCGCCCGCAACGGCAGCCCCGTGCTGCTGGGCATCGGCGAGAAGGAGATGTTCGTCGCCTCCGACGTCGCCGCGCTGATCGGCTACACCCGCCAGGTCGTCTACCTCGACGACGGCGAGCTCGCCACGATCACCGCCAACGGCTACCGCACTTACACGATCGACGACCACTCGACGGCCAAGAGCCCGTCCACGATCGACTGGGACGTCGTCGGCGCCGAGATCGGCGACCATGCGCACTTCCTCATCAAGGAGATCGCCGAGCAGCCGCGCACGATCGCCCGCGCGTTCTCCGGCCGTATCGACGAGCGCTTCGACACCGCCCGGCTCGGCGGCCTCAACCTCACCGTCCGCGAGGCCCGCGAGATCAAGCGCGTGAAGATCCTCGGCTGCGGCACGGCCTGCTACGCGGGCGACCTCGGCGCGCAGCTCATCGAAGACCTCGCCCGCATGCCCGCCACCTCGGAGGCGGCCTCGGAGTTCCGCTACCGCAACCCGGTGGTCGAGCCGGACACGCTCTACATCGCGGTGAGCCAGTCGGGCGAGACGATCGACACCCTCGCCGCGGTGCAGGAGCTGCAGCGCAAGGGCGGCCGGGTGATCGGCATCATCAACGTGGTCGGCTCCACCATCGCCCGGCAGGTCGACGGCGGCATCTACATCCACGCCGGCCCGGAGATGTCGGTGGCCGCCACCAAGTCGTTCACCAACACGGTGACGGCGTTCGCGCTGCTCGCGGTGTACCTCGGCCGGATGCGCGACCTCGCCCCGACCGAGGGCAAGCGCATCCTCGCGGGCCTGCAGCGGCTGCCCGAGCAGATCCAGGAGATCGTGGACCAGTCCGAGGACATCGCCGACGTCGCCAAGATGATCGCCCAGAGCACCGGCGTGATGTACGTCGGCCGTCGCCGCGGCTGGCCGGTGGCGCGTGAGGGGGCGCAGAAGCTCAAGGAGGTCTCCTACGTGCACGCGGAGGCCTACCCGTCGGCCGAGCTCAAGCACGGGCCGCTGGCGCTGATCAGCCCGGACATGCCGACGGTCGCGATCGTCCCCGACGACGAACTGCTCGACAAGAACACGTCGACGCTGTCGGAGATCAAGGCGCGCAAGGGCCCGGTCGTGGCGCTGGCGCACCGCGAGCTGCCGGTCGAGCTGGCCGACCGCACGGTGATCGTGCCGCGCAACGAGCCGGAGCTCGACCCGATCCTGATGTCGGTGCCGCTGCAGCTGTTGGCCTACCACGCGGCCGTGGTGCTGGGCCGCGACGTCGACAAGCCCCGCAACCTGGCCAAGAGCGTGACGGTCGAGTAGACCGCCCGACGCCGCACCCCTCCGCCCGGAGGGGTGCGGTTCACTCTTCCAGCAGCCGCGTGAGCCGGGCCGCGAACCCCGGGCGGCGCGGGTCGTGCGGGGGGAGCTCCTCGACCAGCCGGTCGTGGGTCTCCAGATCGCCGTCGCCGAGGGGGTGCACGGCGAAGGCGGCGAGCAGCTCGACGTCGTCGCTGTCCAGCACCGCGCGGCGCACGCCCGCGGCCAGCTCGTCGCGCAGCTCGCGGATCTCCGGGGCGTCCGAGCGCGGCAGCAGCGGACCCGCGCACGCGCGCAACGCCTCGGCGACCTGCCCGCCGCGCAGGGCCCGGCGCGTGGCGCCGAAGTCGGTGTCGACCACCGCGTCGAGCCGGTAGGGACGGGTGCGCAGCACGTCGGCGCCGATGAGCCCGCGCAGGCGCAGCACCTCGCCGCGCACGGTGGTGGGGTTGCCGTCGTCGCCGTACAGCGCGACCGCGAGCTGCTCGGCGGTGAGCCCGTCCGGGTGCAGCGCGAGCGCGGTGAGCAGCTCGGCCGGGCGCAGCGTGAGCGGCACCGACCGTCCGTCCAACGTGGCCCGCGGTGCGGCGTCCCCGGTGAACCGCAGCGACAACGCGCTGCGGTGCGGCGTGGGCGCGGCACGCCGGGGCGCGTGCAGCAGGTAGCCCTCGGCGAGCGGCTCGACCTCCATCTCGCGCCCGTCGGCGAGCATCACCCGGCCGCCGCCCTCGGGCACCGCGACCCGCTCGGGCCAGATCCCGTACGGCTCGCTGGCGATGATCCGCCCGGTCGACGTGACGAGCGCGCCTTCCCGCCCCCGCAGGCTCGCCAGGTGCGGCATGTTGCGCAGCCGCAGGCGCTCGTCGGCGATGGCGAGGCGCACCCGCAGCTGGTTCTCGGCGAGCTGCGCGGTGGCCGACACGAGCTGGGCCATGGCCGGGTGCACGGTGTGGATCGGGCCGGAGATGTCGATCGCGCCGAGGATCAGGCCGGTGTCGGGGTCGTGCACGGGCGCCGCCGCGCACGTCCAGATGTGGTAGGCGCGCACCAGGTGCTCGGCCGAGTGGATCTGCACGGGAGCGTCGACGGCCAGCGTGGTGCCCATGGCGTTGGTGCCGATCGACGCCTCGGACACGCTGAAGCCGGGGGAGAGGCCGGTCGTGTCCGCCGCGTGCAGCAGCCGGGTGGCGCCCTCGCGCCAGAGGATCGTGCCGTCGGCGTCGGTGACCAGCATGACGTGCATCGCTTCGTCGGCGATGCTCACCAGCGTGCTGCGCAGGAGCGGCATCACCTCGTTGAGCGGGTGAGCGTTGCGGAGATCGGTCATCGCGTGGTCGCTGTGCACCACACGGGGCATCCGCCGGTCGGGGTCGACGTGCGCGGCCAGGCTCCGTTCCCACGAGGCGCTGATGAGCGACCGCGGGGCGACGCGCGGCTCGTCGCCCGACATGACGGACTCGAACACGTCGTGCAAAACATGGGCGTGCCCCACAGGATCGTGGGCACCGAGTTGGGTCATCAGCTCTCCGGGCAACATCGCTCACGGGATCCAGCCATCTTCCCGTGCGCGTGACGGACGAGCAACCCGCCGAGTGTTTCAGTGTGCAACGTCGGGGCAACGTGGCCCTTCCTACCCTCAGCGCACACTCGTTGAGGAGGCCGCCGTGACGACCGACGCCGTGCTGGACCGCCCCGCCGTCGCCCGCCGCACCGCGCGGCTGCTTATCGTCGACGGCGAGGCGATCGTCCGCTTCGGACTGCGCCAGCTGTTCGCCCCCGACCCGGAGATCACGGTGGTGGGGGAGGCGGCCAGCCCGCGGGACGCGCTGGTGATCGCCGACCGTTGCCCGCCCGACCTCGTCATCCTCGACGTCGACCTCGGCCGCGGCGACGCGGCGGGCGTCGAGCTCGTGCGGATGCTGCTGGAGCGCCACCGCGGCGTGCGGGTGCTCGTGCTCACCGGCTGCCGCGACCGCGACGTCATGATGCGCACGATCCGCCTCGGCGTGCACGGCTACCTGCGCAAGGGCGCCGACACGGCGGACATCGCCCGCGCTGTGCAGGCCCTCCTCCGCGGCGAGAGCGTGTTCGACTCGCGGGGGTCGGTGCCCGTCGTCACCGACGTGATGCGCGACGACCCCCTGCCGGTGCGCGGCCTCGGCGCCGCGACCCTCACCGAGCGGGAGAACCAGGTGCTGCGCCTGCTCGCGGTGGGGATGTCCAACCGCGAGATCGGACGGCGGCTGGTGATCAGCGAGGCCACCGTGAAGTTCCACGTGCGCAACCTGCGCGACAAGCTCGAGGTCCGCCGCCGCACCGAGATCGTCTACACCGCGACGCGGCAAGGCATCGTGTAGGTACATTCGATCCGGTGGAGCTGCTGCCGGTCGTTCTGACCAGCGGGTGGGCGAGCGGGATCAACGCCTACCTGGTGGTGCTCGTCCTGGGTCTCATCGGGCGCTTCACCGAGGTCGCGGGCATTCCCGAAGGCCTCACGCGCACCGACGTGCTCGTCGTGGCCGCCGTCCTGTACCTCGTCGAGCTGGTGGCCGACAAGGTCCCGTACTTCGACTCGCTCTGGGACGCCGTCTCCACCGCGATCCGCCCCACCGTGGGCGCGGTCATCGGGCTGCTCATCGCGCAGGACGCGCCCACGCTGGAGCAGGCGATCCTGGCCGCGTGCGGCGGTGCCGCCGCGTTGGTCTCGCACCTGGTGAAGGGCGGCTTGCGGCTGATCGTCAACACCTCGCCCGAGCCCGCGAGCAACATCACCGTGAGCGTCGGCGAGGACGTCGCGGTCGCCGGGGTCACGTCGCTCGCGGTCCTCAACCCCGGCCTGGTGCTGGCGATCGCCGCCCTGCTGCTGGTGACGGGCATCCTGTTGCTCGTGCTGCTGTGGTCGCGGGTGCTGCGGGGCTGGCGTCGGCTCCGCGCGTGGCGGGCCCGCCGCGCTGCCTTCGTCTGAGGAGCGCGCTGGA
>DATAOO010000352.1:0-7498 GCA_036265695.1 Pseudonocardia sp. | reverse complement strand
CGGCGGGCGTGCTCGACCCAGGAGGTGGAGAAGGAGGAGAAGTAGGCGTACTCGGTGAACGTGTCCTCGGGCGTGATCAGCGGCGGGATCTGGGCGAGCAGGCAGCGCTCGCACACCCGCACGTGCAACGGGTAGGTGGGCTCCGGCTCCTCGACGGCCGCGGCGGTGAGGAACAGCTCGCACGGCGGGGTGGCGCCCAGGTCGAGGAAGCTGCGCAGGTCGGTCGACCCGCAAAGCCTGCACGTGACGAGGGGCGCGGCGGCGACGTCCGCCTCGGCCCGGGTCGCGTTGTCGGTCGTCATACCGCGGTTCCCCCGATCGGGTCGGCGGGTCGAGTAGCTTTCAGCGTGAGATCCACTCCGAGCACGGCCGCCAGTGTTCCACGCACGGCATGGCGTTTCCGCAGGACCCGGGTGGGGGGCACGGCCGCCGGGCCGGGCGTGTCAGGATGGAGCTCTGTCCGCCGTGGTGTAATGGCAGCACCTCAGATTTTGGTTCTGATGGTTCAGGTTCGAATCCTGGCGGCGGAGCAGAGACCGATCACCCGCGTATCGCGATGCATCGGGCGCTCGTTATCGAGCCCATGGGCGAGGACGTGGATCGTGAGCCAGGCCGGACGGGCGCAAGCGGCGGAAGGCCGGGCGTTCCCGGTTCGCTCGTCCAGGTCGCGATCGGCCTCTTCGGGTTCCTCGCCCTGGTCGGCGGGGGCGCGGCGACGTTCGTGCTGCAGAGCGAGACCGCAGCGGTCGCCGCGCTCGTCGGCGGTTTCGCGCTGTTGATCGCGGCTGCCGTCCTCCCGCGGCTGACCGAAGTCGGGGTCAGCACCGAGGGCATGACGCTCAAGCTGACGGCGGACGCCGCCGCCGCGGGCGCACCCAAGGCCGCGTCGCTGCTGGAGTCCTCCGGACTGGCCGACTACGCGGCCGCCTACGGCGTCGTCAACACCGAGCTCCGCGAGAAGGAGGAGTTCAGGGCCGCGCGAGTGCACCTGCAGGACTCGGTCGTGCGGCGGGCGCGGGCGTTCGCGTTCGCCAACAAGATCCCGGCCGCCGAGGTGCGAGCGCTGTTCCTGCACGGCTCACCGGTGCTGCGAACGCTCGCTATCGGGATGATGCAGGGCGATCCGTCGACGACCGACGCCGCGCTGCTCGCCTCGGCCATCTCGTCTCCGCTCTCGGCGAACGAGCAGTACCAGGCCCTCGTGCTGGCGAGGGACATCTGGAACCGGTGGTCGCGCGCAGACCGCGAACTGCTCCAGCACCGCACCCGCACGACCGACTTCCCGCCGGGGAGCGACCGAGCCGCCGCTGCCGCGCTGGTCCTCGCCCTCACCTGACAGGGTTCCGGCGCACCCGACGGAGGGGATCAGATCGGGTCGGAGACGGCGAGGGGCGGGCCCACGAAGTCGATCCAGTTCGCGATCCCGACCTCGGCGAGCACATCCGGACCACCGGGAGACGCGGCGAACTGCTCGAAGAACCGCTCCAGGCCGGACGGGGTGGTGATCACCAACAGGCGACCGCGGGTGTCGCCGACGTTCTGGAAGGCGTGCGGGACGTTGCGCGGGCCGAACGCCATGCCGCCCGCCGCCGCGTGGAAGATCGCGTCGCCCGCTTTGAACCGGAACTCGCCCTCCAGGACCCACCACAGCTCGTCCTCGCGCAGGTGGGTGTGGATCGCGGGTCCGCTCATCGGCGCGATCGCGATCTCGTGCACGCTCATCGAACCGTTGGTGTTCCGTGTGTGGGCCTTGATCGTGACCACGTCGCCGGTCGGCGCCTCGAGGGACTCGCCCTCGCCCGCCTGCACGGCGAACGGCGGCACCTGGGCGGACATCCTGCGATGGTAGTCCCTATTGGACACCCGCGGCGACGTGCTCGGCATGGGCTGCAGAACGGCGGGTTGGCTCCGCCGGACTGCGGGTTTGCCCTACTGCCCGATCTGCTTTCGCTCGGCACCATCAGGCGACGTCGATGCGAAAGGAACTTCGATCATGGAACGCCGTCTCGCCGCCCGACGCGTTGTCGTCGTCGCGGCCGTCGCCCCCATCGCCTTCGGCAGTTCGCCGGCAGCGCGGAAGCCAAGCCCAGTGCCGCGTGCACGCAGGCCGTAGCCGGTTTGAACTGGATATCGCGGAACATCGGCTTCGCGCGCGCCGACGGCGACACATCCGAGGTGTTGTTCTGGCAGTCCGAGTACGACCCCGCGAAGGTCTACGCGAGCAGCGTCTGCGGTTGGGGTGACGTGCCGAGGGATCCGACCCGCTCGGAGATGGGGCGCCCCGGCGACCGGAACTGAGGCTCAGAACGAGATCGACACCTTGAGCACGCCGTCGGCGGCGTGGTCGGCCAGTTGGAAGGCGTGTTCGATCTCCTCCACCGGCAGCACGTGGCTGAGCAGCGGCCGCACGTCGATCTCTCCCCGGCGGATGTGTTCGAGCGCCAGCCGGAAGGACACCAGATCCGGCTCGACCTGCGCGCCGTAGGTCGAGCACGCCGACAGCTTGCGCCGGAAGAACAACCGGAAGTCGATGGGGACCGGGTCGTTCGTGTCGGGCAGCCCGAACCAGTACAGGCGGCCGCCGGTGCGGCACAGCGAGATCGACTGGAGGAGGGTCTCCTTCCGGCCGACGGCCTCGACGACGAAATCGGCGCCTTCGCCCGCGGTGTGGTCCAGCACGGCCGCGGCGAGGTCGTCGGTGCGCACGTCCACGACGACGTCGGCGCCGAAGTGCCGCGACGCCGCCAGCCGGGCAGGCGCGCGGTCGGCCACGATCACCCGGGCCGCGCCCGCCCGCTTGAGCGTCCACGCCCAGAACATCCCGGCCGAACCCTGACCGATCACGACGACCGTGCGCCCCGCGACCTCCCACGGGTGCTGCCGGGCCGCGAACAGCACGGTGCCGAGCTGCTGCGCCATCAGCACCTCGGCCAGCGGCGGCAGGTCGCCCTCCAGCCGGATGGTCGATGCCGCGCGGACGCGCTGCCACTCCGCGAAGCAGCGCGACTCCGGGACGGGCGGCACCACCAGCACGCGGTCGCCGGGCGCGTACCCCGGCGCCCGCGACTCGACGACCTCACCGACGCCCTCGTGCCCCGGATAGCCGGGCGCCCACAGATCGGGGTGGGTTTCGACGCCGTGGTTGACGACGTGCAGGTCCGAGCCACAGATCGACGCGAACCGCGACCGGACGAGCAGGTCGCCCTCGCGGAGCGGTTCGACCGGCGCCTCGACGAACTCGACGCGGCCCAACGCGACCATCTGCCCCGCCCGCGTCATCTGCATCCCGCCAGCCTCCCAGCCCGGCCCCGCCGGGACGAACCGGCGGGCTTGCCGCCGTAGGGTCGAACTGCCACGGTGACCGATCATGCGGCACCTGGGTGGGATCGCGGTCGGGTTCTTCGGCACGTTCGTCGGCATCGTCGTGATCGCCGCTGGGCTCGGGCTCACCCGCCGCGCCGTCGAGCAGCTCACCCGCGGGCCGCTGCTGCTGGGCACGGCACTGCTGCTGATCGGCGGCGCCGCGATCGGGGCGGTAGCGATCTTCCGCCGGATGTCGGTGGCCGCGCCGCTGACCGGAGCGGCGGTCACGTTGCTGCTCACCGTTCTGGGGCTGGTCGCACCGTCCTGGACCTACCAGCTCGGGATCGGGCAGGCGTTCAGCGGCGGCCTGGCGATCATGACGAGCCTGCAGGTGCCCGCGCTGTTGACGGGCGTGCTGGTGCTGACGTCGATGGGCGTCGCAGGCCCGCGGGCCGTGCCACCCGCGGCGCCGCCCGCACCCACCGGGCCGCCCTACCCCCAGCAGCAGCAGCCGTGGGGCGTGCCGGGTCCGCCGCCCGCACCACGGTGAAACGGCCGATTCGGAACGTCGAAACGTACGACTCACCGCACGACGACGGGGCGGGAGCCGTGCCGGTCCCGCCCCGTGGTGTCGGTGTGCCTAGCCGGTTCAGCGACCGTTCGGTCGCGGCTGCGGCGGCTCGGGCGGACGCCCGTTACCCGTGCACCTCATCAATCCCCCCTCAATTCCTCCCCGCGCGCCTCAGTCGAGGCCCGCGTCCAGCGTGATCGTCGTGCCCGTGAGCGCTTTGCTCACCGGGCAGCCCGCCTTGGCGGCCTCGGCGACCTCCTTGAACTTGGCCTCGTCCATCCCCTCGACCTCACCGCGGACGGTGATCTTGATGCCGGAGATGGCGAAGCCGCCCGCCGGGTCGGGGCCCAGCGTGACGTCGGCCTGCACGTCCAGTGACTGCGGCGTGCCGCCCCCTTGCGCGATCAACGCCGAGAGCTGCATCGCGTAGCACGAGGAGTGCGCGGCGGCGATCAGCTCTTCGGGGCTCGTCGTGCCCCCGGCGTCGTCGGCAGCGCGCTTCGGGAAGCTCACCTCGTACGTGCCGACGCCGCTGCTCGTGAGTTCCACCTGGCCGGAGCCCTGCTCGAGGGTGCCGTTCCAGGCCGTGCGGGCGGTGCGGGTGGGCATGAGTGCTCCTTGACGGTCGGCGCTGTCCGTACCTTATGAACGCTAGGACGCGCGGGATGTTCACTGACTCACGCATCGTGAGCCAACCGGTGCGAGCAAGACGGCAAACGGTCGAAGATCGCGGAACTTCTCACCCGTTCGGAGTCGCCTGACCGCTGAGCGCAAGCAAGCGCGGGTGGCGCCGGCCGAGCGGCACAGGGTTTCCGAGCGCCGCTGGGCGACGCCGTACGATGCACCCGTCCGCCGCTTTCGGCGGGCGCGCCGTCGAACCCAGGGAGTTTGGTCTGGATGACCGACCGCTCGCGGCCGGGCGCCGCACTCATCCTGGCTGCGGGCGAGGGCACCCGGATGCGCTCGGCCGTACCCAAGGTCCTCCACCCGATCGGGGGACGCAGCCTGCTCGGGCACGCCGTGCACGCGGTCGCCGAGCTAGCCCCCGAGCAGCTCGTCGTGGTGCTCGGGCACGGCGGCGATCAGGTGCGGGAGGCCGTCACCGCACTCGGCGTCGAGCTGGCCCGCCCGGTCACCGTGGCCGTGCAGGAGCAGCGGCTGGGCACCGGGCACGCGGTGCAGTGCGGGCTCGCCGAGCTGCCCGGCGGCATCACCGGCCCCGTGCTCGTCACGTACGGCGACGTGCCCCTGCTGAGCGCCGACACGCTCGCCGCGCTGATGGCCGAGCACACGGCGTCCGGGGCGGCGGTCACCCTGGTCACCACCGAGCTCGCCGACCCCACCGGCTACGGCCGCGTCGTGCGTGAGACGGACGGCACCGTCACCCGGATCGTCGAGCAGGCCGACGCCACCGCGGAGGAGCGGGCGATCCGCGAGGTCAACTCCGGCGTGTACGCGTTCGACGGCGCGTTCCTCAGCGACGGCCTCGGGCGGCTCTCGACGGCGAACAACCAGGGCGAGCTCTACCTCACCGACCTCATCAAGATCGCGCACGACGACGGCCTCCAGGTGCGCGGCGTGATCTGCCCCGACGAGTGGCAGGTGCGCGGGGCCAACGACCGCGTCCAGCTCGCCGAGCTGGGCGCCGAGCTCAACCGCAGGCTGCTGGAGAAGTGGATGCGCTCCGGCGTCACCGTGGTCGACCCCCGCACCACGTGGGTGGACGTCCAGGTGCAGCTGGAGCGCGACGTCGTGCTGCGCCCGGGCACGCAGCTGCACGGCGCGACGACGGTCGGCGGCGGCGCGGAGATCGGGCCGGACACCACGCTCACCGACGTCGTGGTCGGGCCCGGCGCCCGCGTGGTGCGCACCCACGGCAGCGACTCCGAGATCGGCGCGGGCGCGTCGGTCGGCCCGTTCGCCTACCTCCGGCCCGGCGTGCGGCTCGGCGAGCGCGGCAAGATCGGCACGTTCGTCGAGGTCAAGAACGCCGAGATCGGCGAGGGCTCGAAGGTGCCGCACCTCACCTACGTCGGCGACGCGACGATCGGCGAGCACTCCAACATCGGCGCCAGCTCGACGTTCGTCAACTACGACGGCATCCGCAAGCACCGCACCACGATCGGCTCGCACGTGCGCACCGGCTCCGACACGAAGTTCATCGCGCCGCTCTCCGTCGGCGACGGGGCCTACACCGGGGCGGGCGCCGTCCTCAAGCACGACGTGCCACCGGGCGCGCTGGCCGTATCCGGTGGGCCCCAACGCATCATCGAAGGCTGGGTGGAGAAGAACCGTCCCGACACCCCCGCCGCCGAGGCCGCACGGGCCGCCACCGAGAGGTTGAACCAGCAGTGAGTTCCAGGACGGCCATGACGAAGAAGAGCCTCATGCTCTTCTCCGGACGGGCCCACCCCGAGCTGGCCGAGCAGGTCGCGAAGCAGCTCGACGTCACGATCACCCCGCAGTCGGCCTACTCGTTCGCCAACGGCGAGATCTTCGTGCGCTTCGAGGAGTCGGTGCGCGGCAGCGACGCGTTCGTGCTGCAGAGCCACTCCGCGCCGATCAACGACCAGATCATGGAGCAGCTGATCATGGTGGACGCGCTGAAGCGCGCGTCGGCCAAGCGCATCTCCGTGGTCATGCCGTTCTGGGGCTACTCGCGCCAGGACAAGAAGCACCGCGGGCGGGAGCCGATCTCGGCGCGGCTCGTGGCGGATCTGTTCAAGGTCGCGGGCGCCGACCGGATCATGACCGTCGACCTGCACACCGCGCAGATCCAGGGCTTCTTCGACGGGCCCGTCGACCACCTCTTCGCGCTGCCGGTGCTCGCCGAGCACGTCAGCCGCACCTACGCCGACCAGGAGCTCACGGTCGTGTCGCCGGACTCGGGGCGCGTGCGCCTCGCCGAGCGGTGGGCCGAGACGCTCGGCGGCACCCCGGTGGCGTTCATCCACAAGACCCGCGACCCGTTGCGGCCCAACGAGTCGCGCGCCAACCGGGTGGTGGGCGACATCCAGGGGCGGATGTGCGTCGTCATCGACGACATGATCGACACCGGTGGTACGGTGGCGAAGGCGGTGCAGGCGTTGCTCGGGCACGGCGCGAAGGACGTGGTCGTCGCGGCCACGCACGGCGTGCTCTCGGGGCCCGCGAGCGAGCGCCTGGCCACGTGCGGCGCCCGTGAGGTGATCTTCACCGACACCCTTCCGATCCCGGACGAGAAGCGCTTCCCGACGATGACCGTGCTGTCGATCGCGCCGCTCCTCGCCGAGGCGATCCACCAGGTGTTCCACGACGGCTCGGTCACGAGCCTCTTCGACGGGAACGCTTAGACCGCGCGAACGGCTCCGCGCCCGACACCGCTCCCCCGGTGACCACGGACCTCTCGCCAAACCCGGTCCCGGCGGGTCACACCGGCCCCCTTCCTCCCCGTCACCCCCGGCGCCGCCGCGGCGAAGCCCGGACGCCTCCGCCGTCCCGCTGTCGCGCTCGCCGCCGTCCTGACGTGTGTCGCGGGCGCCGTGCTCGTGGCGACGGCGGCGGACGCCGTCACCGCTCCACCACTGCTGATGTTCAGCCTCAAGTCCAACCACAGCGCGCCGATCGCGCTCAAGGGCGCGGCCC
>DATAOO010000351.1:0-4177 GCA_036265695.1 Pseudonocardia sp. | reverse complement strand
GATGGCTCGTCTCCAGCACACGAACGAGGTCGTCGGTGTCGGCCACGACGACACCGCCGTAGCGCAGCACGGCCCGCCGCCGCACCGGCTCCGCCCGTGGCGGCCGCGGGTAGTCCCAGACCGACTCCTGCCCGGGACCGGGTACCTGAGGACGCGGACGGGCCACGCCACCATTCTCGCCGCGTTCCCACCCCGCCGCGCGATGATCAACGCTCGCCCGCATGCGTGCGTCTCAGATCACCCAGTCGTCAGGGCGTCGGGTCGGGGGCGTCGTCGATCCGGCAGATGACGGCGCCCGCGCTGAGGGACGCACCCGCCGCGGTCTCGACGCCACCGACGATGCCGTCGCGGTGGGCGAGGACGCGGTTCTCCATCTTCATCGCCTCCAGCACGGCGACGAGCTCGCCCCGCGCGATCGCCTGCCCGTCGGAGACCGCGACGTGCACGATCGTGCCCTGCATGGGCGCGGTGACGGCCGCACCCGCGATCTCGCCCGCCTCGGCCAAGCGCAACGCCGCGGACTCCCGGCGGATCGGTGCGGCGCGCTCGCCGAGTGCGGCCACGCCCGGCGCGGGCACGACCATCAGCCTGCGGCCCACGCGCACCGTGAGCAGGTCGTCCACGGCGGGCTCCGGCTCCAGCAGCTCCGCCGCCTCCTGCTCGACCCATCGGTTGTGCACCGCGAACCGCCCGTCGACAGCGGTGAAGTCGGGGTGCTCGACGACCTCCCGGTAGAAGGCAAGGGGCGTGGGCACTCCCTCGATGCGGGCTTCCGCGAGCGCCCGGCGGGCCCGTCGCAGCGCCTCCGGACGGTCCCGGCCGGTGACGACGAGCTTGGCGATCATGGAGTCGAAGCGGCCGTCGACGGCGTCGCCCTCCTCCACGCCGGAGTCGAGGCGCACCCCCGGCCCGGTCGGCATGCGGAAGCGCGTGAGCGGGCCGGGTACCGGTCGGAAGCCCAGCGCGGGATCCTCGGCCGTGATGCGGAACTCGATGCTGTGCGCCCGTGCGGGCGGCAGGTCACCGGTGAGCGCGGCACCACCGGCGATGCGGAACTGCTCGGCGACGAGGTCGACGCCGAGCGACTCCTCGGTGACCGGGTGCTCCACCTGGAGTCGGGTGTTGACCTCCAGGAACGACAGCGTGCCGTCGGCGCCGAGCAGGTACTCGACGGTGCCCGCGCCGACGTAGCCCGCCGCGCGACAGATCCGCGCGGCCGAGGCCCGCAGCTCGGCCTCCTGCTCGGCGGTGAGGAACGGCGCGGGCGCCTCCTCCACGAGCTTCTGGTTGCGCCGTTGCAGGGAGCAGTCGCGCAGGCCGAGCACGAGCACCGTGCCGTGCTCGTCCGCCAGCACCTGGGCCTCGACGTGCCGGGCGCGGTCGAGGAAGCGCTCGACGAAGCACTCGCCACGCCCGAACGCCGCGGTCGCCTCGCGGGTGGCGCGGGCGAACGCGTCGGGGATCTCGGCGATGTCCCTCACCACGACGAGGCCGCGCCCGCCGCCGCCGTGCGCCGCCTTCACGACCAGCGGCAGCCCGTGCTCGCGGGCGAACGCCGTGACCTCGCCTGCGTCGCGGACCGGATCCGGGGTGCCGTCGGCAAGCGGCGCCCCGGCCTCCCGCGCTATCCGCCGGGCGACGACCTTGTCGCCGAGATCGCGGATCGTGGCAGGCGGCGGGCCGATCCACACCAGACCGGCGTCGAGCACGGCGCGGGCGAAGCCCGCGTCCTCCGACAGGAACCCGTAGCCGGGGTGGAGGGCGTCGGCGCCCGCCTCGACCGCAGCAGCCAGCACCGCCTTCGGGTCGAGGTAGGTGGACGCGGGGTCGTCGCCGTCCAGGGCGACCGCGGTGTCGGCCTCGCGGACGTGCAGCGCGCCGCGATCGGGGCCGCCGTGCACGGCGACGCTGCGCAGCCCGGCGTCGCGGGCGGCCCGGATCACGCGCACCGCGATCTCGCCGCGGTTGGCCACCAGCACGGTCCGCAGCGGACGGGGCGGCTCGCCGGTCAGCACGACACCTCCCGCAGTGCCGGGGCGACCTCGCGGGCGAACGTCTCGACGGCCAGGTCGAGCCGGTCGTCGGGGCAGGCGGGCGCGAACAGCACGGTCTCGACGCCCGCCTCGGCGAACTCCCGCAGCCTCGCGGTGACGGTGTCCGGGGTGCCCGCGGGGACGTAGCGGTCGGCGAGCGGGGTGAAGTCCTGGCGGTAGGTGGCGGCCAGCGTGTCGAGGGCGTCGCGGCGGGCGGCGGGCCCGTCGGCGCCGACGTTGCTCCAGCAGAACAGCGCTCCCGCGGGCGCGGGCCTGCCCAGCGCCGTCGCCTGCGCGCGCACCTCGGCGAGGCCCGCGGCGAACCGCTCGGGATCGACCATGTACGGCAGCCACACGTCGGCGAACCGGGCCGCCCGCCGCAACGACGCGGGCCGACGGCCGCCGACCCAGACCGGCGGACCGGGGCGCTGCACCGGCAGCGGGTCCAGCCGCAGCCCGTCGAGCCGGGCGAACCGGCCCGCGAAGCGCACCTCCTCGCCCGCGAACAGCCGGGTCATGATCTCCAGCGCCTCGTCGGTGCGCGGGCCGCGCTCGGCCGGGTCGACGCCGCACGCCGCCAGCTCGGCGGGGAACTCGCCGCCGACACCGACCCCCAGCTCGAACCGGCCGCCGCTGATCCCGTCGAGGGTGGCGACCATCTTCGCCGCGAGCGCTCCCGGGTAGACCGGCAGCACGGTCACCGCGCTGAGCAGCCGCACCCGGCGGGTGACGCCCGCGATCCCGGCCAGCGCGACGAGGGCGTTGGTCGTCGGGGCGTGGAAGAAGACGTGCTCGCCGCAGGCGACGACGTCGTACCCGAGTTCCTCGGCGCGGCGGGCCCGCGGCAACAACCGGTCGAGGGGGGTGTGCGGCGGCATCATCAATCCGGTCCTCACGACGCCCCCGCCCGCGCCAGCACGCCCCGCGCCATGGCGATGTGCGCACCGTCCACCATCTGCCCGTCCACCAGACCGACCCCGCCTGCCGCGGCGGCGAGCACCGCGCGGGCGTGCGCCAGCTCCCCCTCGGACGGCGTGAACGCGGCGTGCGCGAGCGGCACCTGCAGCGGGTGGAGGCAGATCTTGCCGTGGTAGCCGAGGTCGCGGGCCTGCTCGGCGTCGACGCGGAACGCCTCGGTGTCGCGGACGGCGGCGACGACCTGGTCGATCGCGGGCACACCCGCGAGGCGCGCGGCGAGCACGACGTGGCTGCGCGCGTAGAGCACCTCGGTGCCCGCGGCCGTGCGTCGCCCGCCGAGGTCCGCGATCAGGTCCTCGGTGCCGACGTAGGCGGCGTCCGGGCGCTCGGCGAGCAGCGGTCGGGCGTCGGCGATCCCCAGCGCGCTCTCCAGCCCGACCACCACCAGCGCGCCCGCGGGCAGCGCCGCCCGGACGGACCGCAGCTGGTCGACGTGCTCGTACTTGGGCAGCACCACCCCGTCGACGGGCGCGGCCGCCACGGCGGCGAGGTCGGCCGCGTGCCACGGCGTGCCGAACCCGTTGATCCGCACCAGCACCGCGCCCGCCGCGGGCCGCTCCGCGACCGCGGCCACAACGGCGTCGCGCGCCGCGTCCTTGCCGCCCGGCGCGACGGCGTCCTCCAGGTCGACGACGGCGACGTCGGGCCTGCTGCGGGCCAGCTTCGGGAGCAGGTCCACGGCACGGCCGCCGGGCACGAACATGAGGCTGCGCACGGCGAGCGTCACGCGGCGCCCTCCTTCGCGACCAGGCACTTCAGGGTGGCCACCAGCACCTCCGTGCCGTGCTGGGTGAGGACGACGAACCGCGAGGCCACCACGCCGTCCGCGCCGTCGTCACCGCCCCGAGGCCGCACGTCGAGCACCTCGGTCTCGACGTGCAGCGTGTCGCCGATGCGCACCGGCGCCACGAACCGCAGCGCGTCGATCCCGTAGAACGCCTTCATGGCCACCGGGTCGAACTCCACCAGCCCGAGCGCGACCGACAGCACCAGCGCGCCGTGCGCGATCCGCCCGCGGAACCGCGGGTCGGCCTCGGCGTAGGGGACGTCGGTGTGGATCGGGTGCCAATCGCCCGTGAACATGGCGAACGACACCACGTCGGTCTCGGTGATCGTGCGGGCCCGGCTGGTGTGCCGGTCGCCGACCCGGATCCGTTCGAGGGGTT
>DATAOO010000350.1:0-4133 GCA_036265695.1 Pseudonocardia sp. | reverse complement strand
GCCCTCGACGGCTCGCCCGACCAGGGCCGCCGCGCCCTCACCCTCGTGCCCGACGTCCACGTCTGCGTCGTGCGCGCCGAGCAGGTCGTGCATTCCGTCCCCGAGCTGATCGCCGCGCTGACCGCCGACCGACCCCTCACGTTCATCAGCGGCCCGTCAGCGACCAGCGACATCGAGCTGGAACGCGTCGAGGGCGTCCACGGCCCGCGCACCCTGATCGTGGTCCTCGTCCGGTGATCAGGCCGGGCGGGCCTCGAACACGTGCACACCCGACGCCGGGTCGGCGGGCACGACCGTCGTGAGGCGCAGGTTGGCCTCGGCGAGCAGCGCGGCGTACTCCGCGCGGGTGCGCTCCCGGCCGCCCAGCAACGCGAGCATGTGCAGGTCCATCCGTATGGCGGCCGGGTGGTCGGCCGCCCGCTCGGGCATCTCGGCCTCCACGAGCAGCAACCGGGCGGAGTCGCTCATCGCCCGGCGGCAGGTCCGCAGGATCGCGACGGCGTCGGCGTCGGACCAGTCGTGGATGACCCGCGACAGGAGGTACGCGTCGGCGCCCGCAGGCACCTCGACGAAGAAGTCGCCCGCCACCGCGGGCAGCGGCGACCGCGCGGCCACCTCTGGACGGTCGAACAGCACGCCAGACACACCCGGCGCCGCGTCGAGGACGGCCTTCAAGAGCACCCCGCCCCCGCCGCCGACGTCGACGACCTCCCGGAACGCCGCGAAGTCGTAGGCCGCGACGACGGCGGCGGCCTCCCGGGCCGAGCGGTCGCGCATCGACGCCTGGAACGCGCCGACCAGCTCCGGGTGCGCACCGAGGTGCGCGAAGAACCGCTCCCCGTGGACGGACTCGAAGGGCACGCCGCCCGACCGGACCGCGGCGAGCAGCCCGCCCACCGCGGCGTAGTACACCTGCCCGCGCGCGAGCACGGCGCCGCGCTGCGCGCCGGGGCGGTCGGCGCACAGCAGCTCACCGAGCGGCGCCACCGCGAACCGCCGCCCGGGGTGCTCGACGACCGCGCCGTACGCGGCGAGCCCCCGCAGCACCCGCTCCAGCGTCGGCGGATCCGCCCCGACCACCTCCGCCGCCTCCGCGGCGGAGCGGGGCGCGCCCCGAAGCGCCTCCATGAGGTCCAACTCGGCTGCGACGTACAGGAGTTGGGTGCCCAGGTAGCCGTCCATCAGCTCCGCGAAACGGGCGGCGGCACCCGCCGCATCGACCGCGGTCGTGGCGGCGACGGGCGGGTCGGTGTGCACGGCCATGCTCCCCTCCACGGCGTCGACGCCGGCGCGGTTCACCTTCCACCCGGCGACGGGTCGAGGGGAAGGGCGGTGCCGCGCACCGTCCACCGCCCCGGGCCGCCGCGCAGCACGGTCGCCGTGAGCGGCGCGACGTCGATCCGCCAGAACCCGGCAGGCGGCGCGCCGAGCGTCACGACCACCGCGGCCCGCACCACGGCCGCGTGCGTGACGGCCACGGTGTGCCCGACCGCAGCACCGCCCGCAGGCCCCGCCCCAGCAGCCGAACCGCCCGAAACGCACGCGCCCGTCGACCCCGCCCCACCGGCCGAACCACCTGATCCCCGCGCGGCCGCCGACGCCGCCCCGCGGCCCGAACCGCGCGCGCGTGCGGACGCTTCCGGCCCGGCGGTCAGGTCCACCCCGGCCAGCCAGCCCGCCACGCGGGCCAGCAGCGCGGTGAGCGACTCCCCGCCGTGCGGCACGGCGTCGGGGTCGGCGAGCCACGCCGCCACCTCCGCCGGGTGGGCGGCCGCGACGTCGTCGAGCGCGCGACCCCGCCACTCCCCGAGGTGCCAGTCCGCCAACCGCGCGTCGACGGTCGCGGCGAGGCCGAGCGCCGTGGCCGTCTCGACGGCAGCGCGCGCCGGGGAGCACACCGCCCGGGTGATCCGCCGGGGAGCGCTCGCCGCCGCGGCGGCGGCCGCCCCGCGCGGCTCCAGGCCCTCGTCGCGCGAGAACAGCGCACGTGCCGTCGCCGCCGTGGACGCATGGGCGACCAGGGTCAGACGCGCGTTCACCCGGCTACGGTAGTCACCCTAGAACGTGACGCGCCGCCAACCAGTCGATCACGACGGGTTGCGCCGTCTACGCTCTTGCGCAATGGGTTCTCCTGCGGAAAGTGATCGCCCCCTCGCGGTGTGTGCCGATGGCGACGCCGCAGCCTGATCCGCGCCTGGAGCAGCTCGTCGAGCTGGTCGTGCGGCTCGCGTCCGGCGAACTCGCCGCCCGCATGCGGCCTTCGCCCAACTCCGACGACATCGACGCCGTGATCGTCGGCGTCAACATGCTGGCCGAGGAGCTGGAAGCGCTCAACAAGCACCTCGAAGGCCGGGTGGCCGAGCGCACCCGCCAGCTCGCCGACGCGCACCGCCAGCTGGAGCGCCTCGCCCTTTACGACCCGCTGACCGATCTCGCCAACCGCGCCCTTCTGGCCGAGCGCATCGACGAGGCCGTGGCGGGCGCCGGGCCCGGCGCCCACCTGCCCGCCGTGCTGGTGCTCGACCTCGACGGGTTCAAGGCCGTCAACGACAGCTTCGGCCACGCCGTCGGCGACGAGCTGCTGGTGGAGGTGGCCCGGCGGTTGCGGGCGGTCTGCCGCGGCACCGACACCGTGGCGCGACTCGGTGGCGACGAGTTCGCCGTCGTCGTCGTGGACGCCACCGAAGCACAGGTCCTCGACGTCGCCGAGCGGATCATGGCCGCGCTGCAGGTGCCCGTGCGCGCGGGCCGCCAGACCTGCTGGATCAGCGCCAGCATCGGCGTGCGCTTCGCGGAGCGCGCTCAGTCCGCGGGCATCCTGCTCCGGGACGCCGACACCGCGATGTACGTGGCGAAGTCGCACGGGCGCGGCGGCGCGTCGGTCTACGAGCCCACGATGCACGTCGCGGCGCTGCGCAGGCTCCGCCAGGCCGACGAGCTGCGCGCCGCGCTGTCGGGCAACGAGTTCGTCACCTACTACCAACCGATCGTCGAGCTGCCGACCGGGCGGGTGACCTCCGTCGAGGCGCTGCTGCGCTGGCGGCACCCGACCGACGGGCTGCGCTCGGCCGACTCGTTCATTCCCGTGGCCGAGGAGACCGGCCTGATCGTCGCGCTCGACGGCTGGGTGCTCGACTCCGCCGTGGCCCAGGTGGCGGCCTGGCGCGCGCTGCGGCCCGGGGCGGCACCGCTGCGCGTGCACGTGAACGTCTCGCCGATCACGTTCCGCACCCCCGGCTTCGCCGACGACGTGCTGGCCTGCCTCAGCCGCCACGAGGTGAACGCCGCCGACGTGCTGCTGGAGATCACCGAGACCCAGATGATGGGCGAGGACCCGCCGACCCTGCAGGCGATGGAGGCCCTGCACGCCGCGGGCATCGGCGTCGCGATCGACGACTTCGGCACGGGGTGCTCCTCCCTCGGCTACGTCCGCCGCAAGTTCGTCGACGTCATCAAGATCGACCGGTCGCTGGTCACCGGGCTGGACTCCGACCCGAACCAACGCCGCATCGCGGCGGCGCTGCTGGCCGTGGTCGACGCCTTCGGCCTGACCGCCGTGGCCGAAGGCGTGCAGACCGAGGCCGAGGTGGCGGCACTGCGCGAGCTCGGCTGCCGGTTCGGCCAGGGCTACCTCTGGGGGGAGGCCCGACCCGCGGAGGCGCTGACCGTGTTCAGCCTTCCGGGAGGTTCTGGACGTGCTGGAAACCGAACCGGCCCTTGATGCAGAGGTGGCCGTGGGTCACCGAGTGGTCGGCCGGGCTCGTCACGTTGACGATCTCGTTCTGCTGGACGTGCAGCTCGAGGTTGCACCCCACCCCGCAGAACGAGCAGATCGTCGTCGTGACCGTCTCCTCCTCGGGGTGCCAGTCGCCGGCCTCGCGCAGGTCGTACTCGCGGCGGGAGACCAGCGCGCCGGTGGGGCAGACGCCGATGCAGTTGCCGCAGTAGACGCACGCCGAGTCGGGCAGCGGGGTGTCGAACTCGGTGGCGATGCGGGCGTCGAACCCGCGCCCGGCCGCGGTGATGGCGAAGGTGAACTGGGCGTCGGTGCCGCACGCCTTGACGCACTTGTAGCAGAGGATGCAGCGCGAGTAGTCGCGCACGTAGAGGTCGTTGTCGATCTTGACGGGCTG